>JBKPFG010000032.1:0-26821 GCA_046728735.1 Actinomycetota bacterium
GGCGTGTAGTTCGTCCAGCCGGCAGCAAAGGCGCCGCCGTGCGGCACGATAAAGCTCGAGAGCATGATGAAGCCGGCGATCGGCAGCAGCCAGAAGGAGAGTGCGTTCAGCCGCGGGAACGCCATGTCCGGCGCGCCGATCATCAGCGGGATGACGTAATTCCCGAGGCCGGCGAAGGCCGGGATGACGAAGAGGAAGATCATGAGCGACGCGTGCACCGAAAAGAGCCCGTTGAACGTGTTGTTGTCCACGAACTGCATTCCGGGCTTCGCGAGCTCCGCGCGCATGAACATCGCCATGAGGCCGGCCGCGACAAAGAAGAAGATGGTCGTCACGAGGTACTGGATGCCGATGACCTTGTGGTCGGTGTTGACGCGGAAGTAGTCCTTCCACGTCCGGGCGCCGTGGCCAGAGTGGTCCTCGGGGCGGGTGGGCCGGCCCGAGATCCAGTAGGCCCAGTAGTCGAAGCCACCGAGCCCGGCCAGGAAGGCGAGCGGCACGACGACGAGCCAGGTGACGATCAGGACCTGGAGCTCCGCCTGCGTAAACGCGAAGAAGTTCTCGCCGAACGGGCCGAGCGCGCCGAGGCCTGCGCTCTCGTAGCCCAGCGCCGCGCGGGCGGCGAGCACGAAGACGGCGTCGAGGACGAAGGCCAGCGGCATGACCCAGAGGACGCGAAGCCAGCCCGCGGCGGTCCAGCGCCTGCGTCCCCGCCTCGGCGGAGGCGAGACGTACGTGTCCGCGTGCTCGCGCTCGTGCGCCTCTACGACCAAGTCACTACCCCTTTCCTGCTGTGTCGAGGAGATATTTCACGAGGCTGTCCAGCTGCTGCTGGGAGAGGGTGTCGCCGAAGGTTCCGGGCATCACATCGGGCTGGAAGCCGGGCGCGATCTCCGCGTTCGGGTCGACGATCGACTCGTGGATGAAGTCGGCGCTCTTCCCGGCGAGCGCGTCGTCGAGGTTGGGCCCGACCTCCGCCGTCGGTCCCGCATCCGCCAGCGTGTGACAGGTGCCGCACTGCTGGGTGAAGAGCGTCTTACCCTGCGCGGTCCCCGAGGCGGCTGCCGCCTTCTTCTGGTCTTCCAACCACTTGTCGAAGCCCTCCTGCGTCAGCACGATCGCCCTTGCGCGCATCGCCGCGTGGCCGAGACCGCAGAGCTCCGTGCAGATGACGGTGAAGGTGCCGAGCTTCGTCGGAGTGACGATCACGTTGGTGGTTATTCCGGGCACGGCGTCCTTCTTCATGCGCCACTGCGGTACCCAGAAGGAGTGGATGACGTCCTTGGCCGAGAGTTTCAGCTCGACGGGCTGGCCGATCGGGAGAGCCAGCTGGCCGCTCGTGACCTTCGCCTCCGGGTAGGTGAAGGACCACGCGAACTGCTGCGCGGTCACGTCGACCACGCGGTGCTGCGACGGAATGCGCTCGACCTGGGTGAGAACGACCCCGCTGTAGATCGAGATGGCGGTGACGAGCGCCGCCGGCACAGCCGTCCAGACGACCTCGAGGCCCGTGTGACCGTGGATCGGGCTGCCGTCGTCCTCGTCGCCCGGGGCCGCGCGGAACTTCCACACGGCGTACACGGACACCCCGGCGACCAGGGCGAAGATCGCCATGCAGATGATGGTGACGAACCAGTAAACGTCGTCGACCTTGTGCGCCTGCGTCGAGTCGGCCTCCGGCAGCCAGGGGATGAGGATGGCCACCAAGGCGAGGGCACCGCCGACTGCGACGCCCACGAGCACCATCTGGATGATCGAGCGTTTTCGCACTAACGGAGGCGGGTACCGAGCGGCCCGAACCCTAACGGAAACCGTAACCGGATCGGGGCCTCGACCGTTGACAGGGACGAACCCCAAGGAGGCAATTGCATGGGTATCGGCGTAAGCATCTTTCTGATCGCAGTGGGTCTCATCCTCGCCCTCGCCGTCAACGTGACAGCGACCGGGGTGGACATCGACACGATCGGCTGGATCCTCGTCGTCGTCGGTGCGGTCGGGCTGCTGCTCTCGCTCATCTTCTGGTCGAGCGTCGGCAGCTGGGGCCCGTGGCGCCGCGAGACGTACGTGCGGGACGACCCGTACAACCGGCCCCTGCCCTAGCAGCGCGGGGTTGATCCAAGCTCAAGAGGGCGGCTTCGGCCGCCCTCTTTCGTGGCGCTGAAATGATTCAGGCCGGTGGGCGAGCTGACGGCATTTGGCGAGATCGTCCTCGTCGTCGCGCTCGGGTTCCTCATCGCCCTCCTCTCGACGAAGCTGACCGAACGCGTCCCGATCCCTGCGCCGGCGATCTTCTTCCTCGCCGCGGCGCTCGTGTCGGACCTCTTCCCGACGGTCGCGGACTACGTCTCGATCCAGGCCGTGGAGCGGATCGGCGTCGTCGCGCTCATCGTCATCCTCTTCGACGGGGGGATGGAGGTCGGCTGGCGCAATTTCCGCGCCTCGGCGGTCCCGATCACGATCCTGGGAGTCGTCGGGACCTTCGCGACGGCAGGGCTCGTCGCCCTCTGCGCGCACGCCTTCTTCGACCTCAGCTGGACGCTCTCCTGGCTCCTCGGCGCAGCCGTCGCGCCGACGGACGCCGCGGTCATGTTCTCCGTGCTCGGGAACCGGGAGGTCGCCGGGCGCTCGAAGACGATCCTCGAAGGGGAGTCGGGGTGGAACGACCCCGTCGGGATCGCCCTCGTGATCGGAGTGTTGGAATACGCGGAGCACGCCGATTCCTCCGTCTGGACGATCGTCACCGATTTCACGATCGAGATGGCGGTCGGCCTGGCGATCGGTATCGCCTCGGCGGTTCTCCTCCTCCAGCTCATGCGCCGGGTCTCCTTGCCGAGCGAGAGCCTCTACGCGGTCCGCAGCCTGCTCGCGGCGGTCGCTATCTACGGAGTCGCCACCGTCGCCCATGGGTCGGGCTTCCTGGCCGTCTTCGTGGCCGGAGTCCTGGTCGGGGACGCGCGCGTTCCCTTCAAGCGGGAGATCGTGCGCTTCCACAGCTCGCTCGCGAGCCTGGCCGAAATCCTCGTCTTCGCGGCGCTGGGGCTCACCTTCCATTTCGCGGATCTCGCCAAGGACAACATCTGGCTGGACGGACTCCTGCTCGCGCTCATCCTCGGGATCCTGGTGCGACCCCTTGTCGTCGTCTCGCTCTTGGCGCCGATCCGCCTGCGCTGGGGCGAGCGCTCCTTCATCGCCTGGGTCGGCCTCAGAGGCGCCGCCCCGCTCGTCCTTGCGACCTTCGGGCTCCTGTCTGGCATCGAAGGTTCCACGCGGATCTACAACCTCGTCGTCGTGATCGTGACCGTGTCCGTGCTCCTGCATGGGAGCACGACGATGCTCGCGGCCAGGCGGCTGGGGATCCCGATGCGCCGGCGCCAGCTCGAGCCCTACTCCGTCTATGTCGGTCTCCAGGAGGAGCCGGAGGGGGTCGTCCGCTACCGGGTGGCTCGCGGTTCTCATGCTGAGGGCCGGCGCGTGCGGGACCTCTCGATCGGGGACAGCACCTGGATCAGCCTCATCGTGCGGGACGGGTTGCCGATCCAGCCCCGCGGCTCGTCGCGAATCCACGCGGGGGACGAGGTGCTCGTGCTCACGGACCCGGCGGACGAAGTCGCGGTTCGCCGCGTCTTTACCGGCTAGGAGATGCTGACGACGAGCTTGGCGCCGGGGCCCGCGGCCTGGCGCTCCCAGGCCTCGGTCACCCGCTCGAAGGGATACGTCTCGAGGGCAAACCGGACCTCGCCGGCCGCGGCTCGATCGAGAAGCTCGAGGTAGGCCGAGCGGCGCAGCTCGAGCGGGAGCTGCGGGTTGGCGTAGCCGAGTACGTCGAGCTGCTTGCCGCGGACGAGCGCCGAGGGGATCTCGGCGGTCGCCCCGGCCGACTGGCCGAGCTGCACGACGCGCGCGCCTGGAGCCGCGGCCTCGAGAGCCGCCACGATCGGCTCGCCCCAGAGGGGGTCGATGATCACCGTGAAGCCCTCGTCGCCCGCCGCCGCGCGGAGCTCTTCCGCGAGATCGTCCGAGTCGAGCTCCACCGTCGCCGTCGCTCCCACTTCCCTCGCGAGCTCGAGCAGCTCGGGCCTGCGACCCGCCGCGACGATCACGTGTGCGCCTCGAATGCGGGCGGCCTGAACGGCCGTCAGGCCCACCGCCCCGGTCGCGCCGAGCACGAGCACCCGGTCGTCCGGCGCGGTGCGCGCACGCCAGACCACCGAAAGCCAGCCCGAGAGGCCTGCGGTCCCGCACGCGCCGGCAAGCTCGTCCGAGATCCCGTCGGGAACAGGCGTGAGAATCTCATTCGCAGCGACTGCGCGCTCGGCGAGCGTCCCGTCTCGCTGCCTCCCCAGGCCGTCGCCGGACACGTAGACGCGGGTCCCCGCGGGAACCGAGTCCGCCTCCACGACCCTGGCCACGGCTTCCGAGCCGGGCGTGTAGGGCGTGGGCGGCGAGCCTCCGTAAAAGGTTCCCGTGCTCGTCGAGATGTCGATCGGGTTGAGCGGGACCGCCACCGGCGCCAGGAGAGCCTGGCCCCCGGCGCGCTCGGGCTCGTCCATTTCCTGGATGAAGGGCGCTCCCCCCAGCTCTTCGATCCGCGCCGCTTTCATGAGACGTGCAGGAGCCGGCCCTCCATGCCCCCCGCGACGATCACGACCTGGCCCGTGACGTGGCCCGAGAGCTCGTCCGAGGCGAGGACGACGACCTGGCGGGCAATGTCGTTCGGCTCGGCGGCCTTCCGCAACGCCATCGTCCGAGTAGCCCGTTCGAGCACAGCGGGGTCGTCGAGGGTCGAACGCGTCATCGGCGACAACGTCCAGCCCGGGCAAACCGCATTGACCCGCGCGCCGGGCGCGACGCGAACGACTTCGTTCTTCAGGCTCAGCAGCAGGCCCCCGACGAGCGCCGACTTCGCCGCCGCGTAATCCGCGTGACCCGCCTCCCCGAAGATGCCTGCCGTCGAGCCGACGAGAACGAGGCTTCCGTGGCCCTGGCGCTCGACTTCGCGCAGGAAGCCGCGCGCGGTGAGGAAAGTCGCTGTGAGATTCGAGTTGAGCGTGCCCTCCCAGCGCTCGAGGGGAAGCCTCCAGACGGGAACGTCCTCCTCCGGCCACACGCCCGCCACCGCTGCGCACACGTCGAGCCCTCCGAACGCTTCACGGCTCTCCGCGAACAGCCTCTCGACCTGGGCCTCGTCGGTCAGGTCGGCCTGGACGGCTACGCCGCCCTCCAGCTCCCTCACCACCTCCTCGGCCCGCTCGCGCCCGCGGTGGTAGTGGACGACGACCCGGCACCCTTCGTCCCCGAAGGCGCGCACGCACGCCCCGCCGATGCCCCCCGAGGCGCCCGTGACGAGGACGCGCTTGCCTGCGAGCCCTGTCTCCATCAGGTCAGAGCGAGCAGAACGATGAGGCCGGCGAGCCCGAGAGCGAGCAACGCGACGGTGACGAACGCCGCGACGTTGAGCTGAGCTTCGTTGTCCTCTTCCCAGCGTGTTCGCTCGCGTCCCACGGGCGGCAGCGTATCCAGAACGCGTTTTCGAATCGCATCCCGGGCGCATTTAAGTACCGACCATGGCTGCGATCGAACCGAGACTCCGAACCACGCAGCGCATGGATGGTCTGCTTCGGCGCTCCACGCGCATCGCGGTCGTGGCCTTCTACTTCACAGCGGTGGTCGTGGCGTTCCTGCTCGTTCGACCGGCCTTCCGCAGCGCTCCGGACGTCAGCGCGCCCATCGTCTCCAAGGCGTCGACTACGAGGGAGACCGACGTGATTCGCAAGCACGAGACGGTCGCGACCTTCGCGGCCCGCCACGGTCTCGAGCTCGGAGACCTGCTCGCGCTCAACCCCCGCGTCAACAGCCTCTCGCTCCCGCCGGGCACGAAGCTGCGCGTCGGCTAGGAGAGTTTGCCGGGAACCGCGGCGGAGCGCCGCGCGTACGATCCTCAGAGGGATGCGGGGCTTCAGAATCACGGTCGTGTTGCTCCTGCTCGCGGGCTGCAGCGGTGGGAGCAGCTCGACGCCGACGACGGACTTCGACGTCAGCGTTCCCTCCCCGCCATCCACGAGCAGCTGGCCCCGCTTCGGCTACGACGCGCAGCGGAGCAATGCCTACTACGAGGAAACGGGGATCACGGCCGAGAACGCCGGACGCCTGAAACGGAAGCAGGTGCCCCTTCCGGGCACGGCGGACTCGTCGCCGATCTTCATCCCTCCCAACCGGTTTGTCCTGGATACCGCCTACGGCAAGACGGTTGCCGTCGACGCCGAGAGCGGGAAGATCTTGTGGACGTTCACACCGGAAGGCATCGACGGTTGGGAAGGAACCAGTCAGATCACGCAGTCGAGCCCGGTCGACGATCCCGAGACGCCGTATCTCTACTCCTATTCACCCGACGGACGGGTGCACAAGCTCGAGGACGCGACCGGGCACGAGGTTCGCTCGCAAGGGTGGCCGGCCACGGTGACGACCGATCCCGCCCATGAGAAGTCAGCACCGGCGCTGAACCTCGCGCACGGCCTCGTTCTGCTCGCGACCGGCGGTTACCTCGGCGACGCGCCCCCCTACCAAGGTCACGTTGTCGCCATCGACAAGGGCTCCGGCGAGCTCGTCAACGTCTTCAACACGCTCTGCAGCGATCGGGAAGGCGTCCTCGACCCGTCGGCATGCGACGAGTCGGGTTCGGCGATCTGGGGCCGCGGCGGAGTCGTCGTCGAACCGCGAACCGGAAACCTGCTCGTCTCGACGGGAAACGCCGACTGGAACGGATCGACCGATTGGGGCGACAGCGTCCTCGAGCTTTCGCCCGACGCGGCAGAGCTCCTCAAGAGCTACACGCCGGAGAACGAGGAGGAGCTCGACGCCGGCGACATCGACCTCTCGAGCGCCTCGCCCGCGTTCCTTCCTCCGCATTTCGTCGTCCAGGGCGGGAAGGACGGGCTCCTCCGAGTCCTCGATCTCACCACACTCGGTCTCGGCGAGAAGGGCGGAGAGGCGAGCATCGCCTCGGCTCCCGGTGACACGGGCGTGTTCACCGCGCCTGCGGTCTGGGCGACCCCGGACGCGATCTGGGTCTTCGTCGCCAACTCGGCGGGAACCGCGGGATACGTCCTCAAGGACAAGACGCTCGAACAACGGTGGGAGAACAGCACGCCCGGCACCAGCCCCGTGCTGGCCGGGGACCTGCTCTACGTCTATGACCCGGGCGGTGGCGGCCTCAACGTCTACGACCCCGTCTCAGGGGACCGCGAAGCCAATCTCCCCGCCGGAGGCGGCCACTGGAACAGCCCGATCGTCGTCGACGGGCGCATCGCACTCCCGGAGGGAAGCGCGAACGACCACCACACGGAGGGCGTCCTCAACATCTATGCGCTGCCCTAGCCGGCTCAGGCGCCGTTGAAATGGCGCAGGCCGAACCAGGTGTCGTCGCCGCTGAAGTCGAAGTACTTCGTCCGCTCGACGGAGATCTGGCAGCCGCCGAGGATCGACCCGTGGACAGATCCCTTGTGCAGGCGGATCTGGTGGTAGTGGCCCGAGGCGAGCGAGACCGCCTTGCTGTGGATCTCGTCCCTGTACCACTCCTCGGGAACGTCGGGCGTCGAGAAGAGGATCAGGTTCCCGTACGTTCCCTTGGGCGCGACGAGCTCGACGTCGTAGTAGCTCAGGAGCCCGACCTCGCCGTAACGGCCCATCCGTCCGACGAGCTCGTCCTCGAGGGTGAAAAGAACGTCGTGGTCGACGTCGTCACGCGGCTTCCCGAAGAAGCCGACGGCCGTGAACTCGGCCGCCTGGACGAGATTGCGGACGCTCGGGATGACGAGCAGATGCCGCCGGCCCTCCGCGTCCGGGTCCTTCATCACGACATCAGCGGGCGCGGCGTCTCCGTCCTTCGCCCACGCCTGCGCGAGCTGACGCTCCTCCTCGAGCATGAACTGCATCACGTCCACTTCGCGCTCCGTGTTGTCTGCGTTCGTGAACGGCTTCTCCTCGAGGACGTCTTGGGGCCCGAGAACGGCCTGGTATTCCATTCACGCAGGATAAGCGGGTCCTCGGGCCCGGCGCGAGTCTCCTCACCGCAGCCCATCGGCACCGCCCTCGGAAGTCGATCTGGTTCTTCCGAGTGACCTGAGCCGCTGTCACTCGGAATCGGCGCCTTCGATCCGCTCGATCGCGGTATCCAAGGCGTCAAGTACCTCCTGCTTGGTGCGAGGCGGGTCGTCGTTCCAGCCCTCGAGTGAATTCATCCCCGTGACATCACCGAGGGCACGCAAGGCCCCATGGAGGCGACTCGTGGGAATGCCATCCTTGCCGGCCAGCGCGAAGGCGGCACAGAGCGTCCAGGCGCTTGCTTCGTCGCTCGCAGGCGAGACCTCCTCGCCCAAGCCGTCGCGCGCGTGCCGCGTCCTGCGACCACTCGTGGGCTCAGGTTCAAGAAGCGCGGAGGGGGGAATATCGCGGCGTAAGAACTGAGGAGGGGTTGGGATGCCACATCGGAGGTTGCTCGTCTTGGGTTACGTCGTTGCCCTCCTCTGCACGACGCCCACGGCCTCAGCTGCACCTAGCTTGCCAACCAGCATCGCGGGAATCGGAGACTCGATAACCCGCGCCGCCGACGTCTGCTGCTGGTATGGCGATCATCCAGCGCAGTCATGGAGTACGGGCGGGGGTGCCTTCGACGGCATCAAGAGCCACTACGAGCGCATCCTCGCGCTGAAGCCGAGCATCTATGGCCACAAGTACAACGACGCCCGGTCGGGAGCGAAGATGGCTGACGCTCCCGGGCAAGCACAAGCAGCGGTGAACCAGGGCGCCCGCTACGTCACGATCCTGATGGGCGCAAACGACGTCTGCACGAGTTCCCCGTCGACGATGACGAGCGTCGGTGATTTCAAGGCCCAGTTCGCAGCGACGATGAGCACGCTCGCGGCTGGCCTCCCGAGCGGAAAGCACGTCTTCGTAAGCAGCATCCCCAACATCTACCAGCTCTGGAACGTCTTCAAGGACAATTCGACCGCGCGGCTCGTCTGGTCGGCAGCGCACATCTGCCAGTCGATGCTCTCCTCTAACAACACGGAAGCCGACCGCGAAGCCGTGCTCGCGCGCGAGCAGGCGTTCAACGAGGTCCTCGCCAACGTCTGCAGCCAGTACGCCTTCTGCCGCTTCGACGAATACGCCGTCTTCAATTATCAGTTCATCGGGAGCGATGTCAGCAAGCTCGACTACTTCCATCCGAGCCTGAGCGGCCAGGCCCACATTGCGTCCGTTACCTGGCAACACTCTTGGTGGGGCACGCTTTGACAGTTGTTCGATCGCTCGAGTCCTCTACAAACGGTCTGCTCTAAGGGAGGCAGGAGATGGACACTTGGATCTGGATCATCATTGCGGTAGCAGTTGTCGCCGTCCTCCTAATCGCCGTGATCGGTTTGCTGCAGGCGCGACGTAAACGACTTCGAGACACCTTCGGCCCTGAGTATGAGCGGGCGATAGCGAACGCGCCTACACGCAAAGAGGCCGAGGCAGACCTCGAGGATCGCCGCAAGCGGCGTGAGGAGTTGGAAATTCGAGACCTAGCCCCCGAGGTGTCCGAGCGGTACACCCATGAGTGGGAGGGCATCCAGGTGCGATTCGTTGACGATCCCGTCGGGGCCACCCGAGACGCGGATCGCTTGGTGCAGCAGGTGATGTCTGACCGCGGATACCCGGTGGACGACTTCGACGACCGCGCGGATCTCATCTCGGTGGATCATCCCATCGTTGTAGAGAACTACCGCAAAGCGCATGCCACCTACCTCGCCTACGACGCTGGCGACGCGAGCACTGAAGACCTGCGACAGGCGATGGTTTATTACAGATCGCTCTTCGACGAGCTCGTCGAGAGTGGCGAACGAGCGCCCGAGGAGGTGCGGTGATGGAGCGTGAAGAGCGCACGAGTACGGCAGACATCACGTCGCGAGGTGAGATCGAGTCGCGCGAAGATGAGTCGGTCCTCGACGACGAGACTGAGGGGCTCGCTGAAGAGAAAGGCGAGCAGATCGACAAAGACGATGCACAGGCGCCGGCTGCCGATGCTGACCAACGTGACGACACCGAAGACGAGGAGCGCGGCCCGTTGCTCGGTGACGAAACCACGAGTGATGTCCGCAGTCGCTGGACTCAGATCCAAGGCAGCTTCGTTGATGAGCCTCGTCGTGCAGTTGAGGAAGCAGACAGTCTTGTCGCCGAGCTGATGCAGAAGCTCGCTGACTCCTTCTCCCAGGAACGCCAGCGCTTGGAAGGCCAGTGGGATCGGGGCGACGAAGTCTCGACTGAAGACCTTCGCATCGCCCTGCAGCGCTACCGGTCGTTCTTCGACCGCCTTCTCTCAGCCTGAGCATGGCGAGGTGCGGCACGGTAGAGGCCGCCCCTCGCCGCGCTCCACCATGAGAAGGACGGCCACGTCGTCATCCTCAAGCGCCCGCCTCCTGAAGCGGCGTGTCAGCCAGGTACCTCGCCTTAGTTCGCTCGAAGGAGGGCCACCGCTGCCGGTGGCCCTCCACAGACGCCGTCTAGTACGCCGTTCGCCGCCCGCGTCCCATTGACCCCATGATCACGCGATAGATGAGAAGCAGCACGATCGCCCCGATGATCGCTCCAACCCAGGTGCTGAAGTCGAAGAACTCGTCGATCGGGTCACCGAAACCGAGCGCCTTGGCGATGAACCCGCCGATGAAAGCGCCAGCGACTCCGATCAGCGTCGTGATGATCACCCCACCGGGATCGTCACCAGGCAGGATCGCCTTGGCGATGAAGCCGGCGAGCAGGCCGAGAATGATCCACGCGATGATGCCCATGTCACCTCCAGTCGGTTTCTCCCACAACGGGTGTTCCCAACCTGAAGATGCGGGAGATGTGAGGTATCGGATGGTGTAACAGCGCTTGATTTGGCGCCGATCCCGCAACACCGAGATAGCGATCGCGCTGAGGGGGTAGAACCGACTCCCCTTCGTCGAAAGGAGACTGATGTCCACCGAGCCCACCACACCGGATCGGCCAATGCCCGAGCAGCCGCCGGCAGAGCCCGGAACGATGCCCGAGCAGGAGCCCGGAACAGCACCTGAGCCGCCGACGATGCCTGAGGAGCCGGATCGCGACCCCTTAGAGCCCTCGGAGCCACAAGCATCAAGCGGTGTTCTGTAGGACGGTCCCTGACGGACCGCGCAGCGCGCCGTAAAACAGCAGGGCGAAGTCCTACGTCTCTCGCCGCCACGCTAGCTCAAAGGGACGACCTAAGCCCTCGCCGGTTGGGGAGCTCGGCGAGTGGCAAGGCCTAGAACGACTTCTTATGGCACGATCCTCCGCCTTCTGCAAATCGTCGGTCCCACGCGAGGCGCGGACTGTCGGTGTTGCCGCTAGAGGCTGCTGCGCCAAGGATCGTTCGACATGAGCCGTAAGCAGCACTCGTCCGGTACCCGGGCGTTTCGTGGCCTGTTTCTGACGTTCACGCTCTCGTTCGTCAATCTCGTCGGCATCATCTTCACCCTTTCTGCACTAGGCGGCCTCGAGCCGTGGTCGCCCTGGCAGTTCGTGGGTGCCTTCGGAATCCTTGAAGCCGCCTCCGGAATCGCGAACGTGATTTCGCCGAACATTTGGCGTCTCCCGGTGGCGGAGGTCCAGACATCTCAACGTACCGACATCGAGCTTGCTGCATCAGCGTTGCTCTTACCGCACTGGGCCGCGCTTGCTCGCTTCAGCGCGGGAGTGGTGCTTGTCACTGTGGCTGCATGGCACGAGGGCATTGCTCCCGCTTCCGTCGCGCTCGCCCCGCTCGTGCTCGCAATCGCCTGGCTCATCGTCGCGATTTCGGCTGCACTCGCTCGGCTCGCCTTGCTGCGGCCGGAGCTCGACGTCGCTGAAGTCGCTATACGCTGGGGTGGAAAACTGCGGGAGTTGCCTCCTCTTAGCCTTAGCGCTTCGATCCTGCAGTTCGTTCTGAGCATCGCGACTGTTCCGCTCGCGAAACTCTTGTCGCCGTCGATCCTCTACCAGCCTCAGCTTGCACCGTCGGCTGAAGCGTTTCTCGCCGTGCTCGCCGCTTCGGTGCTCTTAGGGGGGTTCCTCTACTGGGTCTGGTCGGGACGCATCGGGGTCAGAGCGTCAGCTGAGCAACAGAAGGAAGCTGAAGAACAGGCGTGACTGCGCCCCGCGGCGCCACACAAGAGACGGGCTTCGAGGGACAACCGGGCTCGGTTGAGCCCGCGCTCACAGCTAGGCGGGAGGCGCACCTTCCGCCCACGCCGCGGGCAGGACAAGTCGCCCAAGCGGCGGGGCTCGTTTTGGCAGACGAATTTGACCCCACGCGCGCGCATGGGGGGCGCCCCGCGCGGATCAGGCAGTAGACGGTCTCTCGCGAGACGTTGAGAACGACCACCGTTTGAGCCGGCGAGAGAATGCGGTTTCGGTGCGCGGCGAGGGCTGGCCGTTGTCGAGAGCGGTTGGCATCCGGGCTCAGAGGCCAAGCGCGACGAGCGCTGCAAGCACGAGCACGATCGCGAGGATGAGAAGAGAGGCGCCCCAAAGCCAACGGAGCCATGGCCACTGCTGCTCAGTCTGAGAGGCATCGCCACGCACTCTCGGAGGCACGAAGGTGGAGTACTGCGCATCCGGACCGATTCGTTCCCGGATCGCCTCGGCCCCCTCAGGGCGCCCTGACATAGCCATCTGGTGGGTTCTACGCCCCTCGCGCTCAAGCCACAAGTGTCACGCAGAGACGGTCCGGCTCGTTCGCTGCCCGAGGTAGGCACGGAGGTAGGCACGCCGCGAGCATTCCCGCCACGTCTGACAGGCCTGACCACGCAACCATGCCGTTTTTGCGTGTCCAAGCCAACTTCTGGTTCCGCCGAGCTAGCGCTCGCGGGGCCGAGGACGATTCCTAGCGCGACCGTCGAAGCGCGTAGAGCTCGCGGCGCACAACCGCAGCGAGGACCTTCCGCGTCGAGCCTTGCGCGCCGAGCGCCAGCGCATGCGGAAGGGCGGCGGCCTAGAACGAAGGGCGCCCGCGCGCTACCTTTTGCGGCGAGAGGGGAATCTTGGAAACGGGACGCGAGGGGGCCTTCGGCACGCGCGAGTTGATGCGCGACGTCAACGACCGGACCTGGGAAAGACTGCAGTCGGCCAGCGTGGAGAAGATCGAGTTCATCTGCGAGTGCGGAGCGGTCTCATGCTTCGAGACGGTCGCTCTGAGACCCGCCGAGTTCGAAGCACTGCGCACGGGAGGAGGCTCCTTGCTCGCGCCTGGCCATACGGGGCCGGCTGTGGACGACTTGGGGACGGTCTCTACGTCTTCTCCCAGCCAGACGGACCGAACTCGCGCCGAGCGCAGCTAGGACACATCAACCAGCCGGTCGCCAGCCGATCGCTCTTCGTGCCGCAATCCGTCGCACTTCATGAGCGTGCCTTCACGTCCCATCTAGAGCGCCCTACCCGAAACCGAGTCGGCGTAACGAAAATTTCCTCAGGAAGACGAAGCTCCTCGCGGGTCGTCCGCGACGAAGGGCTCCGCGGCGGGACGCTTGTCGACGATCACGAATCGCTCGGTTCGGGTGACGACCGATTCAATCGCAGCGGTCTCATGACCTGGAGCGACAGCGAAACGATCGTCTTGGGAGCGGACCTGTTCGTACTCGTCGATCGTCATCGAGACGTGCTCCTCGCAGCTGCCTGCTTGGCCCTCGCTCGCACCGCACTCGCAGAGAAACTCGAACAGGGTCTCGTCGGGAGCGAAGGTGCCCCGCTCCGCTTCCTTGTCTATATGCGCGATCCGTTCGTTGACCTCGCGCAGAAGCGCTTCGTTCCGGCTCTGTCTCTCCAGGCGGTGATCCATTCGGAGAGTTCTACGCCTCCCTCGCCGACGTCACAAGTGGCTCGCAGGGACTTTCAGCGCTTTGCGCGGCGAGCGCCGGCTTCTCCGCTACATCGATGATCCGCCGAACGTTGGCCGTTGTCCAGAGCGCTCGGGGCGCTTCAGCTCACGCGATCCCCCGCTCGCAGCGGCGCACGTCGTCCAGGCCCCAGTCGATGTAGGCGAAGTCGTCCGGGCCCGGGCCGCAGTCCACGACGTCGTAGCGCCCGTCGTGGGCGTAGAGCTCGTCGTTGCCGCGACCGCCACGGAGCACGTCGCTCCCGAGGTCGCCCTGGATCACGTCCTGCCCACGGCCGCCGGCGAGAAAGTCGTTCCCGCCCTTGCCGTAGAGGGCGTCGGGCCCGTCATAGCCGTGGATCGTGTCTGCGTGGACGCTGCCGTAGAGATTGTCCATCCCCGCCGTGCCCTCGATCGTGGCGGCGGAGCTGGCACTAGCCGAGAGGAGCGCGCAGAAGATCGTGGCGCCGAGGATGGCGAGCTTCACCGCTCCAGCCTGTCAGGCATGGCGCAAGGCAGCAATGGGCCAGACGGACCATCTTGAGCGCTGCGAGGCCCACGCTTGCGGGAACGAAGCGCACCATGACTCGGCCAGTCAGCCAGTACCTCGCCCCGTCTTTGCAGGGAGATTCGAGTGGGCCGTGCAGGGGTCGAACCTGCGACCTTGGGATTAAGAGACAAGCGGCTTTTGGGCTTTCATGCACCTTTGCGTCGTATGCGCGCCCGAATGCGCGCCAGCGACGTCGAATCTCCAGGGTGATCAGCGGTCGCTGGGGGACGACTACGACTCGCTCAGGATGCGAGCGGCAGGACGAAGAAGGCATGAGTGAGGTAGTGCAAGGCAGCGCCGGCGACGACGAGCGCATGGAAGATCTCGTGATACCCGACGGACCTAGGGAGCGGGTTGGGCCTGCCAAGCGCGTACACGATCGCCCCGGCCGTGTAGAGGAGGCCCCCGGCAACGAAGAGCCCCAGTGCAATTAACCCGGCGGTCTCGCCGAGGGCCGGGAGCATGAAGGCCGCAGACCAGCCAGTGGCGAGCCCGATCGTCGCTGGGATCCAGCCCCGAACGTCCACCCAAAGGATCGTGACGAGGCTCGCTGCGATCGCCCCGAAGCAGACGACTGCCGTAAAAACGATCAGGCCGGTGCCCGACAGGACGAGCAGGGCGAATGACATCCACGTGCACGCGAGGAACAGGTTCACCGCCGTGTGATCGAGCCGTCGCAGCCACGGCTTCCAACGCGCTGTGACCGCGACTCGGTGGTTGAAGGCGCTCACTCCGAGCATCAGCGTCATGGTTACCGCGAACAGGGCAGCGGCAGCGGATGCGCGCGCTCCCTCGGCCGACGCGACGAGGAGAAGACCGAAAGCTGGCGCGAACGCGAACGCCTTCTCGTGCAATACGCCGCGCAGACGTGGCACGGGCAGGCTCGAGGGCTCGACGGCGTCCACCAGCGCCAGCGCCTGTTGCGGGGGCGGCGCCGGCGGGGCGAGCGGGCGCGCGGTGACGAGCGCCTCGATCACGGGGACATGACGCCCGCTCCGGCCCTGATCCGGAAGCTCTCATCGTCGAGGAGCGAAGCGAGTGGATCTTCGCTCCGGACTGGCCCCTCGAGCGCCCGCTCGCAACGGCTCGTGTCGAACACCTTGGGATATGCGAGCTCGTAGATGAAGCTCGCGAGCTCGTCGTAGACGGGCGCGAGGCGTGGCCGCTCCCGCCGCCACTTCGAAAGCTCCCACGCGAACTGCTCCTCGGCCAGGTAGCGGACGCCGAACGATCCGACGATGTCGTCGAGTGTCGGCGCGCTGTCGCCGCCGGCGACGTGGTACGCGCCGTCCACCTCGGGCGCGAACAGGAGCCGCGCGATCGCACGCGCCGCGTCTGCCTCGGTGACGAGGTCGACAGGGGTCGCGCCACTAGCCGGCAACGCCGGCATGAGCCCGCGCCGGACGAGCTCGAAAGCGAAGCGGAACGCGCTCCGGCGCTGGATCGAGCCGGGCCCGTCCAGCACGATGCTCGGCCGGAAGACGACGACCGGCAGGGAGTCGTGGCGACTCGCGACCAGGAGCTCGGCCTCGTGCTTCGACTGCTGATATGTGTTGAGGAAGCCGCGATCATGCCGGAGCTCGTGCTCGAGCACGCGGCCGGTCCGTCTCCCTGCGACGAACGCAGTGCTGACGTGAGCGAGCCGCCACAGGCGGGATGAACGCTCGGCGAACGCGAGCACGTTTCGCGTCGCGACGACGTTGGTGGCGCGAGCCTCCTCGAGCGGAAGCGAGAAGCTGGTGGTCGCAGCCGCATGGAGGATCGCGTCGAGCGACGCACCCAAGCGCCTCCGCTCGCGGACGCCGAGTCCGAGCGCGGGCTCGGTTAGATCTCCGCAGAGCACCGTGAGCTGCGTCAAGCTCACAGTCGGCGGCAGCGCCTGCCGGGCGCGCTCGCGGGCCGCCTCCGGCGAGGAGGCCCGGACGACGATGACGATGTCGCAGTCCTCCCGGGCGAGCTCCTCGACGAGCCACCGGCCGAGCCGGCCCGTGGCTCCAGTGAGCAGGATACGCGCGCCGCTCAGTACGTCGGTTGGCCCTCCAGCTGTACGGGCCCGAGCGGCGTCCGTCGCTTGACCGCGAACAGGAAGAAGAGCTGGTCCATCACTACGTGGAGCGAAAACCCGAGCGCGAAGACGAGCAGGAGCGCGTCCCAGGCAAGCCCGAAGAAGGCGAGCGCGAGCGTTCCACCGACCGCAGAGTCCGCCTGATCGACGACGTACTGGATGAGCCCCCTGCTCCGCAAGACGCCGCCGGGCGGGATCCCAAGGCGGCGCTTGAAGAAACTGTTCGGGAGCTCCGAGAGCGAGTAGCTGAGGCCGAGCGCGAGCCCCAACGCGAGCCAGCTCGTCCGCGAGTAGTCGACGATGCTGATATCCCGGAACGGGTCGAACCGGTAGAGCTGCGACTGCAGGAGGACGAAGAGCACGGCGACCGTCGCCATCAACAACAGCCCGCGCCAGGTCTTGTTCTCGCCGAAGACGCGCACGCCGCGGAAGCTCCGGCCGAAGTCAAGCGGACGCGCGAGCCCGGGCAAGAGGTTCTTCTTGATCACCGGCGCATGCACGGCGCCCGCGACGAGCAGCGGCAGGATCAAGTAGGCCGTCTCGAGGATTCTCATAGCCCGGTAAGCAGCAGCCCCGCGACCGGCGGCAGGGCGAGGTTGTCGAGGCCGTAGGTGAGGAACAACTCGACCGGGGTCAACGCGATCGCGATCACCGCCGCCGCCGCGAGCAGGTACAGGGGCGAGACCCCGGTCGGCGCCAACAGGGCGACGCCGAGCGCGAAGCAGACGGTGAGGAACGCGCCGGTCCCCCAGAGCGTCTTGTTCGTCTGCAGGAGCGGGATCCGGCGCCTCCCATACCGCTCTCCCACGAGTGCCGCGAGGCCGTCGCCGAGGCCGAGGACGAGCACGCCGTACGCAAACGGGAGTGGACTCGGACAGGCGAGCGCGAGCGCTGAGATCCCGAGCGGGAAGAGGACCTCCCCGTACGTGTCGCGCGAGACGGCGTGGATCGCGGTAAAGATGCCAATCCGCTGCGACGCTGCCATCAGCGCTGCGAAGAGGACACCGAGCAGTGCGATCTCGTCGAAGCCGAGGACCAGCGGGAGCAACGCGGCGAAAGACGCGGAGGATATGTGCGCGAGCTTCCGCACGAGCTCCGGCGAGAGAACCCCCGCGCGCCGCGCGAGCACCTCCACTCCCACGCAGAGCGAGGTGAAGAGTACGGCGACGAGGACGAGGGTCACGGCAGCTGCCAAGCGATGGCGTGGGCGCTGCGGGCGCGGTGCCAGCACCGCACGCCTAGCCATGCCCCTTCGACAGCGCCAATCGCGAGTAAATCCCCGCCGACGTTCGCGAGCCGCAGACCGATGGTGAGCGCGGTCGCGGGCCCCGCGCCGAGCACGGGCGCGAGCAGGGCTATGAGGGTGGCCTCTCGCACGCCGAGTCCGCTCGACGCGAAGGGGACGACGAAGCCGGCGAGCCAGGCGAAGGTGTATGCGCCGAGGAGAAAGGTGAACGAGGGCGTCGGCCCCGCGACCAGCCCTTCGACGAAGATCCATGCCGCGGCTCCGGCGACGAGCCAGCCGACCACGCAGAGGAGGAGTGCGGCGGCGAGCGCCCGCTTTCCCACCACGGCCACAGCACAATTCCGCCGCCTGCCCCACTGCGTTGCCGCGGGACGGGCGACGCCGGCGAGCGCGAGCACCGCCACGAGCACGACGACCACCACTATCGGCGGCTCGCGCCCGGAGGCAGAGAAGGCCGTGAGCGAGACGGCAGCGGCTCCCGCGGCAGCGACGAGTTGCTCGAACGCTGTGGCCGAGAACATCTGTCCGCGCGTCGCTCCGAGCCGCTCGCGCTCGACGAGCCGCACAGCGACCGTCAGCGCGCCAGAGGGGACGTACCTAGCCGCGAACGACCGCACCCACACCCAGAGCGAGGAGCCGAGCTGCGCACTCGGGGTGAGGTCGCGAAGGACGATCCAGAAGGAGAGGCCACCGAAGAGCGGGCCGATGGCGAAGAGGCAGACGGGGCCAACGAACAGCGCCCAGGAGATGCGCCAGTCAAACGCCCTGATCGCATTCCACTGGAGCGCGACGGCGAAGCCGAGACTCGCCGCGATGCCTACGAGGAGGAGCCGCCGCGCCCGTCGGTGGAGTGCGAGCAGGAGGCGTCTCATGCAGCGGCCCTCCTCCGACGGAGCGCGCGCACGAACGATCGCTCCTGGTCGGTCACGTCGTCAAAGGCGAGCTGCAAGAGGAGTGTCTCGACGGACGAATAGATGCCGAAGACGGCAGCGGCATAGAGGAGCAGCGGGCTGTACATGCTCGCCGCGAACACATCGACGAGGAAGGCGTACTGCACGACGCACGCGATCCGCGACGACTGGAGGTGGAGGTTCGCGAAGCGTCGGTGGCGAATCAGGCCGATAACGAGGGAGGCGTACGTCGCCCCGAACCAGAGCGCAGCAAGCACGAGGTGCTGGGTCACGACCTCGGGGTGCAGGAGCAGGATCCACACGATCGCTGACGGCGCCACGAGGCTGTCGACGGTCGAGTCGAACTTGCTGCCGAACGCGCTCACTCGGTTCAGCCGCCGTGCGAGGTACCCGTCGGCGACGTCGGTGAAGAAGGCGAGTCCCAGGCCGATCCCGACGACCGCGGAGTGACCCGTGAGCGCGAAGCCCCAGAGCATGGCCACGAGCAGAAGGCGCGCAGCAGTGAAGAGATTCGGTGGGCTGCGAAGCTCGACCAGCACCTTTCCCACCGCTTCGCGGGAGCCGCGGGACTTGCCGCGAAGGGACGCAGTCGTTGCCGTTGCGCTCATGGTTCCTCCGTCCGTCCGTGTGCGCGAGACGATGAGTCGTGGCGCTCAACCATCCTCAAGGCACGACCGGACGGTGCCGGACAGGGCGAGCGGCGCGTACACAGGCGCAGGCCCGTGCCAGTCTCTCGGCCAACAAAAGCTGAGCACTGCTAGTCCCCGTGGACCAGCTGCGACGAGCGGCGAGACACGAAGAATCCTGCGGAGATCAGAATTTCACCCTGCATCGTGCTGAAGCGAACTCCGTCCCAAGTCCATTAGGCAACAAAGACGAGGATCTCTCTCGATGCAGAAAGCTCTCGCCCGAACAGCGCGGCTATGGGCACGCTCACCGCACTCGACGGAGGTGGATCGCTCCGATGGTCGAGGCCGGCATTGTCAGATGCGCTCGCTGCGGCGAATTGATCCGACACGGGGAGCCGTGGGCCCTTGGGCATCTCGACGGGACAGAGCGGACGGTTTGCTCAGGCCCAGAGCCCGGCGCTGCAACCGAGCGACCGAGACGCACAAGCTCGAACGCTTTTGGTCCCGCCGCTGGTAGCCCCAACCATGTCGGAACGTTTGCGGACGAAGCCCCTCTGGAGGAGGCGGCGTATTCCCTGCGGCCGGCGAGCGCTGCGATCGAGGGCCGAATCTCCGAGGCAGCCTTCCAGCCGGGCAACTCGCCCAGCGAGCCCTTCATTGCCATGAGCTCGTCGAGCGTGACCATTCCTGTCCTCTCAGCCACCTGCGCGCCCGAGTGCGCGCCAGTCGCGCCCCCATCCGGGCGGTTTCGAGCGGATTCGGGCGGAAGGTCGTTGCGACGAACGGCCGTT
Source organism: Actinomycetota bacterium (assembly GCA_046728735.1). Classification (GTDB taxonomy): domain Bacteria; phylum Actinomycetota; class Thermoleophilia; order Gaiellales; family Gaiellaceae; genus JAIBJP01. Next base: position 20,081 of record JBKPFG010000032.1, read on the forward strand.
CCAAAACGCCTGGTGAACGGCTGTTTTTCGCAACAACAAGGGGATGGGCCGTGCAGGGATCGAACCTGCGACCTTGGGATTAAGAGTCCCCTGCTCTACCAGCTGAGCTAACGGCCCGGCGAAGGCCGATTGTAGCGACGGGTCGTCGGGCTCAGGAGTGCTGCAGGCGCCTGGTCACGTACCAGGCGAGGGTTCTGCCCGCGCCGTACCCGCGGAGGAGAAGTGGCGTGCCGCTGAAGAGGATCTTCCGAGTCATGGGGTCCAGTACATTCGGCGTCGCTTTGAAAATCCTTTCCGTCGTCGGCAACCGCCCGCAGTTCATCAAGTCGGCACCCGTCTCTCTCGCCTTGAAGGATCACGGCGCAGAAGAGGTACTCCTGCACACGGGCCAGCACTACGATCCCGAGCTCTCGCAAGTCTTCTTCGAGGAGCTGGGGCTCGAACCGCCCGGGCACCGTCTCGAGGCCGGCTCGGGCACCCATGCCGAACAGCTCGCGCGCATGCTCCCGGGCATCGAGGCGGCGGCCGTCGAGGAGCAGCCCGACTGGGTGCTCGTCTACGGAGACACGAACTCGACCCTCGCCGGCGCCATCGCGAGCGCCAAGGCGGGCTATCCCATCGCGCACGTGGAGGCGGGCCTGCGCTCCTTCGACCTGTCCATGCCCGAGGAGCTCAACCGCATGGTCGTCGACCGCCTCTCGAACCTTCTTCTGGCACCGACGGAGTTCGCCGCCACGAACCTGCAGCGCGAGGGAATCGTCGAGGGGGTGCGAATCGTCGGAGACGTCATGCTCGACGCGAGCCTTCGCCTTGCGCCCATCGCCCGCGAGCGCTCTGAGGCACTGGACGAGCTGGGTATCGAGCCTGGCGGCTACCTCCTGGCGACGGTGCACCGCGAAGCGAACGTTCGCGAGCCGACGCTCAGGAACATCGTGCAGGCGCTGAACGCCCTCGAGGAGCCGGTCGTCTTCCCGCTCCATCCCCGCACGGCCGGCGCGATCGAGGAGCAGGGCCAAAGGCTGGGCGGGCAGGTGCGCCCACGGCCCCCGCTCGGCTATCTCGACTTCGCAGCCCTCGCTTCGCAGGCCCGCCTGATCCTCACCGACTCGGGCGGCTTGCAGAAGGAGGCGTACTGGTATCGGGTTCCGTGCCTGACGCTCCGTGAGAACACCGAATGGGTCGAGACCGTGGAGACCGGCTGGAACCGGCTGGTGGGCGCCGACCCGGACCGGATCGTCGCCGCCGCGCGGGAAACGGCGGTTCCCGACGAGCATCCGCCCCTTTATGGAGACGGCCGCGCGGCCGATTCAATCGCTGACCTCGTTTGTACGATTGAGCGCGAATGACGCCCGAGCTCGCCATCGTGGGCGCCGGCTATGTCGGCCTGCCTCTGGCCCGCTGCTTCGCCGAAGCGGGGGTGGGTGTCGTGCTCGTGGAGGTGGACGCGGACCGCGTCGCCTCCATCTCGCGCGGCGAGAGCTACGTCGAGGACGTCCCCGGCGAGGCGCTCGCCGCGCTGGTCGAAGCCCGGACTCTCTCGGCCACGACCGACTACGACGCCGTCAGGGACGCGGACGCGATCGTCGTCGCGCTGCCGACTCCCCTCTCCGCAAACCGTGAGCCGGACCTCTCGATCGTCCTCGGCGCGGTGGAGGAGATCGCGGCGCGCCTGCGCAAGGGCCACCTCGTCTCGCTCGAGTCGACGACGTATCCCGGCACGACGCGGGAGGAAGTGCTCCCCGTCCTCGAGCGAAGCGGCCTCGAGGTCGGCAAGGACTTCTTCCTTGCCTTCTCGCCCGAGCGCATCGATCCCGGCCGCGAGGACTGGACCGTGCAGACGACCCCGAAGGTCGTCGGCGGGATCACTCCCGAGTGCACCAAGCGGGCCTGCACGCTCTATGAGCGCGCGATCGAGACCGTCTTCTCGGTCTCCTCGCCTGAAGCGGCCGAGCTGACCAAGCTCCTGGAGAACATCTTCCGCTCGGTCAACATCGCTCTCGTCAACGAGCTCGCCCAGCTCTGCGACCGCATGCGCGTCGACGTCTGGGAAGTCGTCGAGGCCGCGGCGACCAAGCCCTTCGGCTTCATGAGCTTCAAGCCGGGGCCCGGCCCCGGGGCCACTGTCTGCCGGTCGACCCCTTCTACCTCGCCTGGAAGGCGCGCGAGTACGACTTCTACACCGAGTTCATCGAGCTCGCGGGCAAGGTCAACGAGAACATGCCGTACTTCTGCCTGGAGAAGATCACACGGGCGCTCAACTCACAGGAGAAGGCGGTCAAGGGGAGCACCGTGCACCTCGTCGGCGTCGCCTACAAGGCGGATGTCGGCGACCTGCGGGAGTCCCCGGCCCTCAAGCTCATCGGCCTGCTCAGAGACGAGGGCGCCGCGGTCACGTATCACGACCCGCACGTGCCCGAGCTGCCCGAGCACGGTCTCTCGTCGCAGGATCTCGACGGCTCGCTGGCGAATGCCGATTGCGTCGCCATCGTGACCGCTCATTCGGGCATCGACTACGACCGCCTCGCCGAGAGCGCCCAGCTCGTGGTCGACTTCCGAAACGCGACGGGGCACAACGGGTCGGCGAACGGGCGCGTATGGAAGCTCTAGCGGCGCGCCCGGTGACGTCGCCCGCCTGCTGCCGCGCGAAAACCGCGACAGGCAAGGACGCAGGGCGCCCGCGTATTGAGGCAAATACGCGGGCGACCGAGGACGTGGCCTGGCGCAGGTTTGCAGCCCGAAGGAGGCTGGCGCGCGTTGCCGGGTGAGCCGCTCGCTATCGGGGCCGTGGGGCTCGGCTACTGGGGCCCGAATCTGGCGCGGAACCTGGAAGACCTCGACGGTACCGCCCTCACCTGGATCTGCGACCGGGACGAGGGCCGGCTCGGGCGCTACGGCAGCCGCTTCCCCGAGGCGCGCAAGACCACGCGTTTCGAAGATCTCCTCGAGGACGACTCGCTCGACGCGGTCGCAATCGCCACGCCCGTCGTCACGCATTTCGAGCTGACGCGGGAAGCTCTCCTGGCCGGCAAACACGTCTTCGTCGAGAAGCCGCTGGCGCTCTCGTCGACCTTCGGCGAGCAGCTGGTCGCTCTTGCGGAGGAGCGCGGGCTCGTGCTCATGCCTGGCCACCTCCTGCTTTACCACCCCGGAGTCGCGAAGCTGAAGGAGCTCGTCTCAGGAGGCGATCTGGGGCGGCTTCTCTACGTCTACGGCAACCGCCAGAACCTCGGGCAGATCCGGCGCGACGAGAACGCGCTCTGGAGCCTCGGGGCCCACGATCTCTCGGTCATCCTCCACCTCGTCGAGGAGGAACCGGTCGAGGTGTGGGCGCGAGGCGAGTCGTTCCTGAACCCCGGGGTCGAGGACGTGGTCTTCTGCTACCTGCGCTTCCCGTCGGGGGTCGTTGCGCACATGCACCTCTCCTGGCTCGATCCGCACAAGATGCGGCGCATGACGGTGGTCTGCGACCGCAAGATGGCCGTCTTCGACGACATGGAGCCCGAGCGCAAGGTGACGGTCTACGACAAGGGCCCCGAGCAGCGCGCGGACACCTGGGGGGAATGGCAGACGCGCAGTGGCGACATCTCCATCCCCAAGGTGGCGAACGACGAGCCGCTCCGCCTCGAGTGCGAGCACTTCGTGGCGCTCCTGCGAGGGGAGGGCGATCGCTTCGCCGCCGCCCACGAGGGCCTGGCGGTCGTCCGCGCGCTCGAGCAGCTGCAGGCCTCGCTCGAGCGCGAGAAGGTCTAGTGGCCCAGATCGCCGAGACCGCGGTCGTCTACTCGGGCGTCGAGCTGGGTGACGACGTCGTGATCGGCGACTACGCCGTCGTCGGCAAGCAGCCCGTGCGCGGCCCCCGCTCGACGGCGCCGCGAGAGGAGCTTCCGCCCCTCGTCGTCGGCCACGGCGCCCGGATCCTTGCCGGCGCGGTCGTCTTCGCCGGCAGTCGGCTCGGGGAGGGCGTGATCGTTGGCGACCAGGCCTGCGTCCGCGAGCGCTGCGAGCTGGCTGCAGAGGTCGTGGTCGGGCGCGGCGCCTTCGTCGAGAACGATGTCCTCGTCGGGGCCCGCACGAAGATCCAGGCCAACGCCTACCTGACTGCGTACTCGCTCGTCGAGGAGGACGTCTTCATCGCTCCGTGCGTCGTGACCACGAACGACAACTTCATGGGCCGCACCGAGCAACGTCACGAGCAGCGCAAGGGACCCACGATCAGGCGCGGCGCGAGGATCGGGGGCGGTGCGGTCCTCCTACCCGGCATCGAGATCGGCGAGGAGGCCTTCGTCGGCGCAGGCGCCGTCGTGCTCGCGGACGTCCCAGCACGGGCGGTCGTCGTCGGCAACCCGGCGCGGCAGATTCGCGAGGTCCCGCCCGAAGAGCTTCTCTAGCCCGTTACGACCTTGAGCCTGGGGCTGTAACCGGTCACCAGCCCCGTCGAGGCGGGAGGCACGACCTTCGCGCGGTAGAAGCCGTTGGTCACGTTGAAAACGGCCTTGAAGCTGCCGTCTGCCTGAATCGTCGCCGTGGAGACCGCCTTCCAGCCCGACGAGGTCTTCTTCTGCACCGTGACCGTCTGCCCGGGAAGCAGCGGGTTGACCTTGCCGGTGAGACCGCCGGCGTGCTGATGGGCTTCGAAGGCGATATTCGGAGAGACGTCGACGTGGACGCGCGGTCCCGCCGCGTCGCTCGACCTGATCCTGTAGTCGATCGACACGCAGGGATGCCGCGTCGCCTTCCAGTGCGTGGCGTCTACTTTCGTGAGCGCGATCTCGGTCCAGGTCGTGCTCGTCACCCTTCGCTGCTCGAGCTTGATCGTCCCGACGCCGTGCCCGAAGACGCTGAGATGGACGGGTAGCCTGCAGCGCGAGCGGTGGACGTCGATCGTGATCCGCTGGACGCCGAGCCAGAAGCGGCCGGACTTGAGACCGAGCGTCGAGCCGGAGCGCCAGTACTCGGGACTTTGAAGTGGAGCGGCCCCCGAGACGGTCTGCGACCACGTCGGACCCCTGACCGTGATGGCCCGGACGCGTCCGGAGGCGCGCGAGGACACCACGCCGTCGTTTGGCGTCGGCGTCCCGAGCTTATGCCCGAACTCTTTCCCGGTGTAGACGGCCCTCCAGGAGCGGTTGGGGTTCGACGGATTCAGGTCGGCCGGATCGGGCGTGCTCTCGAGATAGTTGATGTTTCCGCCCCAGGTATCGACCGACGCCGCCGTGCGCCCACCCGAGCTGGATGAGAAGAACGTCTCGGCCACGGAGCCTGCCGAGAGGGCGACCTTCCCGGCCGTCGCCGTCACCGCTGCCTTTCCGTTGGCGGTCTCCGAGTCGTAGCCTCTGTAGACCTGGTCTCGCGTATCGGGGCAGAGGAAGCCCCCGCACTTGCCGCCCCCGTGAGCCACGGTCCAGAGGGCGTAGGAGCGCGCCGCCACCGCCTGTGCCTCGAGAGCGGCCTGGGCCCCGACGTCGCCCCAGCCGGCGGGTGACTCGTTGGTGACGACTCCCCGCACGTAGGCGTCGACCGGAAGCCGGTTGACGACACGCACGCCGCCTCCGACGGCCGCGACGACGAGGTTTCCGCGGTAGCGGCCCGCGCCGAGCTGCAGGACCGAGCCGTTGGGGCTGAAGGTGGCAGGGCTCGCGAACGTTCCCTCGATGCCGCTGACCTTGATCCGGCCCGTCGAGGTCTTCGTCACCGTCGATGCGCTCGCGTGCTGCACCGAGCGGCTGCCGGCCTCCACCTTGAAGGCTGGGCCGATGGTCACCGAGTTGCTCGAGGCCACGAGACGGACGGAGACGGGGCCGCTGCGGGCGCCGATCGTCGTGTTGTGGAAGTAGTGGGCGATGATCTCCTGCCACGTGTAGGGATGGCCGACGGCATAGCCGCGCGCAAGCCCGTACGCGCCCCACTGGCTCAGGCCGACGCCGTGACCCCAGCCCTTCCCCTTGATCACGAAGAGGGTGGCGCTGGAGGCGCTCGTCGCGAACACGAGCGCAGCAAGAAGAGCGACCGGGAGGAGGAGACGACGCATCTGTAGTCAGGACCCCATCGACAAAGTAGCTGTACTCCGTAAGGAAAGCATGAATCGAAAGCATGGACTGGGGCGGTAACCAGGCCGTAACTGGTCCGCCACGTTTGGACGCCTCGGGGCGCGGCTAGGACCGCAAGTTGTGTCCGAACAGGAAGGCATCCTCCCCCACCGCTACGCGAACCCGCGCCCGATCGGGCGCGGGGGCATGGGCCGCATCTATCTCGCAGAGGACCAGGAGCTGGGACGCCGCGTCGCCGTCAAGGTGCTGGACGAGCGCTTTGCGGGCAACGAACAACTCCGTCAGCGCTTCAAGCGCGAGGCGCTGACGGCCGCCAGGCTCTCCGGCCACCCACACGTCGTCACCATCTTCGACGTGGGGGAGTGGCAGGGCCACCCCTTCATCGTCATGGAGTACCTGTCGGGCGGAACCCTGAGCGAACGAACGCGGCGCGAGGCGGTCGATCCCCAGCAGGCACTGGCGTGGCTCGAGCAGGCCGCAGACGCGCTGGACGCGGCGCACGAGCTCGGAATCGTCCACCGAGACGTCAAGCCCGCGAACCTGCTCTTCGACGAACGCAACGAGCTGGCCGTCGCCGACTTCGGCATCGCGCGGATCGCCGACGACCCGACGAGCGGCATGACCGCGACCGGCACGGTGCTGGGGACGGCCGGGTATCTGGCGCCCGAGCAAGCGCTCGGCCAGGGAGCGACGG
>JBKPFG010000107.1:0-8157 GCA_046728735.1 Actinomycetota bacterium
GCACGGGTCAGAACCCGCGCGCCGAGCTCGCAGTGCTCCGGCGCCGTGTACTCCTCGGGTGAATGGCTGATGCCAGCCCGGCTGGGGACGAAGAGCATCGCCGCAGGGACGTGCTTCGCGAGGACCATCGCGTCGTGTCCCGCTCCGCTGGGCATGCGGCGCATGCTCGCTCCCTCGGCGTCCGCAGCCTCGGCCAGGAGCGCTTGCAGCTCCGGGTCGAGCGGCGTCGGCGGCTTGCGGTGCGTCTCTTCCACCTCGAGCCCGAGTTGCTCTTCCTTCGCGATCCGCTCGAGCGTCTCACGGACGAACTCTTCGATGCGGGCGAAGGCGTCTGCGGCTCCGGCGCGGACGTCGATCGTCAGTTCGGCCGTTCCGGGGATGACGTTGAATCCCCCCGGGGCCACCGTGAGAATGCCGACGTTCGCGGTCATGTCACCGCGGGAGCGGGCCTCGTCCCGCAGCGCGAGGACGACTCTCGACGCGCCCGCCAAGGCGTCGCGGCGAGAGGCCATCGGTGTGGTCCCGGCATGGTTGGCCTCGCCGGTCAACCGGACGCGGAACCCCAGCAACCCGGCGATTCCAGTCACGATTCCGAGGTCGACGCCCTCCTGCTCGAGCACCGGTCCCTGCTCGATGTGGAGCTCGAGGTAGGCGCCGACCGCATCGATCCCACGCGCTTCCCTCAGGCGCTGGAAGTCGAAGCCGCCGCCGGCCATCGCGGCGGCGACGCCGCGCTTGCGCCAGTCGTCCAGGTCGAGATCGCCCACGAACGCGCGGCTCCCCAGCATGCCGGTCTGGAATCGGCTTCCCTCCTCGTCGTTGAACGAGACCACCCAGAGCGGCCGCCGCAAGCCCGTCTCCGACTTCTTGAGCGCCCGAATGACCTCCACGGCGGCGAGCACGCCCAGCGCGCCGTCGTAGCGGCCGCCTCGCGGCACGGTGTCGAGGTGGGAGCCGACCAGGACCGCCTTTCCCTCACCTTCGTTCCAGCGGCCGAAGACGTTTCCGGCGGGGTCGATCTCCGCCTCCAGGCCAAGGCTCTCGAGGCGCTCCACGAGCCAGGCGTTCGCCTCCGCGAGCTCGGGCGTCCACGCGAAGCGGGAGACGCCGCCGTCGTCGGCTCCGATCCTCGCCGCCTCCTGCAGCTCGGCCTCAAGCGAGGACACCGCGCCTCCTCAGCCAGCGGATGAGCTCGATCCCACCCGTGATCACAAGCGCGATGGCGAATGCGACGAGGAACCCCTTCCACGGCTGCTCCTCGAATGCTTTGCCCCCGAAGAAGCCGAGCAACGCGGCGTACGACGCCCACATCAGCCCGGCGGGGACGTCGAAGGCGATGAACCGGCGCCAGGGCATCTCCAGCAGCCCGCACGAGAGCGTGACGGCCGTGCGGCCGCCGGGTATGAAGCGGCCGACGAGGATGAGGTAGCCGCCCCGCTCCTGGATCTGTTTCTCGGCCCAGTCAATGCGCTTCCGGCGCTCCCCGGCGAAGAACCGCCGCACGATGCTCGGGCCGGCCTTACGGCCGATCCAGTAGGCGGTGTTGTCACCGAGAATCGCACCCGCGCCCGCACAGAGGATGACCGCGAAGAGGATGAGGTCTCCGGTCGCGGCCAGCACCCCCGCCAGGATGACCGACGTCTCACTCGGGACGAGCGGAATGATCACGTCCAGCGCCGAGACGACGAAGAGGAACACGTACGTCCACGGCGAGCCCGAGACGTAGTCGGTGAGCGACTGGAACAACTAGCTGTGGGAGTGCTCGGCGGGAAGGCCGAGCCGACGGGTGGTCCCCTCTTCCCAGTCAAACTGGATCAGCACGGCGGGCTCCTCACCAATCACCCAGGCGTCGTGCCCCGGCTCGATCGTCACCACCTGAGGAGCGGTGTACTCGAAGGTGCAGCCGTCCCGATACTCGCCGCCGATGCTGCCGCGGGCCAGGAAGCCGACGTGCGCGTGCATGCAGAGGTCGCTGTCCACGCTCGGGGCCATGTGCGTCGACCAGCGGAAGCCCGGCGGATAGACGGCCCGCTTGACCCGGCCGTTCCCTGCGCGCACGGTGTCCACCAGAGCGCCGCCCAGCTCCCGGTGGTCTGCGCCTTCGATGGGGTCGAGGAGCGGATCCACGGCGGTTAGCTTAGTTGTCGCGCAGATACTGGGTTTCGGTCGCGACGGGCCGATAGCCCAGCTTCCTGTTCAACGCCAGGATCCCCGGGTTCTCGTGTGAGTTGCCGGTCTGGATCGCCGCGATCCCGTGTTCCGCGGCCCAGCGAATCGCCGCCAGCTTGGCGAGCCGGGCCAGGCCACGGCGGCGGAACTCGGGCAGGGTTCCCGTCATCTCGTTGACAGCGATGTTCGCCGGCTCGTCGACCTCGAGGAATGCGAGCGCGACGGGGAGCTTGCAGGAGAGGACGATCATGCTGCCCTCCAGGCTGAGCTGCGGGTGCTCGAGGGTCTCGTGCTTCCACTCGTCCAAGCGCACGTCGTCCTCCCGGAAGTACTCGGGCACGTCCTGGGAGGCCGCCGCGTACACGCGATGGAGCTCTTCGACCTGCCCGATCACCCCTCCCAGCGGCACGACGCGGAAGCCCTCGTGCCCCTTCTGCTCTTCGAGGGCACGCAGCTCGGAGAGGTCTGCGCGGGCGGGATCGAGGATCGAGACCTGCTCCGTCCCGGTCGCGCGAAAGCCGCGTCGCTCGAGCAGTCTCTCGCCTGCCGCCGTGTACGTCCAGGACTCGAGGATCCGCGCCCCCAGCCCGAGCACGTAGCGTTCGGTCTCGGCATGGAGCGCGGCGCCGATGCCGCGGCCGCGCTCCGAGGGAACGACGTAGGCCCAGACGTCGCCGACGTCCTGCACCTTCGTCGTCCAGCGGGTCCTCGCCTCCGCCCAGCCGACGACCCGACCGCCCTCCTCCGCCACCCACAGCCGCGCCCGTGCGCGCTCGGGCTGCCCGTTGCGCCAGTGCAGGACGCCTTCCGGCGTGACAGGATGCGGTGGCTCCTCCTCGTGGAGCGCCGCAGAGACGGCCGCTGCGTCGGCGGGTTCGAAATCCCGAATCAGGCGAACCGCCTCGGGTCGAAGGCATCCGCGCCGCCGCGGACGAGCCGTCGGCACGCCGCCGGGATGGTGACCATGCCGATCGACGAGAACGCTCCCGCGACCTCGAGCCCCTCCATGCCCGGAACCGAGCCGACGAGGGGCATTCCGTCCGGGCTCATCGCGCGGCGACCGGACCAGGCAGCGACCACCGGCACGTCGCGCAGGACGGGAGAGACGCGCACGGCCCGCTCGGCGAGGCGCCGCACGGTCTCGGGCGTCTCGGGCTCCTCGAGCAGGGAGCCCCGCAAGGACGTTCCGATCAGACAGTGGCCGGCGGGCCGGCCCCCCAGCAGCAGCGAAACGAGCCCCGGCTCCTCGGTTGCTCCCGAGGCGACCTCGGACAGCGTCGGTGCTCCAACGAGAGCTCCCATCTCCTCCTGGACAGGCCACGCCGCCTGCTCGATCGCGTACTGCGGGGGAGGATCGACTCGGCCAGTCTCGAGCAGCCAGCCGCGCGAGGCGGTCACCGGCAGGTCGGCTCCGGCCGTCCGCGCGAGAAAGCGCAGGCGCGGACCGGTCGCGAGGAGCACGCGCTCGGTGGACAGGACACCGTCGTCGGTAGCCAAGCCGCGCACCCGCCCGTCGGCCGTGAGAATCCGCTTCGCCTCGCAGCCCAAGCGCAACTCCACGCCCCGCCGCCGCGCCGACTCCGCCATCGCCGTCGTCGCGCCCATCGCGTCGAGCGTGAACCCACCCTCGATGACGAAGCCGCCGGCGAGGTCGTCTGCGAACCAGGGGTCCTCGCGCAGATCGACCTCGGTCCCCCCCACGGAGGCGGCGTACGACCGCGCATCGTCGAGCTCGCCCTCCTCGACGGCCAGCAGGAGCATCGGCCACGGCCGCAGGTCGAAAGGGATTCCGATCTCGTCCTCGAGCTCCCGGTAGATGTCGAGTGACTCCGCGAGCAGCTCGTTGATCCAGGGAGCGGGCTGGCGGAAGAGGAAGCCGCCGTTTCGCCCCGAGGCGCCGGCGCCGATGCTCCCGGCGTCGACGAGGACGACGGTTGCACCGCTCTCCGCGAGGAACCGCGCGCCGGCGCACCCGGCGAGGCCCGCGCCGACGACGACGACGTCGGGACTGCTCAGCTGCTCGGCGACTCGCCGCCGCGACGCTTGCGCCAGAACATGAGAGCGCCCACCGCTGCGCCGACGCCGGCGAGCGTCGCGCCCACGACTCCGGCCCGCTTGCTTCTCGCGGCCTGACGAGCCTTCTGCTTCGCAATCGGCTTGGCGGCGGCGAGCACGAGCCAGCCGACGAAAGCGTTGCGCCTGTTGAACATGCTCCCTCCCATCTAGGCCTTCGCCACGGCCCGTTTCTTGTTGGGCAGATGAATCGCGCGGCCGAGCGCCACGAGCCCGGCCTCCTTGATCGCCTCGGAGAGCGTCGGGTGCGCCGTCATCCCGTCGGCCACCGTCTCGACGGTCGCCTCGGCATCGAGCGCCACGACGCCCGCCTCGATCAGGTCGGTCACGTGTGGCCCGACCATGACGAGCCCGAGCAGCTCGCCGTAGCGGGACTCGTGGATCGACTTGACCCAGCCGACGGTCTCGTTCTGCATCAGCGCGCGCCCGTTGGCGGACCACGGGAAGCTCCCCGTGAGGACGTCGTCGCCGTACTGCTCGCGGGCCTCCGCCTCGGTGAGGCCCACGGCCGCGATCTCCGGATCGGTGTAGATCGGGCGCGGCACGCCGCGGTTGTCCACGATCGCTTCGTGGCCCAGCGCGTTCTCGGCGGCCACCTCGCCCTCGCGAAATGCGGTGTGCGCGAGCTGCCAGTACCCGGCGCAGTCGCCGACCGCGTAGATGTGCGGGACGGTCGTGCGCCGGTGCTCATCGGCGGCGATGCCCTTCTTCTTGTCGAACTCGACGCCGATCTCTTCGAGGCCGATGCCCTCGACGAGCGGGCCGCGCCCCGTGGCGACGAGCATCAGGTCGCAATCCTTGGTCTGGCCGCCGAAGTGGACGCGCACCCCCCCGTCCGCCTCCTCGATCTTGTCGCACTGCGTCTCGAGGTTGACCTCGATGCCGCGCTTCTTGAACTGCTTGGCGAGCTCCTTGGAGGCGTCCTCGTCCTCCTGCGGGATGAGCGCCGGCAGCATCTCGACGATCGTCACCTCGCTGCCGAAGCGCTGCATGATCGAGGCGAACTCGCAGCCGATGATGCCGCCGCCGAGGATGACGATGCGCTTCGGCACCTCGGTCTGCGCCAGAAGGCCGGTCGAGTCGACGCACTTCTCGGAATCGATCCCGTCGATCGGCGGCCGCAGCGGGTACGAACCCGTCGCGATGACCGCCTGCTTGAAGGTGACATCCTCCCCGCTCTCGACCGAGATCGTGTTCGTTTCCTTGAAGCGGCCAGTGCCCTTGACCCACTCGACACCGTTCGCCTTGAAGAGGAAGGCCACCCCGTCCGTGAGCTTCTTGACGACAGCCGCCTTCCACTCGTTGGCGGTCGCCAGGTCGAGCTCGGGCGAGCCGACGTTGACGCCCAGCTTGGCGAAGGTCTCGTCGGCCTCCTTGATCGCGAACGCGGTCTGCACCCAGGCCTTGGTGGGAATGCACCCGACGCGGAGGCAAGTGCCGCCGAGCTCGGGCTCGCGGTCGATGCAGACGGTCTTCGCGCCCAGCTGCGCAGCGCGGATGGCCGCCGTGTAGCCACCCGGCCCCCCGCCGAGGACGGCGACGTCACATTCCATCTTCTCCCAGCCTTTCGGTTCGGTTCGCTGTCACCAGCGATCCTACCCGGGGACTCCGTGACGAAGCCTTAAAACCGGGAGGGCGGCTCCTGGCCGCCCTTCCCGTGACCCGGGGTTAATCCGGTCAGGCGGGAAGAACGGCAAAATCGCCTTCGCGGGCGATCCCTGAAAAGAGGGAGCCCGGGACCTAGAGGTCTTCTGTCAGCTGCAGGCGGTTTCCGTCCGGGTCGAAGACGTCGAGCAACCGGATCGTCCCCGGGATCTCGAGCACGACCCCGACGTTGACGCCTGCCTCCCGCAGCCGATCGCCCTCGGCCTTGAGATCCTCGACCTGGATCGCGGCGACGGCCTCTTCACCCGGGGTTTCCTCACCCTGGAACTCGTCGTCGGAGATCGCCACCTCGACGCCGTTTCGCTCGAGGCGAATCCAGCGATCCTCCTCGTCGACGTACACCTCGCGGAAGCCCAGCTGACGGGTATAGAAGGCCCTGGCCGCGTCGAGGTCGCTGACCCGGTACCAGATGTTCATAGCGCCAGGCCGGGCTCTTCGAGGAACGACTTGAGGGTTCGTAGGAACTCGGAGGCGGTCGCCCCGTCCACGGAGCGGTGGTCGACCGTCAGGGTCAGGTCCATGCGAGGCTGGATTTCGAGCTCTCCCTCGTCGACGACGGCGCGCTCTTCGATGGCGCCGACCGCGAGGATGCCCGCCTGCGGCGGATTGAGCACGGCCGTGAAACGCTCGACGCCGTACATCCCGAGGTTGGAGATCGTAAAGGTGCCGTCCTCGAGGTCCTCAGCCCTGAGCTTGCCTTCGCGCGTGCGCCCGACGACGTCCGCGCGGGCGGCCGCGATCTCCGGGATCGTCCTCGTCTCGCACGAGTGGATCACCGGGACGACGAGCCCATGGGGGACGGCAACCGCGATGCCGATGTTCGCCGTCGGAAAGAGCCGCACCTCGTCACCGGCGAAGTGCGCGTTCATGTCCCTGTGGCGCATGAGGGCGAGAGCGACGACCTTCGTGAGGATGTCCGAATAGGTCGGCCGCACGCCGCCTTCCTCCACACGCTCGAGCAGGGCTTCGCGGAGGCGGATGGACGCGCTCATCTCCGCGGACATGGAGATCTGGAAGGCGGGCGCCTCCCAGGCCTCGGTCATGCGGCGCGCGATCGTCTTGCGCATCTGGTTGAGCTTCACGACCTCCACGCGTCCGCGTTCAATTACTGACCCACCAAGGGTGGCTTCGGGAGATCCAACGGCCTGCGCGCGCTCCACGTCCTCTGCGACGATCCGCCCCTCCGGCCCGGTGCCGCGGAGCTGCGCGAGGTCGATCCCCCGCTCCTTCGCGATCCTGCGGGCGAGCGGGGACGCCTTCACGCGGCCTCCGTTCTGTTGCCGCTCCGGAATCTGCGGTTCCGTCGCGGGCTCATCCTTCTCACGGACGCGTTCGCGCCCATCCTCACGCTCGTGCGCCGGCTCCCCTTCTTCGCTCGGCTCGCCCTCGGTGACCTCGGTCGGATCGCCCGCCTCCCCTTCGGCCGAAGCGTCAGATTCGGCCGAAATATCCTCGCCGGCTTCGCCGATGACCGCGATCGCCTTGCCGACCTCGATCTCCTCGCCTTCGTTGGCGAGGATCTTGAGCAGGACACCGCTCGAGTCCGCCTCGACCTCCTGCGTCACCTTCTCGGTGTCGAGCTCGTAGAGCGGCTCGCCCTTCTCCACCTCCTCGCCCTCGGACTTGAGCCACTTGACGATGACGCCGGACTCCATGCCCTGGCCGAGGCGGGGCAGCGTGACCTGATTACTCATCGGCCTTGCCGACCGTGCGCTTGATCGCTGCCAGTACGTCCTTGGCGTGTGGAATCACGAACTCCTCCATCACGGGCGCGAACGGGAGCGGCGTGAACTTCGCGCCCACGCGCTCGACCGGCGCGTCGAGGTAGTCGAAGGCCTTCTCCTGAACGAGAGCAGCCACCTCGGCACCCCAGCCCATCCGTGTGATCGCCTCGTGCGCCACGACGCAGCGGTTCGTCTTCTTGACAGAGGCGACCAGGGTCTCCTCGTCGAGCGGCTGCAGCGTGCGCGGATCGTAGATCTCCACGGAGATCCCCTGCTCCTCGGCCTCCTTCGCCGCGGCGGCCGCCTCGTGGACGAGCCGTCCGGTGGCGACGACGGTCACGTCCTCGCCCTCCCGGTGGATGCGCGCCTTGCCGAGCTCGATGGGCTCGATCTCCTTCGGCACCTCGCCCTTGAGGCCGTACAGCGTGCGATGCTCGAAGAAGAGCACCGGATTGTCGTCGTAGATCGAGCTCCAGAGCAGCCCGCGGACGTCCTCAGGCGTCGAGGGGAAGACGACCTTGAGCCC
>JBKPFG010000148.1:0-3509 GCA_046728735.1 Actinomycetota bacterium
TTTCATCGCCCTTTTCGCGCTCGTCGTCTACCACTTCGTCCTCAACCGGACGACGCTCGGCTACGAGGTGCGGGCAGTCGGCTTCAATCCCGAGGCGGCCCGCTACGGGGGCATCTCCGTGAGCAAGAACTACTTCCTCGCACTCGCGATCTCGGGCGCTTTCGCGGGGATTGCCGGGTCGATGGACCTCCTGGGGTGGAAGTTCCACGTCGCCGAGAACGACTTTCCGATCGGCGCCGTCGGCTTCATCGGCATCGCCGTCGCCCTGCTGGGGCGGAACAAGGCGGTCGGCATCCTCTTCGCGGCGCTCCTCTTCGGAGCCCTCCAGGTCGGTACCTCGCCTCGCCAGCTGGATCCGAGCGTCTTCAACCCGGAGCTCGCGACGAATCTCTCCACCATCATCCAGGCGCTGATCATCCTCTTCGTCGGCGCCGAGCTCCTGATCGTCTACATCTGGCAGGCGCGCAACCGGATCCGCTTCTCCGGCCCGAGACCCGTCGAACCGGAGCTCAAGACTTAATGTCCGTCGCCGAGCCTCTCCGGCAGGACTGGAGCGCCCGCATGCGGCGACTCGGCCACGCGCACTCGATCGGCGTGCTCGGCATCGTCCTCTCGGTCTTCGCCTTCTGGCTTGCGTTGCCGCCGTGGACGGTGCGCACCGTCGGCGTGCCGATCGCGTTCGCGATCCTCGGCGCGGTCGCTGGCGTGTGGGCCGTCTCCCGCGGAGAGAGGCGGGTGGGGTGGTGGGCGATCGGCCTCGCGATCGTCTGCATCGCGGGGGCCGTCTGGGCAGTGGGGCGCGAGGTTGACGCGCTCGACGCCGTCTTCGGCACGAGCCTCCTCGCAGCCACGCTTCGCGCGGCCACACCCCTTACCTTCGCCGCGATCGGCGGCATCTTCTCCGAGCGCTCCGGGGTGGTGAACATCGGGCTCGAGGGGATGATGCTCTCGGGCGCCTTCTTCGGCATCGCCGTCGTCGGCTGGACGGGGCAGTGGGAGCTCGGCGTCTTTGCCGCCATGGCGGCGGGTGGCGTCCTCGCGCTGATCCATGCCTTCTTCTCCATCCACCTGAGGGCCGACCAGATCGTGAGCGGGACGGCGGTGAACTTCCTCGCGCTCGGCGTCACCGGCTACCTCTTCCGCTCGATCTACGGCACGAAGGGGACTCCCGAGCTCGAGGAGCGGATTCCCGATGTATCGGTTCCCATCCTGCGCGACATCCCCTACGTCGGCGACGTGATCGGCGAGATGAACCTGATGATCTGGATGGCGATCCTGCTCGTGCTCGTGGCCGCGATCTTCCTCTTCAAGACTCCGCTCGGCCTGCGCCTGCGCGCGGTCGGCGAGCACCCCAGGGCTGCCGACACGGTGGGGATCTCGGTCTTCGGGATGCGCTACGGGGCCGTGGTCTTCTCTGGCATGCTCGCCGCGCTCGGCGGCGCCTACCTCTCGTTCGGCTTCGGCGGCTCGTTCAACGAGAACATGACCATCGGGAAGGGCTTCATCGGCCTGGCCGCCATGATCGCCGGCAACTGGCGCCCGCTCCCCGCGTTCACGGTGTGCCTCCTCTTCGGCTTCTCCGACGGGCTCGGACGCCGCCTGCAAGGATCCGATCTGCTCCCGAACGTCATCTCCTCGCCGAACCTCCTCTCGACGCTCCCGTACGTCATCACGCTCATCGCGCTCGTCGGGATCATCGGGCGCTCGCGCCCGCCCGCCTCGGTCGGTCGCCCCTACGCCAAGCAATGAGGGGGGAGACCCCCCTCATCCGCCCCCCGCGATTGTCGATGCGGAATTCTCGAGCGGTCTGGGCTTTCGTCCTGGCGCTGCTCGCGCTCGCGGTGCTGATCGGGGCCGCGGCCGCCGGAAGGCTGCTGGACCAGGTGGGGCTCACGGAAGCGGCGCCTGCAGTTCCCATCGGCCTCGTCCTCGCGCTCGTCTCCCTCGCCCTGGCTCGACGGGCGCGGTTCGAGCACCAGAGAACCCTGGGCCGGGTAGGCGGCGGGGGCCTGGCCACGGCCGCTCGCACCCTCGGGCTCGTGGCCCTTATAGTGGCCGTGACGGCGACGCTCGCGCTGGCCGTCTTCGCCGTCCTCACCCTGGCCCTCGACTGAAGGCAGCACCAATGACGGTACAATCCCGGGCTCCGTGTTCGAGATAGGCAACAGCCTGCGCGAAGCAAGGCTTCGCCAGGGGTTCGAGTTGCCCCGGGTGGAGGCCGACACCAAGATCCGCGCGAAGTACCTTCGCGCGCTCGAGGAGGAGCACTTCGACGTCCTGCCCGGCGACACGTACGTCAAGGGCTTCCTGCGCACGTATGCGGAGTACCTCGGTCTCGACGGGCAGCTGTACGTCGACGAGTACAACTCGCGTTTCGCCCGCGAGGAAGAGTTTCCCGTCCAGTCGGCCACGGCGCGACCACGGCCGCGGAGCCGGCGGATGGAATCGAACTTCGTCGTCGTCGCCCTGGCCGGGATCGTCGCCGTCACGATCCTCGTCGTCGTCGCCTGGAAGTTCGGCACGAGCGGGAGCCCCACGAGCCCCACGCTGCTCGACGGCGGGCCTGCATCCTCGACCCAGAGCTCGACCACGACCGGGAGCAACGCACACCCGACGAAGCCGTCTGCGCCGGCGAAGCGTCTGGCCAAGGTCACCCTGGCCGCCACGGGCGGCGATTGCTGGCTGCAGGTGCATGCAGGATCGGCCCGCGGCGAGCTCATCTACGAAGGCACGCTCCAGCAGGGCCAGACCCAGCGCTTCACGAAGTGGAAGCGGCTCTGGATGCAGCTCGGCGCCCCGACATACCTCCGTGGAACGATCAACGGCCACCGCATCAAGAACATGCCGAATGGCCCGGCCATCGTCACGGTGACGGCGAAGGGTCTCCAGCTCGTCTCAGCCGCCTAGTTGACGGCGCGGCCCCGGGCCCACGTCGTCGTCACCGGAAGCGAGCTCGTCCGCGGCGACCGGCGCGACGCCAACGGGCCGTTTCTCGCCGGCGAGCTCTCGCGCCGGGGTCTCGAGCCCACCCGCATCTCCATCGTCGGCGACCGGCCCGAGGAGCTCCGCGAGGCGATCGCGGAGGGCCTGCAAGGGGATCTCTGCCTGGTTTCGGGCGGTCTCGGGCCCACGCACGACGATCGCACGGTGGAGGTGCTCGGCTCCGCAACTGGGAGGTCGCTCGTCGTCGACACCGAGCTCGAGCGAGAGATCGAATCGGCATCGCGTGCGATCGCGAAGAGGCTCGGCCGTCCCTACGCGGACTTCCAGGCCGGCGTGACGAAGCAGGCCAGGCTGCCCGAAGGTGCCGTATCGCTCGGCCTCGCCGGGACCGCACCTGCTGTCCTCCTCGAGCACGACGGGGCGGTCGTCCTCCTGCTCCCGGGCCCGCCGCCCGAGCTCCGGCGCCTCTGGGGCGAGGCGTTGGCCCATCCGGCCGTCGTGCGGGTGCTCGAGCACGCGAGCCCGCGCGGGCACCGTGTCCTCCGTCTCTACGGGCCGAGCGAGTC
>JBKPFG010000138.1:0-2365 GCA_046728735.1 Actinomycetota bacterium
GACATCACGGTTCTCGAGGGCTTGGAGCCCGTTCGCAAGCGCCCCGGCATGTACATCGGCTCGACCGGGCCGAGAGGACTTCATCACCTGGTCTACGAGGTCGTCGACAACTCCGTCGACGAGGCTCTCGCGGGCCGAAACGACCGCATCGAAGTCGTTCTGCATCCCGACAATTCGGTCACCGTTCAGGACTGGGGATCGGGCATCCCGGTCGACGTCATGGCCGATCAGGGCCTGCCCGCACTGACGGTCGTCCTGACGAAGCTCCACGCCGGCGGCAAGTTCGGCGGCGAGGGCTACAAGGTCTCCGGCGGTCTTCACGGGGTCGGTGTCTCGGTCGTGAACGCGCTCTCCGAGTGGCTCGTCGCGGAGGTTCGCCGCGACGGCAAGGTCTACCGCCAGGAATTCGCACGGGGCGAGCCCACGAGCGACGTCACGATGACGGGAAAGGCCGAGAAGAGCGAGACGGGGACCACGATCAGCTTCCTGCCCGACGCGGACGTCTTCGAGGAGCTCGATCTCTCCGCCGAGACCCTCGCGCAACGCCTCCGCGAGACGGCGTTCCTGACCCGCGGTCTACAGATCGTGCTCGTCGACGAGCGCGCGGACGGTGAGCGCTACGAGTTCAAGTACGACGGTGGCATTCGCGACTTCGTCACGTACATCAACGAGGCGAAGGAGCCGATCCACAAGCGCATCGTCTACTTCGAGAACGCCTCAGACGAGGGCGCCGTCGAGATCGCCATGCAATGGAACTCTTCGTACGTCGAGTCGGTCTTCTCCTTTGCCAACAACATCAACACGCATGAAGGCGGCTCACACCTCTCGGGCTTCAAGGGCGCCCTCACAGGGACGCTCAACAAGTACGCACGCGACAAGGGTCTCCTGAAGGAGAAGGAGGAGAACCTCGAGGGCGAGGACGTCCGCGAGGGGCTCGCAGGCGTGATCTCCGTCAAGCTCCGCGACCCGCAGTTCGAGGGGCAGACGAAGACGAAGCTCGGAAACCCGTGGGTGCGCGGACACGTCGAGCAGACCGTCAACTCCAAGCTTGCCGAGTTCCTCGAGGAGAACCCGACCGACGCCCGCCAGATCATCCAGAAGGCGATTGCGGCGCGGAATGCGCGCCAGGCGGCTCGCAAGGCCCGCGACCTCACGCGCCGCAAGGGCGCGCTCGACAACGCCTCCCTGCCCGGCAAGCTCGCCGACTGCCAGACGACCGACCCGGCGGAGGCCGAGCTCTACCTCGTCGAGGGAGCGTCGGCCGGCGGTTCCGCCAAGGACGCGCGCGACCGTCAGTTCCAGGCGATCCTGCCGCTGCGCGGAAAGGTGATCAACTCGGAGAAGAACCGCATCAACAAGGTTCTCTCCAACACCGAGATCCAGGCGATCATCACCGCGATCGGCACCGGGATCGGCGACGAGTTCGACATTTCCAAGCTTCGCTATCACCGCGTCATCGTCATGACCGACGCAGACGTGGACGGATCTCACATCCGCACGCTCCTGCTCACGTTCCTCTACCGCCAGATGGCCGAGCTCGTCGAGAGCGGGCACGTGTATGTGGCCGTTCCGCCGCTCTACCGGGTCAAGGTGGGGAACAAGGAGCAGTACGTCGAGAAGGAGTCCCAGTTCGAGGACCTGCTCGTTCGCGAGCGCATCAAGGACATGCAGGTCACCGATCGGAACGACGCCAGCCTGAAGATGACCGAGGCGAAGTGGGGCAAGTTCAGCCGCGCGCTGCACGAGTTCGACGGCTGGTCGTCGCGCCTGCGGGCCGACTTCGGACCCGCCGCGAGCGAGTTCGTAATCGTCCAGCGCCTCGTGGAAACAGAGGCGGCGAGCACGGACGAGCTCGCCGAGGTCCTCTCGCGGCTTGCTAACAACGGGCACGAATTCCACCTCGTCGATTCCAACGACGCAGGCTCGCGGATCCGGATCGTCGAGCGCGAGACCAGCGCGGCCAGCCACGTGACCGTCCCCAGCGAGCTCCTCTCCTCGCCCGTTTACGACAACCTGCGCAAGGCCTACGCGCGGCTCGTGGAGATCGTCGGGGCCCCTCCGTTCCGGCTCGAGTTGGGAACGAAGTCGCGTAAGGCCGAGACGTTCGACGCCCTGCGGTCGAACGCCATCGAGCTCGCCAAGGAGAACATCCGCGTCGATCGCTTCAAGGGCCTCGGCGAGATGGATGCCGCGGAGCTCTGGGAGACGACCATGAACCCGGCCAACCGCATGCTGGTTCGCGTCGAGGTCGAGGACGCGGCCCGGGCTGACCAGATCTTCTCGATGCTGATGGGCGACCAGGTGGAGCCGCGGCGCGACTTCATCGTCAAGAACGCGAAGGACGTCCGCTTCCTCGATGTTTGAT
>JBKPFG010000294.1:0-3233 GCA_046728735.1 Actinomycetota bacterium
GTCGACTGGGATGCCTGGTACCTGAACGCGAACCCGGGCCCCTACTACGGCTGCCTGACTCAGAGCGGCACGCCGCCCACGTTCGACAACGACCAGGGGTCGGCCGCAGCGCCGAGCGCCACCCATCGCAACAACAGCATCGGCACCGTCCAGGACCTCACTCCTTCCACTGCGTACACGTGCAAGGGCTCGGCCGGGGAGCTCTCCTGGAACCCCACCACCCACGTCCTGACTGCAAACGGGACGATCTTCATCGACGGCAGCGCCCAGATCCAGAACGGGGCGGTGAACACGTACACGGGCTCGGCGACGATCTACGTCTCCGGGACGCTCCTGATCAAGAACTCGTCCATGTGCCAGGCGACGAGCGGGGGAACCTGCACGACGACCGGCTGGGATCCTGCCTCGCGCATGCTCGTCTTCGTCGTCAACGGCAACGGCTCGGCCGGCGCGCCCCAGAGCCAGGTCTCGA
Organism: Actinomycetota bacterium; assembly: GCA_046728735.1. GTDB lineage: Bacteria > Actinomycetota > Thermoleophilia > Gaiellales > Gaiellaceae > JAIBJP01. Next base: position 473 of record JBKPFG010000294.1, read on the forward strand.
GCGGCGACAGCGTCCAGCTTGTCAGCGCCTACGCGCAGGGAGCCCTCTACGGGACGAACGCGATCGACCTGGGAACCACTTCGCAGTTCGATGGCCCGCTCGACGGCTCCACGGTCAGCCTCGGGCAGAGCACCAGCTCGAGCTTCCCCGGCCTCTCCTTCGTTCCCGCCGGGATGCCCGGGAACCCCGAGGTCTACGCGCAGCCTCAGCCGCCCAAGCTCTACGCGGGCTAGTAGGAGCTTTAGCCGCCCGGCGCTGCGGCCGATATGCCCGAGGTGGAGTTCGCCTTCGCAGCCTTCGTGCTCGCGCCCGCGCTTGCGCTCGGGAGCTTCCTCAACGTCGTCGCGGCGCGGTTGCCCGAGCGGCGCTCGCTCGTCCATCCCCGCTCCGCGTGCTCGGCGTGCGGCACCGAGATCGCCTGGTACGACAACATCCCGCTCGTCTCCTACGCCGTCCTGCGTGGACGATGCCGCTCCTGCGGCGACCGAATCGGCTGGCGCTATCCGGCCGTCGAGCTTGCGACGGCCGTGCTCGTCGCTGCCTCGTTCCTCCGGTTCGGGCTCTCCGGGAAAGCCCTTCTCGCCGCGTACTTCTGCGCCGCGCTGGTCGTGCTCTCCGCCATCGACGCGGAACGGCGCATCCTCCCCGATCTGATCGTGCTGCCCTCCTTCGGCATCGTCCTGGCCGCCAACATCGCGCTCGAGCCCGACCACGCTCTCGAATGGGTCGCCGCTGCGCTCGGCGCGTCGCTCTTCCTCTTCCTCGCCCTCGTCGCCTATCCCAGGGGCATGGGCATGGGCGACGTGAAGCTTGCGCTCCTGCTCGGGGCCATGCTCGGGAAGGCGGTCTCGGTCGGGATGATGGTCGGGATGCTCTCCGCGCTTGCCTTCTCGGTCGTGCTCTTCGTGCAACACGGCCTGGGGGCGCGGAAGATGTACCTCCCCTTCGGGCCGTTCCTGGCCTTCGGCGCGCTGGTCGCGCTGTTCGCGGGCGACGCCGTCCTGGACGCCTATCTGGGGCTCTTCTAGCAAGAGCTCGCGCTCGCCTCACCCATCAGGGGGAGGCGCGTTTCTGCCGATATCCCTCCTAAATGCCCCGCCCGACCCCGCCCACCGCACTCGGCACGGCTGCAAAGCCGCGCAATGCGTCGTCCTCAGTCGCCTCCGTACTTGAGGCAAGTACGAGGGCTCCCTGCGTCCTAGCCTGGCTTGCTTTTCGCGCGCCCCGACCGCGTCAGCGAGGCCGGCCGGAGCATTAGGTGGATTTCGAAGACCTTCCCAATCTGCGCGGCGTCCCGGCCGAGGGCGAGGAGACCTCGTCCGTCGAGCCCAGCCCCCCGCCGGGAGCGGGCATCTCGCCGAACCCGGTCACCGAGCTCGTCGCGGACCTGCTCGAGACGACCGGTCTGATCCCGGCTGACCGGCTGGCCGCCGCGCGCTCGCGCGCGGGCACCGGCTCGATCGCGCAGGCGATCGTGGACGAGGGGCTCGCCGCCGACACGACCACCGAGGAGCCGGTCGGGGAGCTCGGCCGGATCCGCGCCGACCATTCGCATCTTCCGACCGTCGACCTGGCGGTGGAAGGCGTCGAAAAGGCCGCCGCCGGGCAGATCCCCACCCACGTCCTCGAGCGCGCTGTCGCGATCCCATACAAGCTCGAAGGCAACCGGCTCTACGTCGCCGTGGCCGACCCGAACAACGTCCAGGCGGTCGACGAGCTGCGCATCGCCACGCGCCACACGCTCGAGATCGCCGTCGCGCCGGCCGAGGACATCGAGCTCGAGCTGCGGCGAATCGTCAGGGCGACCGAGGCCTGGGAGCGTGCGGCCCTCGTCGAGGACGAGCTGGACCTCGAAGAGGAAGAAGGCGAGAGCGACGACCTCGAGGCCGACGACGGCGTCTCGGACGCTCCCCTCGTCCGCCTTGTCAACTCGATCATCCTCCAGGCGGCCGAGGACGGCGCCAGCGACCTCCACTTCGACCCCCAGGACGACGCCCTCGTCGTGCGCCTGCGGATCGACGGTGTCCTCCACGAGGTCCAGCGGATCCCCAAGAGGCTCGCTCCCGGCGTCACGACGCGCCTGAAGGTCCTCGCCAAGCTCGACATCGCCGAACGGCGCAAGCCGCAAGACGGCCGCATATCGCTCAACGCCAAGGCGGCCGGCCGACTACTCGACATCCGCGTCGCGGTGCTGCCGACGGTCGAGGGCGAGGGCGTCGTCATGCGCCTCCTCGACAAGTCGAAGCGGGCGCCGACACTGACGGAGCTCGGCCTCTCGGACGACATGCGCGCGGCGTTCGAGGAGATCATCCGCAAGCCGACGGGAGCCCTCCTCGTCACCGGGCCGACCGGCTCCGGTAAGTCGACGACTCTCTACGCGGCTCTGACCGAGATGAACCGGCCGGAGATCAACATCATCACCGTCGAGGACCCGGTCGAGTACCGACTCCCCGGCCTCAACCAGATTCAGGTCAACCCCAAGGCCGGCCTGACCTTCGCCTCCTCTCTCCGGTCGATCCTCCGTTCAGACCCCGACGTGGTGATGGTCGGCGAGATCCGCGACGTCGAGACGGCGAAGATCTCCATCGAAGCGGCCCTCACCGGTCACTTCGTGCTCTCGACGCTGCACACGAACGATGCGCCGAGCGCGCTCACCCGCTTGAACGAGATGGGCGTCGAGCCCTTCCTCACGGGCTCGGCCGTGACCGCGGTGCTCGCGCAGCGTCTCGTCCGCAAGCTCTGCACCCACTGCTGCGAGATG
>JBKPFG010000036.1:0-6601 GCA_046728735.1 Actinomycetota bacterium
ACCGAGGAGCGCGACACGACGATGCAGTACGGCGTCGAGGAGGGCGCGAAGAGCGGCTTTGCGCGGGTCGACGCACTGCTCCAGCGGCTGCCGCTCGACGCGGCGTAGTCCAGCCGTTACGCGCTCGGGGTGGTCGTTGCAGCAAAAAGGGCGCCCGCCCGCTCGGCACCGACGAGATTCCCCTTTCGCTCGTACAAGGCGAGAGCCTCGGCCGCCGCTTCCCGGGCCTCCGTTTCGTTCGTGGCGTGGAGGATGCGCGCCAGGGCGAGCCAGGCTTCGGCGGCCAACTCGACGAAATCTGTTCCCGCGGCGATCTCGAGCGCCTCGCGTGCAAGCCGTTCGGCCTGCGTCAGGTCGCCGCGCGCCGCGAGCACGTTCGCCCGCAGGGTGCCCCAGGTCGCCTGGTTGAACGTGTCGTCGCTCGCGCTCAGCTCCTTGCCCTCGTTGCCGTAGCGGTCGGCTTCGTCGAGCTTGCCTTGCGCATATGCCGCCTCACCGAGGTGGAGCGCAAACGTCGAGAGCAGCGTGTTGTTGCCCATCTCCTTGGCCCGCTCGTAGGCCTCGCGCACCGCCTCCTCGCCGCGTGCCCACGCTTCGGCCCAGAAGCAGACGTCCCAGGCGCAGTTCGCGGTCACGACGTACTCGGCCTCGTTGCCGAGGTCGCGGATCCCTCCTCTGTACGCCGCGATTGCCTCGAAGGCACCGTCGAACTCGCCGCGGCGCGCCCGCATATGGCCCAGAACGTGCAGCGCGAAGTCCTGCACCCAAGGTAGATGGCCTAGGCGGGCGACGAGATCGTCGACATAGCGGATCCCCTCGGAGACGGGAGTGGGGCCCCAAACGAAGAGCGGAGCCGGCTGCGTCGCGACGGTTGCTTGAAGTGTCAGGTCGTCCATGTTCCGGGCGTGCGCCAGCGCTTGCTCCAGCGCTTGGCCCTGCTCGACGAGGTCCGCCCGCATGTTGTGGGCAGCCGAGATCAAGAGCCATGCATGAGCGAGGACCTCGTCGTCTTCGGCCGCCGTGCGCGCTGCGATCGCCGCCTGCCCCTCACGAAAGGCGCGTTCGGCAGCGCCTTCGGGCTCGGCCTCGAAACGCAGGTCCGCAAGCTCGAGGCGGGCGAGCCACTCCACGTGTTCGTCCTCGGCGTCGCGAGCGAGCGAAGCGGTCTCTTCGAGCACCGTCCTCGAGCGGGCGAGCTCTCCCGCTTCGTGAAGCGCCTTCCCCAGGGCGGCGAGCAACGGCGCGCGCCGCGGGATGCCCGTCACGAGTCGTAAAGCGCGGTCGAGGAAGTTGATCGTCGCGGCGGCATCCCTCCGCGTCCTCGCGCTCCGTGCGGCGGCGGTGAGCCGCTCCGCGGCCCGCTCCCCGACGGAAGGGTCTGCCGATCCCATCGCGTCCGCATGCAGGTACGCCTGCTCGAGGTGGTATCCGACGATCTCGTCGGGGGTGTCCGCGCCCAATGTGGTTACGAGCCAGTCGGCGTAGCGCTCGTGCAACGTGGCGCGCTGGCGCTTCGGAATTGCGTCGTAGGCCGCGTCACGGATGAGGATGTGGCGGAAGCGGAAGGCGTCGTCCCCGGGCAGGATCGCCCGGTCGGGAAGGATCAGTTCCTTCCGTACGAGCGCGAGCAGGTGCGTCCCGACGTCGCCTCGCTCGGGCTCCAGGAGCAGAGCCGTCACCGCTCCGCGGTGGAAGAGACGCCCTTCGACGGCGCCGCGCTCGACGATCTGACGTTCCGAGTCGGGAAGCCTGTCGATGCGTGCGGCCAGTAGCGCCTGGAGCGTCGGCGGCACGTCGAGCTCGCCGTTGCCGCTCTCGGCCTGCATTGCCACGAGTTGTTCGACGAAGAGCGGGTTGCCCTCGGCCGCCTCGACGATTCGGGCACGCGATGAAACCGACACCTCCTGGAGTTGCGCGACGAGCTGCTCGCTGTCCGCCTCGGAGAGGGGGAGGAGCGTGAGGAGCGACGCGTCCGGTTTCGGCGTCGCCCAGCTGGCACGCGAGTCGAAGAGATCGGGCCGCGCGGTGCAGAGGACGAAAAGCGGCACGTCCTGCGCGAACGCAACGACGTACTCGATCAGGTCGAGCAGAGGCCGCTCGGCCCAATGAACGTCGTCGAAGACGACGACGAGCGGCCTCGTCGCGGCGAGCGCTTCGAAGAGCTTGCGATAACCCCAGGCGATTTCCTCGGGCGAGGCCGCGGTCTCCGTCCTCCCGAGAGCGGCCTCCATCCGGGCGGCGGCGAGCTCCGAGTCGCTGCCATCCCCGAGCGCCGCCCGCACGTCGCCGATCTGCGAGACGATCTCTCGTAGCGGCCAGTACGTGATGCCCTCGCCGTATGAGAGGCAGCGACCGACCACCACCCTCGCGTCGGTCCGCCCGAGCAACTCGCGCACCAGGCGTGACTTGCCGATCCCCGGCGGGCCGACGATCGTCGCGAGCCGGGGTGCTCGCTCCCGAACGACGGCCCCAAGCGCCTCCTCGAGCTCTTGCAGCTCGTGCTCGCGGCCGACGAAGGGCGCGTTGATCGGCCGAGTAAAGGCCGGCACGTCGTCCAGGAGCTCGAGCACCCGAAACGCGGGAACAGGCTCCTCTTTGCCCTTGAGCTCGAGCGGCGGGACCGGCTTCGTCCGCACGGCCGCGCGCGCGAGGCGCTCGGTCATTACGCCGACGAGGATCTCGTCTGCGCCCGCGGCCTGTTCGAGCCGCGCGGCCACGTTGACGGCGTCGCCCGTCGCGAGCGTCTCGCCGCTGCCGGCGACGACCTCGCCGGTATTGACGCCGATCCGGACGTGGAGCTCGAGCTTCGCCGCCGCGTCGCGCATGGCTACTGCGGCGCGAACGGCCCGCACCGCGTCGTCTTCGTGTACCTGCGGCAAGCCGAAGATCGCCATTGCGGCGTCGCCGACGAACTTCTCGATCGTGCCGCCATGCCGCTCGACCACCGCTCGCAGATCGCGGTGATAGCGCCCCATGAGCTCACGCATCAGCTCGGGATCTGTTCGCTCGCCCAGCGCGGTCGAGCCGACGAGGTCGCAGAACACGACGGTCACCGTCTTTCGCACGTCGGCATGCTGGTCTTCGATGAGCGCCGCCCCGCACGTCGCGCAGAAGCGCGCGTGGCCCGGGTTCTCGTGTCCGCAGGAAGAGCAGAGCACGGGTGAAGAGTCCATCAAGGCAGTCGCCGGTTCAAGTGGGGATGGGCAAGGTTCAACGCTTGAGTCGTCGTTGGATCCCGCGGGGTGGGATCCGAGTCGGCAAGCGCTACGATCCCGCCGTGGATCCGGCGACGAGATAGCGGTCAGACGCGGCGAACGCCGCGCGTGATTGGGCGCAGCGCCGAGGGTGTTTTCGAGGCGGCCTCGGACATTGCGTGCCACCGCTACGACTTTGGAGGTACACGGAATGATTCGTCAGAACCTGTTCTCCGACGCCTGGGACGGAGACGACGAAGAAGAGGGGACTCGGCATCGAATCTTCTGGCGGCCGGACGACGCCAGGATGGGAGCAACGCTGTACGAACTGGCCCCCGACGCGCCTGGGACGCGGATGCATATGCACTTCGGAGCCGAAGAGATGTTCTTCGTCCTGAGCGGTCGTCCCCTCTTCCGCAACCAACACGGCGAAGAGGAGCTAGCGCCGGGCGACTTCGTCTTCTGCCCCGAGGGACGGGCCGGACTACACACGTTCAGCAACCCTTCCGAAGAGCCCGCTCAGGTCCTCGCGATCAGTGCCGGGAGCTTCCCGGACGTCGTCGCCTACCCCGAACACGGATATGCATGGGTGGCGACGCGCGATCCCGATCCCGAGCTGCTCGCGCGAGGCGGCGACCCCGGCATCATCGCTCGCTTCGAGATCCCGATCGAGTAGATCGTTCGGCGGTTGTCCGCGGTCGCGCGACACTGACGAAGAGGCCGCGAGAGCGGCCTCTTCGCGACCTCAGGAGCCCACAGCGGTGTGGGCCACGATTGCCTGGACGATGGTTTCCCCGTCGTCTCGTTGGACTCCGTGGCCCGCTCTTTCGAGCGGGAGCAGTTGGGGCGCCTGGCGATCGCGTTCGGGGTCACAACCGTGGCAGGGCGCCAAGCCCTCTTCCGGACTCGAACCGTCGACCTCCTCCTTGCCCTCGAGCGACGAGGCGGGAAGAGAGTGCAAGCGCGGGAAGCCGCGGGCACGAAAATCACGCAACCGCCGGACTCGGCCGAGGACGAGTGATCGCTAGTTGACGCGGGTACCCGCGCTGGGGTTCCCTCAGCGTTCCCTGTGAACGGAGCGTGGATGTTGTTCGCCCCGGCGCAGCGTCTTGGGTCGGGCGATGCGAACGAGCTCTACCGCCGCTGGCCAGCGCTACCCCGAGCGCTCTCCGAGCCTGCTCGGGTGAGCCTTCGGGGGCGCCCCGCCAGGGCGGCTCGCGCCGATCCTGCGCGATGTGCAGATCTTCGCCTCCGTGAATCCGGGAGGAATCAGCCGATGACGACAAACGCGTCGACGTCCACGCGCCGTCGAGCGCCGACCGCCTTGCACGAAGGACCTCGCGCCGTCGCTGACTTCGATTTCGATACCGCCAAGGTGCTGCTCGAAGCGTCGCGGCCGCCACCTCACCTTTTCGAAGTCTGGGCAGGCTGCGAAGCTCGTCAAGGTGGGTCCGTCCTAGCCCTTTGGGGAGCGGTCAGTCTTGCGACCGACCAGATTCTGGCCGCGACTCGGCCACGCGCCATCTTGGAGGCTCGCTAGCGTTTGCGTCCAGGAGCGGGTCTGACATTGCCTGCACGTCTACTCGGAGGCCTCGGCGGCAGTCTTGCCGTCGACTTGGGAACCGCGAACACGGTCGTCTTCCTGCGAGGCGAAGGGATCGTCCTCTTTGAGCCCTCCGTGATCGCGATCAACGATGAGACGAACGAGGTGCTGGCCGTTGGCGAGCAGGCGAAGGAGATGATCGGCCGGACACCCGCCTCGATCCGAGCGACACGTCCGCTTCGCCACGGCGTCATCACGGACTTTGAGGTCACCGAGCAGATGCTGCGCCATTTCATCCAGAAGGCGATCGGGCGACGCCTGCGACGGCCGCGCGTCGTCCTCTGCGTCCCGAGCGGCATGACGGGGGTCGAGCGCGACGCCGTTCACGAGGCGACTCTCGCAGCAGGTGCGGCCGAGGTGTCCCTGATCGAGGAGGCGATGGCCGCGGCGATCGGCGCAGAGCTTCCCGTCGCGGAGCCGCTCGGGAGCATGGTTGTCGACATCGGCGGCGGGACAACCGAGATCGCGATCACCTCGCTCGGAGCACTCGCCGTCGCTTCGTCGATTCGCGTCGGTGGCTACGAGATGGACGATGCGATCGTTCGCTACGCCAAGGATCGCCACCGTCTGCTCGTGGGCGACGAGGGCGCTGAGGCCGTGAAGTTGGCGATTGGGTCGGCCTGGCCGGTTAGTGACGAGGCAGAAGCCGAGATTCGCGGCCGTGACTTGACGACCGGTCTCCTCCGGCGGGTGACGTTGACCGCGGATGATGTCCGCGAGGCGTTGCGCGGGCCCGTCGATCAGATCGTCGAGGCCCTCAAGGGGGCCCTTGAGCGGGCGCCAGCTGAGCTCGCAGCCGACGTCATGGAGAGAGGACTCGTTCTCGTCGGCGGCGGGGCGCTTCTGCGCGGGATCGAGGTGCGATTCCAAGACGAGACCGGCCTGGCCGTGAAGATCGCCGATTCCCCGCTCACGTGCGTCGCTGTCGGAGCTGGGATGAGCCTTGAGGAACCAATGATCGACGTCGGACCGCGTCGCCCACGCCGCCGGCGCCGTTGACGCTTCCGCAGCTCGAAAAGCTCATGTTCGAGCGGTTTCTGAATTTCCGCGGCTTCGGCAAAAACGCGCGCGGGCCTGCGCACGGGGTCGCAACCCGAACGAGCCCGCGGACGCCTAGGGGGTCCGAGCCGTGGAAGGCGCCGCTAGGACCGACAGCCCTACTGGCGGCGCCGCTGGAGTCCGGCCGCTAGCGTGACTTTCAGCATGCCGGCCGCAACTAACCTTAGTGGACGACACGCCTGAGCCTCCCGGTCGCGACGTCGTAGACATATCCGCTGACGACGAGGCGCCCGCTGAGCGCCGGGAACTCTGTGATCCGAGTGACCCCGTCGCGAACGTTCGTCTCGACATCGTAGAAGGGAAGTGTGTCGACCTCGTTCGATTCAACGCCGGCCTTGTGGAGCTGCCGCAGCAGGTCGTCGTTGGTGAACGAGGAGATGCCGCAATCGGTATGGCCAATAAGGACAACCTCTTCAGTCCCAGGCGCCAGTGCGAAACGACGAGCGAGCGCAGCACGTCATCGGTCACGACGGCGCCGGCGTTCGAATGACGTGGGCGTCGCCCTCGGCAAGGCCGAGGAAGCGTGCCGGATCGAGCCAAAGGCGAGAACTCGACACAGGAGGCGGACGATGAAGGCGATCGTGGTGACGGACCAGGCTGCGGGAACGGCCGGGATGACGCTGGTGGAGCGGCCCGAGCCGCAGGCAGCGATAAACGATGTTGTCGTTCAGATTCATGCGTCGGGATTCGTCCCGACTGAGATGGCGTGGCCCTCGACGTGGACCGATCGCCTCGACCGTGACCG
>JBKPFG010000094.1:0-3999 GCA_046728735.1 Actinomycetota bacterium
GACGTCGAGTACCTCGACGGCGACGTCGTTCGCACCCATCTCTCGAAGGGCCTCGGCTTCTCGAAGGAGGACCGCGACACGAACATCGAACGCATCGGCTGGGTCGCCTCGCGGCTGACCCGCCACGGTGCGGCGGTGCTCGTCTCGGCGATCTCGCCGTACGAGGAGACGCGTCACAAGGCGAGGGCCATGGTGGAGGAGTTCGGCGCCTTCGTCGAGGTGTACGTCGAGGCCTCGGTCGAGAAGTGCGCGGAGCGTGACGTCAAGGGCCTCTACGAGAAGGCTTTCGCCGGCGAGATCAAGGAGTTCACCGGCGTGTCCGATCCCTACGAGGCGCCGACCAGTCCGGAGCTCGTCGTCAACACCGAGGACGAGTCGCCCGACCAGAGCGCCCAGGCGGTCGTGGCCAAGCTCGAGGAGCTGGGCCTTCTCTACGGCGAGGTGCGGGTTTGATGTCGGCCGTGGCCGAGAAGCACCTGATCCAGCCGCACGGCGGCGAGCTCGTCGACCGCAGCGGGGAGCGCCCCGAAGGCGTCGAGGAGCTCGAGACCGTCCGCCTCACCTCGCGCGAGCTCTCCGACCTGGACATGCTCGCCTCCGGCGCGCTGTCGCCGCTCAGCGGCTTCATGGGGAGCGACGACTACGAGCGCGTCGTCGAGGACATGCGTCTCTCGAGCGGCCTGCCCTGGGCACTGCCCGTCTGCCTTGCCGTCGAGAGCGCTCCTACAGGCGACCGCCTTGCTCTCTCGGACGAGCAGGGCCGTCCCCTCGCCGTCCTCGACGTGGAGGAGGTCTTCGAGTACGACAAGGAGCGCGAAGCGACCCAGTGCTTCAGGACGACCGACGAGGCGCATCCGGGCGTTGCGCGCCTCTACGCGCAGCACGGTCGCTACGTCGCGGGGCCGGTCACCGTGTTCGAGCGGGCGACGCCTGAGTTCCCCCAGCTCCACCGCGACCCGGTCGACACGCGCGCCCTCTTCGCCGAGCGCGGCTGGCGGCGGGTCGTCGGCTTCCAGACGCGCAACCCGATCCATCGTGCGCACGAGTACCTGACCAAGTCCGCACTCGAGACGGTCGACGGGCTCCTGATCCACCCGCTCGTGGGCGAGACGAAGTCGGACGACGTGCCCGCCGAGACCCGAGTGCAGGCCTACGACGTGCTCGTCGAGCGCTACTACCCGCAGGAGCGGGTCGTCGTCTCGGCCTTCCCCGCCGCGATGCGCTACGCGGGCCCGCGCGAGGCCGTCTGGCATGCGATCTGCCGCAAGAACTACGGCTGCTCCCACTTCATCGTCGGCCGCGACCACGCGGGGGTCGGTGACTACTACGGCACGTACGACGCCCAGCTGATCTTCGACGACTTCGAGCCGCACGAGCTCGACATCGAGCCGATGTTCTTCGAGCACGCGTTCTTCTGCCGGGTCTGCGGCCAGATGGCGACGCCGAAGACGTGCCCGCACCCCGCGGAAGACCACGTCTTCCTCTCGGGGACGAAGGTGCGCGAGCTGCTCTCGGAAGGCAAGCTGCCGCCCGAGGAGTTCTCGCGTCCCGAGGTTGCCGAGATCCTCATCTCCGCGTATCGGAGCTAGTTCCCCCGCGTGACCACGGGCTAACGGCTAGGCCGGCTGCCCGGAGTCGTTAGCGAGCAGTGCGTAGCCGTCGCGGAGGAAGGGCGTGCGGTCGATCAGCGCCCCGATCTCCTCGGGCGTGAAATCCCCTTCCTCCGTCACGTAGTGGTCGACGTGCTCCGGCGGCGTGAGGTCGAAGCGCTCCTCGCCCGGGTCCCGGGCGTCGACCGGGGTCACCTTGATCACCTCGCAGGCGACGATCACGGGCACGCCCGCCTCCTTCGCGGCCTTGGCCAGCCCCGCCGTCCCGATCTTGTTCACGAGCGAGCCGTCGTGGAAGACCGTGTCGGCGCCGAGCAGTAGGAGATTGACCGTCTCCACGGCGTGCTCGGCATCCGGGTCGTCGACGATGTCGACGGTCAATCCCGCCGCGCGCAGGTTCTCGGCGAGCTCCCGGCCCTCGCCGACGGGCTCGGAGACTGTGCAGACGACGCGCTCCGGCGGAGTGTGTTCGAGCGCCTCTCGCACGGTGGCGGAGGCCGAGTGGGTCATGACCACACCCTCGATGTGCGGTGCGAGGAGCACCGAGATGGCGCGGGACGCTCGTTCGCGCGACTCGACGAGAGCGCGCGCTTCTTCCAGCACCTGCTCGTCGCTCCTCCCGGCTGCGAGCACGCGGCCCAGGGCGCCTGCGATCGCTCCCATGGCCGGGCGCGCCTGCACGAGCTTGCGGCCGACCTCGATGGGATCCTCCCCGAGCTCGACCGCCTCGCAGACGGCATCGACGGCCTGCACGGCGAGCCAGCTCGCGCCGTGGGTGTCGTCGTTCGCGACCTGCTCTACGCGCTTCTCCAGACTGGCGTCCAATCCCCCTCCTTCGAGGCGGGAGGGTAGCGTCTCTCGCCGTCCGACGAGCGATAGGGCGAAGCGGAGGCTCGTGCCGATGGTAGCCTGCTGCGGATGGCGGAGATCGAAACTATCCCTGCTCCCAAGCCGGATCTGGCCCACTCCGGCACGCCTTCCGTCTCGCTCGTCGTCCCGGTCTACAACGAGGAAGGGACGATCGAGGAGGTCTACCGCCAGTCCGTGGCGGCGCTCGAAACGCTCGGACGTCCCTGCGAGATCATCTTCGTGGACGACGGCTCTTCCGACGGCACCTGGCGGACCCTCGAGCGGCTGCACGAACAGAATGCCGATCTCCGCGCCGTTCGGCTGAAGCGGAACTTCGGGCAGCATCCGGCCATGCACGCGGGTCTCGTCCGCGCGCGTGGAGACGTCGTCGTGACGATGGACGGCGACCTGCAGAACTCGCCCGCCGACCTGCCGAAGCTCATCGCCGCGGTGGACGCGGGCGCGGATGTCGCGAGCGGCCGCCGCCCGGTGCGGCAGGACTCCTGGGGCCGCACGCTTCCTTCCAAGCTCATCAACGGGATGCTGCGGCGGTTCACGGCCTCCGACATCTCCGACTTCGGCTGCGCCTTCAACGCGTACTCGCGCCAGGCGTTGACCCCCGTGCTCGGCGTCATCGGCAAGCAGAAGTTCACGAAGGCGCTCGTCCTCTCCGCCGGTGCGAACGTCGTCGAGGTCGAGCTCGACCACCGGGCTCGCGAAGGACGCTCGCGCTACTCGCCTCTCCGCCTCACGAGACTCGCGCTCCACGTCCTGGCCGGCTTCTGGCCCCAGCCGATCCAGTGGGCAGGCGTCCTGCTCGGAGCCCTCTGCGGCACCCTCGCGATGGTCGTCGGGATCTGGGCGACCGTCGTCTGGATCCTCAGGGGGAACTTCCCCGGGATGCTCTACCTGGGCGGACTGGTGCTCGGCGTCCTCGCGGTGCAGGGATTCATCCTGGCGCTGGTGGGGGAGTATCTGGGGCGGATCCAGCGGGACGTCGAAGGGCGCCCGCTCTACACGATCGACTCCGAGCTCGAATGAGACCGAAACGCATCCTCGTCACCGGCGGCGCCGGGTTCATCTCGTCGAACTTCGCGCGCCACCTGCTGGCAGCGACCCCCTGTGAGGTCGTCCTTCTGGACGCGCTCACGTACGCGGGGACCATGGACAACCTCGCCGATCTGATCGGGCACGAGCGCCACTCCTTCGTCCACGGAGACATCCGCGACCCGGATCTCGTCTCGGAGGTCGTTTCCGACATCGACGTGATCGTCAACGCGGCCGCAGAGTCGCACGTGGAGAAGTCGATCGAGGAGGGCGGCGGCGAGTTCGTGACGACCAACGTCGAGGGGACGCAGGTGCTCCTCGACGCCATCCGCCGCCGGCCGGTCGAGCGTTTCATCCTCTTCTCCTCGAGCGAGGTCTACGGCACGGCGCTCGCCGAGCCCATGGACGAGGAGCACCCGCTCAACCCGCGCAGCCCCTACGCGGCCACGAAGGCGGGGGCCGACCGCCTCGCCTACTCGTACTGGATCACCTA
>JBKPFG010000174.1:0-5600 GCA_046728735.1 Actinomycetota bacterium
CTCCGGATCCTGGACGCCGTCGCAGGCAGGCACGGCCACATCTTCAACCTCGGGCACGGGGTGCTTCCGGACACGGATCCAGCTGTTCTTGGACAGCTCGCCGAGCTCGTGCACGAGAAGACGTCGGTCGAGGTGTGGGCATGAAGACGGCAGTCGTCCTGATGGCGTACGGCGGCCCCTCGCGTCCGGAGGACGTCGGTGACTACCTCAGGGATATCCGTGGCGGCCGCTCCGTCAGCGACGCGGCCGTGGCCGAGCTGGAGGAGCGCTATCGGAGAATCGGCGGCGGCTCCCCTCTGAACGAGATCACGGAGCGCCAGCGCGCCGCGCTCGAACGGGAGCTCGGCATGCCCGTCTACGTCGGGATGAAGCACTGGACTCCCCGCATCGCCGATGCGGCCGGCCGCGCTCTGGCAGACGGCGCCCAACGGGTCGTCGGCCTCGTGCTCGCGCCCCACTTCTCGCGCATGTCGATCGGCGGCTATCACCGCCAGCTCGCAGAGGCGCTCGCCGACCGCGCCGAGCTCGTCTTCATCGCCAGCTACCACGCCTACGAGCCCTTCATCGAGCTCCTCGCCGAGCGCCTCGGCGACACCGACGCCCACGTCGTCTTCACGGCCCACAGCCTCCCGGAGAGGATCCTCGCGGGCGGCGATCCCTACAAGGATCAGCTGCTCCAGACGTCGCGCCTCGTCGCCGAGCGGGCCGGGATCCGGAACTGGTCGTTCGCCTTTCAGAGCGAGAGCTCGACGGGAGAGCCTTGGCTCGGCCCCGACATCCTCGACGAGCTCGAACGCCTCCACAGCGAGGGCGTGACCAAAGTCCTGATCGAGCCGATCGGCTTCGTTGCCGATCATCTGGAGATCTACTGGGACATCGACATCGAGGCCCGCGAGAAAGCCGCCGAGCTCGGCCTCGAGCTCGAGCGCACCGAGTCGCTGAACGACGATCCGGCCTTCGTCCGCGTCCTCGCAGGCGTCGTCCAGCAGCAGCCCGCCTATCCCCCTGCTGTACCAGCTCGATGAGCACCCGGAGCTGTCCCGACTGGCCGGAGCTCCTGGAGCTCACTCCTGAGCTCCATTTCAAGCACTACACGGTCGCGGAAGCGCGCCTCCCGGCCGAGGCGCTCGTCAACCTTCCCGACGTACCGCTCGAGGCGATCGCCATCTGCGCGGACCTCGACCACAACGTCTACAACCCCTCCCACACCGATCCACGCGTCGCCGAGGCTCTCCGGGACACGCACTGGTACGACCTCAACGTCTGGATTCGGGAGCGCCCGCCCGGCTAGGATTCACCCGTGGGCAAGGGCTACGTCGAGGGACCGGCAGCCGAGGAGCGGTACGAGGCCCTGGAACGCGGGGAGGGCATCGCGGTCGAGCCTGAGCACGAGACCCGCCAGGCCGTCTACGGATCCACGGCCGACGATCCCGAGAAGCACTTCATCGGCTGGGTCGGCGAGGTCGATCCGGACGAGCTCTTCGACGCGGGCAAGGCCTGGGGCATCTCCGTCCGCCCGAAAGCAGAGTAGCTAGCTCGCTAGAGCCGGTCGCACCAGTAGACGCCTGTGCGATAGCGAAGCGGAAAGAGCCGCCGCCCGCGGGTGTCGGGATGCGTGGTGACGAGCTCGCGCACCTGCTCGACTACGCGGCTCCGCACCCTGGGCGCAAGCGCCGCGATGAAGCTGATCGACGTGACGCGCGCGATCACCGTCTGCATGTCGGTCTCGTGCACGAAGGAGAAGCGGGCGCGCTCGAGCGGCGAGAAGAGCGTGGTCCGCTCGAAAGCGTCCTTCCAGCCTCCCGATGCGACTCTGGGAGCGCTGCCTCGGTACGGCTCGATGATCTCAGCGAGCTGCGCCACCCAGTCCACGGACTCGTCCTTCACGTTCCAGATCAGGCCCAGACGAGTGCCGGCGCGTAGAACCCGGTGGATCTCGGCCAGCGCAGCGTCGCCGTCGAACCAGTGAAAAGCCTGGCCGACGGTGACCGCGTCCATCGTCCGATCACCGAGCGGGATGGCTTCGGCGGTGCCTGCGAGCGCCGTGACACCGGGAACGGTCTCGACGAGCCGCTTCCGCATCTCGTCCACCGGCTCAACCGCGGTGACGTCTGACCCGAGCTGCGCTAGGAGGCGGGTGAGCTTTCCGGTCCCGGCCGCCAGGTCGAGCACCGAACTCGACGGCTTGATGCGAAGCTCACGAACCAGCCGCCGAACGGCCTCGAAGGGATACATGGGGCGACCGCGCTCGTAGTCCTCGGGGACGAGGGCGAAACCCCGCGCAGCGGACTCGTGGATGGCGGCTCTCATCCGGCGACAAGCTAGCCAAGCTCGGCGTTAGAGGTCGGGCGCTACGGGTACGCGTAGGTAAATACCGTTTACGAAAGGGGTCAGCAGTGTCTGAGATCACCACACCACGGGATCTGTTCCTCCACGAGCTGGGGGACATCCTCTATGTGGAGCGGAGGCTGACGGAGGAGGTCCTGCCGAAGCTGATCGATGAGGTCGGAAGCACCGAGTTCCGCAAGGGCCTCGAGCGTCACCTCGAGCAGACCAAGGGGCACATCACGAACCTCGAGCAGGTCTTCGACATGCTCGGCGAGGAGCCGAAGGCCGAGAAGTGCATCGGGTTCGAGGGCCTCAAGAAGGAGCACGACGAGCTCGTCGGCGAGGCCGATCCGGCGCTCATCGATCTGATCGACACGGGCGCGGCGGCCCGTACCGAGCACTACGAGATCGCCGCCTACAGCGGGCTGATGGAGATGGCCCGCTCGCTCGGCGAGACCGACGCCGTCTCGCTCCTCGAGGAGAACCTCAAGGAGGAGAAGGATGCTCTTCGCGAAGTCGAGTCGGTGACGAAGACTCTCCGCGACGAGCTGAAGGCCGCGACGGCCTAGGTCAAACCCTCCTAGTAGCAACGTGGGCGGGAGCGGGGAGCCGCAGCCCCCTTCCGCCCACCTATTTTTCTCGCGACTCGAGAGCGTGTGTTTTACTCGGCGCCTTGGCGCGTAAGTCACAAGAAGAGAAGTGGCGCGAGGTGCTCATGGGCGACGCCCGCGCGCACATCTGCTGGGCCCCCTGGATGCGCCGGATCTCCCGGGCCATCCCCTCGGATCCGCGCTGCAAGCTCTGCGACACCCCGTTCGGCGCACCGGGGAACGTCATGCGCTTCATCGGGTTCGGGCCCTCCCGCCTCAATCGGCGAATCTGCAGCGGCTGCATCCACGCGCTCCAGAAGCGCCCAGGCGGCGCGGAGATCGAGCTCTCGCTGATGTTCGCGGACGTGCGCGGGTCGACCGGGCTCGCCGAGCGGATGGCCGCCGCAGAGTTCTCGCAGCTGATGGCGAGGTTCTACGGCGCCGCGGCCCACGTCGTGGACCGCCGGAACGGCATCGTCGACAAGTTCGTCGGCGACCAGGCGATGGCACTCTTCATCCCCGGGTTCGCGGGCCCGGACCACGCAACTGACGCGATCGAGGCCGCACACGAGCTGCTGGAAGCGACCGGCCACGCCGAGGGCGACCCCTGGGTCCCCGTGGGCGCCGCGGTGCACACCGGTCTCGCCTTCGTCGGCACAGTCGGGGAAGGAGACGCGTTCGACTTCACGGCTCTCGGCGACCCGGTGAACACGGCTGCCAGGCTGGCAGCGTCGGCCGGGACCGGCGAGATCCTCGTCTCGAGAGAAGCTGCGCAGGAGGCAGGGCTGGAGACCGCCGGGCTCGAGTCGCGTACGCTCGAGCTGCGCGGACGCGCAGAGACCGTCGACGCTTGGGTGGCCGCCTAAGGGCTTGCCAGTCCCTATCGTCCTCGCGCATGAGGGCGAAGGTCGTCCGGATCCTCGACAGCTACGCCTCGCTGCTGGTCTTGCTGCTGGCGAACTTCTTCCTGCTCGAGCTCGTAGACGACCCGCGCTGGGGAGCGATCGGCAGCACCCTGCTCTCGGCCGCGGCGCTCGTCGTCGCGATCAGCGATCCAGAGGCGGGCCACGGCGTCCGAAACACCCACTGGATCCTGATCGGAGTCTGCGTCGCCCTCGCGCCGCTCGTGCTCGTCGTCAATTCCTCGTCGATCGTCGGGCTGACGTATCTGCTTCCGGTCGCGTTGCTCGTCACGGCGACGCTGCCGATCACGCTCAGCCGGATCCTTCATCACCGACGGGTCACGTCCGAGACGGTCCTCGGCGCGCTCTGCGTCTACGTGCTGATCGGCCTCCTGTACGCCTTCCTATTCCTCGCGGTTGGCGACCTGCGCGACACCTTCTTCGCCCAGCCCGGGCCGCACGAGCAGTCGGAGTACCTCTACTTCAGCTTCGTCACGCTGACAACGCTCGGCTTCGGCGACCTCTCGCCCGCTCACGGTCTGCCGCAGGCCCTCACGGTGAGCGAGGCGTTGCTCGGCAACATTTTCCTCGTCACGCTCGTTGCGCGGCTCGTCACGCTCTGGGTGCGACAGGACGAAGCTCTCTAGAGCTTCGCGAGTGCCGTCGCGCCCGCGCGCAGACCGGACTCGATCGCGCCGTCCATGAAGCCGGCCCAGCCGTTGGCGAAGTCGGAGCCGGCGAGCAGCAGGGCGCCCTCCGGACGCTGCATCTCCGCGTGGTACCTCGTGTACCAACCGGGCCGATGGATCGCCCAGGTGCCGCGCGAGAACTCGTCCGCCAGCCAGTCGTGTGCCGTGGCGCCGAGCGCCTCGTAGCCGGGCAGGATCTCATCCAGCTGGCGCTGTACGGCGGCGAGGTCGGACGCATCGCAGAGCTCCTGGTCGTAGCCGAAGCCGATCATCAGCTGCGTCTCGTCCGGATAGATGATCTCGGTGTCGAGGTAGCCAAACGGATGGCCGGCCTTGATCCCGTTCTGGAAGATGGGCTCCCCGCGCGCGTGGATGAAGATCTTCACCCCGCGCGAGGCCTGCCCGAGCACGATCGCTTCCTGCTTCGTCTCCGACAGAGGGGGATCGAATTCGAGGCCGCCCAGGGCGTTCAACGGCGCGGCGACGATCGCGACGCGCGCGGGAATGATCTCTCCCGCGCGTGTATGTATCTCGACGCGGCCGTCCTGCTGTGAGACCGCGGCGACGGGCGTCGAGAGCCGCGTCTCGAACGGCGCCTTCGAGGCGATCGCGTCGACGAGGCTTCCGGTGCCCTCCTTGAACGTAACGCGCCCGCCCGTCTCCTGCGTGAGATGCAGGGTGCCGCCCGAGAGCGCGTGCCAGCGGAGAACGGCAACGGCGCCGGCGTCGTCCAGACGCCCATGGGCGAGCGACTCCAGTTCGGCCCAGAGGACGTCGTGCTCCTCCTCGTCGACGTCGAGCTCGGCGACGCGCTCGGCAATGGTCTGTCGGTCGAAGCGTGCCAGCTCGTCGACGGCGAAGAGCGGGTCGTGCGGCAGCGGCAGGGCCTCCTGCACCCCGGCGACGAACTGATCCCAGCCCCGTTCGGCGATCGCGTCCCGCTCCGCGAGCGCTCCCGTGCGCCGCTCGTCTCCGGCGAACCAGCTCGAGGCCTGGGCGTCCTCGCCGCGCTCCGTGGCGACTCCAGCGCGCGTGATCTCCGACCACACGTGCGGCTGATGCCAGTGCACCCAGCCGCCGCCGAGCTCGAT
>JBKPFG010000210.1:0-6016 GCA_046728735.1 Actinomycetota bacterium
GCGAAGACGCAGATGATCGAGGCGAACCTGCGCCTCGTCGTCTCCATCGCCAAGGCGTACCTCGGCCGAGGCCTTTCGTTCCTCGACCTGATCCAGGAAGGCTCGCTCGGCCTCATCCGTGCGGTGGAGAAGTTCGACTACCGCAAGGGCTACAAGTTCTCCACCTACGCCACCTGGTGGATTCGCCAGGCCGTGACCCGCGCCATCGCCGACAAGGCCCGCACGATCCGGATTCCGGTGCACATGGTCGAGAAGCTGAACAAGGTCGTGCACATCGAGCGGCAGCTCGTCCAGCGGCTCGGCCGCGAGACGCGGCCCGACGAGATCGCCGTCGAGCTCGAGATGACGACCGCAGAGGTCCGGGAGATCCTGCGGATGGCGCAGCTTCCGGTCTCGCTCGAGAAGCCGATCGGCGAGGAAGAGGAGTCGGAGCTGGGCGATTTCGTGCAGGACGACACGGCCGAGTCCCCGTTCGACTCGGCGTCGCTCAACCTGCGCCGCGAGGACATCGACCGCGCGCTCGACTCGCTCCCCCCGCGCGAGCGCAAGGTGATCGAGCTCCGCTTCGGGCTCAACGGAGAGAGTCCGCGAACGCTCGAGGAGGTCGGACGGGCCTTCGGCGTCACCCGCGAGCGGATCCGTCAGATCGAGAACAACACGCTCAAGAAGCTCGAGTCCTTGCCCGAAGCGCAGGGTCTCAAAGACTGCGTCTAGCTCTCGCGTCCCTGGCCGGCGCGGCTCCGGCCGGGGGCAGCCCGGCTGCAACGCATCCGCGTTCAACTACACGGCTGGCGGCCGGGATCATCACCCGCGCCCGCCTCGCCGCTTAGCTGCGTACTGTCTCGGCGTCGCGGGCTTGCCCCCGTTGCCAGCGACGCCCCAGGAACCCGAGAGAGGGCTAGTGACAAGCAGCGGGGTCCGCTCGGAAGACCGGCTCCGTCGAGCGGACGCTGACGAAACGCGTCCCGATGCTGCCGGTGAACGGCGCCGAGAAGCTCGCCAGCCAGGGACCGGTCGCGCAGGCCGGGACGGAGACCACCGTCCTTTCGCCGGGCCTGACGCCGATCACCTGTCGCCCGCCGGGATACGCGAGGCGGAGGACGGCCGGATCGGCCCCCTCCGGCAGGTAGAGCGAAAAGCCGAGCCGCCCGGCGATCCGCCCACCCGTCCGTTCGGGCCAGAGCCTGACCTTGCCCTCCAGGGCGAGCCACCCGTCGAAGTAGCGGCCCGGCATGTAGAGGGCGAGCCGCGGACGCCCGGCGGGCTCGAACAGTCGGTAGAGCCGCGTGCGGGCGACCACCCTGGCGCCGCGGAAGCGCGAGGTCGCTCCGAAACTGTCGACAAGCAGTGGCTGCGCGAGGGGCTTGCCGTCGACGAGCAAGGATCCGTCGGGTGCGAGCCCAGCGTGCTCGACCGCGAACGCATCGGGCGGCGGCGTGCCGGGCAGAAGGACCAAGCCCTCGAGCGAGCGGTTCCAGAAGAGCTCCTCGGTCGCGTAGCCGCGATCGCCGAGCGGCGACTGGAGGAGGACCGCCTTGCCGAGCCCTGCGTCGTCGACGATGGAGGGATTCCCCGGCACGACGTTGGCCCGCACCCGGTGCGAGAGCCCGTGGTCGTACGCCGTCGCGCCGGCGGACGCAACGGCGCAGGCCGTCAGCGCCAGACCGACGGCTACCACGGTTGCCCGCCGGGGGCGGAATCCCAGCACCGCCGCTGTCACCGAGAGCAGCGCTGCCACGCCCGCGATGGCGAGCGAGGCGAGGCCCGTGTCCCCGAGCAGGTTCTCCAGCTCGCCGGCGGCGAAGAGGAGCGGCGAGTTGCTTCGCCCATCCGAGGCCGCGAAGCCGGCCAGCGGGATCCGAGCCGAGACCGCGATCAGCCCCGCCGCGAGCAGCGCGTGCGGAACCCTGTGGGGCCAGCCGCGAGAGGCGAAGAGCCCGAAGGCGAGGAAGGCGAGCGGGAGAACGTAGAAGAAGTAGCGCTCCTGGATGCGGTCGGCCCCGTTGGCCGCATAGAGGCCCGCCTGGAAGACGACTGCCAGTGAGAAGAGCGAGGCGAGGATGCCGAACGCGAGCTCCGCGCGAGCCCGGGGCCGCCAGATGGCCAGCACGAGGCCGACGATCGCACCGGGCGCGAGGATCCATCCGGAGGAATAGAGCAGCAGCATCGCGTCGGCCGCGGCCCACTTCCCGATCGCGAGCGGGCTGAGCTCCAAATCGAGCACTCCGCGGTAGTAGCCGAGGAGCGCATTGGGCCCTGCGACGGCGAACGGGACGAGAGCGAGCGCGAAGAGACCGAATGCGAGCCTCTGCTCCCGGAGGACCTGACGAAGGCGTCGCTCACGGACCCCCAGCGCCAAGGCGCCGAGAAGGAAGCAGGCGGGCAAGACGACGAACTGCACGCGTGCGAGCGTCGCGAGCCCCGCGAAGGCGACGAACGCGATCTGCGAGCCTCTGGAGGGACGGGCGAGCGCGGACACCCCCGCGGCCACGGCCGCGAGTGCGAGCGGGAAGGCGAAGGGGTCGGCGAGCACCCAACCCGCGTAGAGCATGTCCGGCACGGCCAGGCTCAATGCCGCGATGGCGAGCGCGAGCCAGGAGTCGAGCTCCAGCCGGCGGGCGAGGAGGTAGACGGGGATCGCGGCCAGGGACATGACGACGGCGCCTTCGAGCTGGATGAAGCGGAAGGAGGTCTCGACATCGCCGGCGAGCCAGGCGGGGGCCGTCAGCACCGGCTGGAGAAGCGCCGGGAAGTGCGCTGCAGCCCCGCGAACGAGAGGCCTGCCGTGGTCGGCGATCGAACGCCCAAGCTCCGAATAGATGTACTCGTCCGGGAAGTAGACAGGGCTCGCGCGCAGCCAGCCCGTCAGCGTGCGGGCGAGGACGCTCGCGGCGACGATGACGCCGAGCCAATGCAGGGGCCCGATGCGCGTGAGCGCGCTGACACGCGTGCGTGCGAGTCGGTCGGAGCGGGCCGCAACTGCCACACTCCCTCTATCGGGTTACGGGGACCCGGCCTTAACTAGGAAGGTTTGACGAACATCGGCTGTGCGTCCCGGCGACGAGCGACGCTCCCCAAACCCTCCCTAGGAGCTCTGCGGCTCGATGCGGTCCTGCTCCTGGGCGCGCGCGAAGTCGACGAACAGCCGGCAGTGAGGGCATTTGAACCCCTGATGGCGATCGGACTCGCCACTCAGGAGCGGGGCCTCGAACTGCTTGTTGCAATGCGGGCAGACGACCTCGTAGGCGGTTTCGGCTTCGCGCGGCTGACCCATCTCCAGGCAGGATAGCCAGGCGCGCGGTGCACACTGTGCGCATGTCTCCGCAGCGACGGACAGCTCTGGTCTCGGTCGTCGCTGCGCTCGCGCTCATCGCGGTGAAGGTGGGAGCGGGCCTGCACTCGGGTAGCCTCGGACTGCTCTCGGAGGCCGCCCACTCGGGCACGGACCTCGTGGCCGCCCTCCTCACGTTCTTCGCCGTGGGGGTTTCCGGGCGACCCGCGGACCGGAGTCATCCCTACGGCCACGGCAAGGCGGAGCATCTGAGCGCTCTCGCCGAAGCCGGGATTCTCGTAGGGATTGCGCTCCTCATCGCCGCCGGTGCAATCGTTCGCCTCGCGACCGGAGGAGGTCACGTCGACGCTGACTGGATCGCCTTCTCCGTGATCGGGATCGTTATCGTGGTCGACCTGAGCCGCGCCCTGGTCTCGGCCCGCGCGGCGCACCAGTACGAGAGCCCTGCCTTCGCAGCGAGCGCGTTCCACTTCAGCAGCGACCTCGCTGGTTCGACGGCAGTCCTCGTCGGCCTCCTGTTCGCACGTGCGGGCCACGCGCATGGCGATGCGATCGCCGCGCTCTTCGTCAGCGTCCTGGTGCTTTCGGCGGCGACACGCCTGATCAAGACGAACGTCGACGTGCTCATGGACCGCGTCCCGGCCGGCGCGCGGGATGCTGCCCAGGCCGCCATCGAGGAGCTCGGCCCTCGCGTTCAGCTTCGCAGGCTCAGGATGCGCCGGGCCGCGGGCCGCCATTTCGCGGACGTCGTGGTCGCGGTGCCGTCGGCGTCGGCGGTCGAGCAGGGCCACGCGGTGGCGGACGCGGTCGAGGAAGCCGTCGAGCGAGTTGTCCCGGGCGCGGACGTCGTCGTGCACGTGGAGCCGCAGGAGGCGGAGGCGATTCGCGAGCGCGCCTACGCCGCGGCCGTGCGCAACCCTCGCGTCCAGGAGGTGCACAATATTCTCGTCCTCGAGGTCGGCGATCGACTCGAGATCTCCCTCCATCTCAAGCTTCCGGGCGACGTCTCGCTCGAGGCCGCGCACGAGGTCGGCTCCGACGTCGAGCACGAGATCCTCGCCGCCCTGCCCCAGGTCGACGCGGTCCAGACCCACCTCGAGCCCCTGTCCGAGCCCGCCGCTGGTCGCCCGCTCGGTCAGGCCGACAGCTCGAGCACGGCCGCCCGCATTCGGGAGATCGTCAGGGCCGTGACCGAGGAGGAGCCGCGCGAGCTGCGCCTTCTGAACACGGAGGTCGGCCTCGTCGCGTTCCTCACCCTCGGCATGGATGCGGACCGGCCGCTGGCGGAAGCACATGCGCGCGCGAGTGAGGTCGAGGAACGCATTCGCCGCGCCCAGCCGCAGATCGCCGATGTCGTTGTTCACACCGAGCCCTGAACGGGTAGGTCGAACCCATGCCCAGCAAGAAAGCCAACGTCAAGAACGAGAAGCAGTACGAGGCGCTCAAGGACAAGGGAATGTCCAAGGAGCGCGCCGCCCGGATCGCCAACTCACCGGGCGCCTCCAGTCGCGGAGGCAAGAAGTCCCATTCGTCCAGCTCGCGCTCGAGCTCGAGCCAGGGCGGCACAACTGCGCAGAAGAAGGCAGCCGGCCGCAAGGGCGGCCGCGCCGCCGCGCGCAAGTCCTAGGGCCAGAGTCGGCAAGCGTCCGCGGAGCCGGGCTCGGCCCGGCTCTGGCGGCGCGCCCCGGACGTCATGACGTGCCTGGGGTGGCGCTCGCAAGGGGCGCGAGCGAGCAGGCCAGAGACAGTACGGGCGGTACGGCGAGGGACTGCGAACGACGCGGCCTGCAGCCACCGCCCGCCAGGCGAGGGCGAAGCCGGGCTTTGCCCGGCGACAGCCCTCCGCCCAGGTGCGTCATGGGGGAGAGAGGATTCGAACCTCTGAAGGCTGAGCCAACGGGTTTACAGCCCGTCCCCTTTGGCCACTCGGGAACTCCCCCGCGGCCGCGCGCATTGTAGCGACCGCGCCTCCGAGCCCAGGCGCTCCCCCTTTGAGGGGTGGCGAGTCCCCGGAAGGCCGCCGATAGGCCGTGTGGCGCCATGGATCTGGACGGCCTACTTGCGCGAGTCATCGAGCTCGGCGGCAGCGACATGCATCTCAAGGTCGCTTCGCCGGCGATGGCCCGTGTCGACGGAGAGCTCGTGCCGCTCGAAGAGCGGCTGCTCACCGACGGCGACCTCGAGACCATCGTCCAACTCGTGACCGAGCTCACTCCCGCCAAGCGCGAGGGTTTCTACACGCACGGAGAGCTCGACACCGCCTACATGGCCGAGGGCCTCGGTCGCTTCCGTGTCAACGGCTATCGGCAGCGAGGCTCGATCTCGTTCGCCTTCCGCTTCATCCCCAAGGAGATTCCCAGCTTCGACAAGCTCGGCCTGCCGCAGGGCGTCAAGGACCTCGCGGACGAGCATCGCGGTCTCGTGCTGGTCACCGGCGCGACCGGGTCGGGGAAGTCGACGACGCTCGCGACGATGATCAACGCGATCAACCGTGGCCGGAAGCATCACATCGTCACGATCGAGGATCCCATCGAGTTCGTGCACGACGACTGGGGCTGTATCGTCAACCAGCGCGAGGTCGGTATCGACACCGAGTCCTACTCGGAGGGCCTCCGCCGAGTTCTGCGCCAGGACCCCGACGTCATCCTCCTCGGCGAGCTTCGCGACGAGGAATCTTCCCAGGCTGCGCTGCGAGCCGCCGAGTCGGGCCACCTCGTCTTCTCG
>JBKPFG010000014.1:0-7109 GCA_046728735.1 Actinomycetota bacterium
GGCGAGGTGCGCGGCCTCGGCCCGATGGTCGCGCTCGAGCTCGTGGAGAGCCGGGAGACGAAGGAGCCCGCCGCGGCACTCGCTTCCGCCACGACGACGGCGGCGCGCGAGCTCGGGCTCGTGCTCCTCTCCTGCGGTCTCTACGGCAACGTCATCCGAATCCTCGTCCCGCTCGTCATCAGCGACGAGGATCTCACTCGTGGAGTCGAGATTCTCGAAGAAGCCCTTGGCGACGCAGCACAAAGAGCGGACTGACGAGATCGACCTGGGCCCTTGCGGCGGGCGCGCCCGACGTTTCGCTCTCTCCTTCGACGAGATCATCGTGACGACATTCACGCGGGCCAGGTGAAGACGCTTCCGATCTGGATCTTTCAGAACTTCGCCCGGCCGAATCAGATCCCGATCATCAACATGGGCGCGGTCATCGTCATTCTGCTCTCGGCGATTCCCGTTTACATCGCGTCGCGGCTGACGCAGGAATCGGGAATCATCCGGGGATGATCAAGGTCTTCGTCCTCTACGAGCAGGAGCCCGACCCCGAGCTGTACGAGGAGCATGCCGAGCTCTGCCGCCGCGTCGAGGGCGGGACGTTCCGGCACGGCAAGGTCTTCGGCTCGCCGACGGGCCAGAAGTACGCCTACTACGCCGAATGGGACTTCCCGGACCTGGACGCCTTCAAGGCGGCGGCGCGCAGCGAGGAGTTCGCGGCGACGGGGAAGGACGCGGCCGACATGGGCATCCCGTTCCACGTCCACTTCACCGAGGTCGAATGACCGAGCCGGAGCGGCCCGAGCCGCGCGATCCTGAGTCGTTCTGCTTCGAGTCGATCGTCTACGAGAAGGCCCCGCCCCGGGCCACGATCACGCTCAACCGCCCGGAGGTGCTGAATGCGTTCGACTTTCGCATGCTGCGCGAGCTTGCCCGCGCGTGCGAGGACGCGTCCTGGGACGACTCCATCCGCGTCGTCGTCCTCACCGGGGCCGGTCGCGCCTTCTGCGTCGGCGCCGACCTCAAGTCGTGGAGCGGCGACTACCTCGGCAAGCCCGGCGAGTACTGGAAATGGTTCGGCGCGTTCAAGGACGCCCACGACCGCCTGCGGGAGGTCGGGAAGCCGACCGTCGCGCGCATCAACGGGATCTGCGTCGGTGGGGGCAACGAGCTCCAGATGGCGTGTGACCTCGCCGTCATGGTGGACGATGCCTTCATCCGACACGTCGGGCCCGAGCACGGGTCGGTTCCCGCGGGCGGCGCGACGCAGTGGCTGCCGATCATGGTCGGCGACCGTCGCGCGCGCGAGATCGTCCTCCTCTGCGAGGAAGTTCCCGCGCAGAAGGCGGAGGAGTGGGGCCTCGTCAATCGCGCGGTGCCGGCGGAGGAGCTCGATGTCGAGGTCGACCGAATCGTCGAGAGCCTGGCCCGGAAGCTCCCGCAGACGACGCGCTATGCACGGCAGCACCTCAACTTCTGGCGTGAGCTCGCGTGGTACCAAACGATCAACCACGCGCGCGACTGGCTTGCGCTCTCGATGGCGACCGAGGAGCCGCAGGAGGCGATCAAGAAGTTCCTGGAGAAGAAGTCACGGTCCTGATCGAGCGTGACGAGCCGATCGCGGTGGTCAGGCTCAATCGCCCCGAGCAGCTGAACGCGCTCTCGAACCAGCTGATGAACGAGCTCGTCGGCGCGCTCGAGAACCTGGACGCGGACGAGACGATCCGCTGCATCGTCCTGACCGGCGACGAGAAGGCGTTCGCGGCTGGCGCCGACATCAAGGAGCTCTCGGACGCGACCCACTTCGAGCTCTACTTCGGTGGCCGCATCGACAAGTGGGACGCGATCCGGAAGATCAGGACGCCGATCGTCGCTGCGGTCTCCGGCTACTGTCTCGGCGGAGGCTGCGAGCTGGCGATGGCGTGCGACCTGATCGTCGCGTCGCAGAGCGCGCAGTTCGGCCAGCCGGAGACGAATCTCGCCGTCCTCCCCGGCGCGGGAGGCACTCAGCGCCTCACGCGGGCGATCGGGAAGTCGAAGGCGATGGACGTCATCCTCACCGGTCGCTTCTTGGATGCGCGCGAGGCCGAGCAGGCCGGCCTGGTCGCACGGGTCTTCCCACAGGAGAGCTGGCTGGAGGAGGCCAAGGGCGTCGCGCAGGCGATCGCCGCGAAGAGCCCGGTCGGCGTCCGACTCGCCAAGGAGGCCGTCAACCAGGCGTTCGAGACGACGCTCGCCGCAGGCCTGGACGCCGAGCGCAAGGCGTTCCACCTGGCGCTTTCGTCCGAGGACGCCCGGGAGGGCCTCAAGGCGTTCATGGAGAAGCGCACGCCGAACATCAAAGGGCGGTAGTTGGCGGATCTCTCCCGCTTCCTCGATCCGCCCCGGCTGCGGACGATCGAGGAGGGGTTCGAGGAGAGGCACGCGACCTGGCTCGAGCTCTTCTTCGACCTCGTCTTCGTGGTCGCGGTCGCCGAGCTCGGACAGAACCTCACACACGATCCGACCTTGCACGGCTTTCTTCTCTACGTCGCCCTCTTCGTGCCCGTCATCTGGGCGTGGGAGGGCTTCACCTTCTACGCCAACCGGTTCGACACCGACGACCTCACGTACCGCCTCCTCATCCTGCTCGCCATGTTCGCAGTGGCCGCGCTCGCGACGAACACTCCTAACGCGATCGA
Source organism: Actinomycetota bacterium (assembly GCA_046728735.1). Taxonomy (GTDB): domain Bacteria; phylum Actinomycetota; class Thermoleophilia; order Gaiellales; family Gaiellaceae; genus JAIBJP01. The sequence continues at coordinate 2,670 of JBKPFG010000014.1, forward strand.
AGAGGGAGGCAGGGCATTCGCCGTCTCCTACGTTTTCGTGCGCCTCGTCCTCCTCGTGCTCTATGGACGGGCCATCCGCTACGTGCCGCAGGCCAGGCCGCTCGCGGTCCTCTATTTCAGGGTCTTCTCCGTCGGCACGCTCATCTGGCTCATATCGATTGTCGTGCCGCCTCCCGGTCGGTACTGGCTCTGGGCTCTGGCGCTGGTGTGCGAGCTGGCAGTTCCCTTCCTCGCTTGGGGGCGACTGCCGGGCGCCCCGGTCGATCCCCGCCACCTACCCGAGCGCTTCGGCTTGTTCACGATCATCGTCCTGGGCGAGGCCGTGCTGTCCGTCGTGCTCGGTGTCGCGGACACGACCTGGGGAGTCGATTCCGGGTTCGCCGCGGCGGGAGGGTTCGTCGCAGCCGCGGCGTTGTGGTGGATCTACTTCGACTTCCTCGACGAGTCGGTCGTGAGACGTGGCCGCATCTCGGGGTTGGTGTTCACGTATGCCCACTTTCCCGTGCTCATCGGCATCGCGACGGTCGGCGTCGGAGTCAAGCTGGAGATCCTGGCTGCAGCCGGAGATCAGCGGTACGAGGACACGGGGTGGATCGTTTGCGCGGGCGTCGCCATCTGCATGGTCGGGCTCGCTGCGATCCACCTCGCCACTCCGCCGATGTTGTTCGACGCGGACGTGGCCATGCGGCTCGGCACTGCCGCGCTCGCGCTCGTCCTACTCGCCCTCAGCCTTTCGCTACCGCCGCTCGCCGTGGTGTGGGCGCTGGCGGCTCTGCTGGTCACTCAGGTCGTGGCCGAGCTCGCCGGCCACGAATCGCACTCCGGGATTGGGTTATAGGAGGGTTGGCGGAACGTCGCTCGTCGCCGGGACTCGCTGGTCGTTCTGAGGCTGCAGACCGCAAGGCGCCCTCGTATCGCCTCTAGATACGGGGGCGACTCGTCTATCTGAACGCGGATGCGTTGGTGCGAGCCAGCGCGCCTCCGGCGGCACAGCCGATGTTTCGCCGAGCCCTCCTTAAACCTCTAGCTCGACCGGCACGAGCTCGACCGACCGCAGCCCTCCGTCGCGGACGGTGGTGAGCACGACTCTCTGGCCGATCAGCTCGCCGGCCATCAGCCGCTGCAGGTCGTCGACTCCCTCCACGGGCTGGCCGTTGAGATCGACGATGAGATCCTCCGGCCGGAGGCCTGCCTTCGCCGCCGGGCTTCCCTCGACCACCTCGACCACCTCGACGCAGTCGGCGCGTTGCAGCTCGCGGGTGAGACGTGGGGGCAAAGGGCGGGAACCGCCGGCGATGCCTAGGTACGAGCGGCGGAAACGACCCTCGCTCATCAGCGCGCCGATGATCTTGCGCGTGGTGGCGTTGATCGGCACGGCCAACCCGAGCCCGACTCCGGCCACCGCGGTGTTGATTCCGATCACGCAACCGCTTCCGTCTGCCAAAGCTCCGCCTGAGTTGCCCGGGTTGAGGGCGGCATCCGTCTGGATGACGTTCTCGACGATGCGCCCAGCGGCACGGGAGCGCACGGGGAGCGAGCGACCGAGAGCAGAGACGACACCGGCCGTGACCGATCCTGCAAAGCCGTTGGGATTGCCAATGGCGACCACGAGCTGGCCGACCCGGAGGGACTCGGCGTCGCCCAGGCTGGCCGCGATCAGGTCGCCGTTGTCGACTCGGAGGACGGCGAGGTCGGAGAGCGGGTCGGTGCCGACCACGCTTGCCTCCACCTCGGTGCCGTCGACGAAGGAGGCACGGATGGGGCCGTCGGAGCCGTCGACGACATGAGCGGAGGTGAGCATGAACCCGTCGGGCGTGACGACGACTCCGCTGCCCCCGCCTGCGAGCATGCGGCCACCGCGAACCCGTCGCGAGATCCGCAGGTTTGCCACCGAGGGCGAGAGCCGCTCGGCGACGGCGATCACGGCGCGCGAGTAGGCGTCGAGAGCTTGCTCCTCGACGACCTCCTCGGACGAGATGAACGTAAGATCCGCCACCGCTTTCCACGCTAGCAGCGGGAACGAGGTCTACCGAGTGGCCGAGGTCGAGACTCAGAAGGACGGTGGCGTGCTCACGATCACGCTCAACCGTCCCGAGGTTCTCAACGCTTTCGACAGCGCCATGCATGCTGCCTTCAGGGAGGCTCTGGAGGAGGCGGGCGACCCCGAGGTGCGGGCCGTCGTCCTCACCGGCGCCGGCCGTGGTTTTTGCGTGGGTCAGGATCTGAACGAGTTCAAGGAGGCGGCTGGGGACATCGGCGAGCGTCTGCGGAGCACGTACAACCCGAATGTCCGAGCCCTGCGCGCGCTCGAGAAGCCGGTGATCGCGGCGGTCAACGGGCCGGCTGCGGGCGCCGGCCTCTCTCTTGCCTGTGCGTGCGACCTGCGCCTGGCCGCGGCGTCCGCCACCTTCGTCCCGGCCTTCGTGACCATCGGGCTCGTACCGGACACCGGAGCGACGTATTTCGTTGCGCGCCTGCTCGGTTACTCACGCGCCTTCGAGTGGCTCTGCTCGGGTCGGGCGCTCTCCGCGGCGGACGCGCACGCCTGGGGCCTCGTGGCCGAAGTCGTGGGCGACGGTCGCCTACCGACGCGTGCCGCCGAGGTGGCCGCGACGCTGGCTGCTCTGCCGACCCGTGCGATCGGGCTCACGAAGCGTCTTCTCGACGGGGCCGCGCTGTCGAGTCTCGAGGAGCAGCTCGAGCTCGAGTCCGAGCTCCAGGCGGAGGCCGCCGAGAGCCAGGATTTCCAGGAAGGTGTCGCCGCGTTTCTCGAGAAGCGCGAGCCGCGCTTCACCGGCCGCTAGCTAAGTAGCCTACTCGTTCGTCTGTCCGCAGTCCTCGAGGCCAATGTTGCGGGCTATCTGGTTGCTCCGGGCGTCCGTCTCGTCGAGCTTCGAGAGAAGCTCCTGCACCTTCGCCACGTCGTGATCATGGATCGCCTGCTGCAGGTCCCTGGCCACCTCGAGGCTCTGGCTCTGAAGATCCATGGCCCGGTTCCAGTCGTCGGCGAGCTCGTCGGGCGGCTGCAGGTCCGCGAGCTTGCCGTTCCCCTCCTCGATGATCGGGATCACCTGATTCGTGAAGTCAGCGAGCTCGTCGAGGGAGCTGGGGCTTCCGAGCGCCCTGATCTTGTCCTCGTACTGCTTGCAGATGGCGTCGGCCTGGTGGCGGAACTGGTCTGGCGTGAGAGTCTGCTCATTGCTGGAGCCGCCCCCGCAGGCCGCGAGGAGGAGGGTCAGGACACCGGCGAGAAGCGCTAGCCCGTCGCGCACTTGTCGAGCTCGAGCTCGGTGGCCAGCCGATCGGATGCGTCGTTGGCCTTCTGTCCCGCCGCGATCGCTTCTTGCACGGCGGCCGCATCGCCCTTTTCGGCCGCGTCCGCAAGGCTCTGCGCAGCGGGGATCGCCTTCGCGGTCTCGTCCAGCATGCGGTCGAAATCGTCCTCCAGCTCGGCAGGCGGCTTCAGCGCTCGGAGCTCGGCGATCCCCTGTCGGAGGAGTGGGATGCCGCGCCTGACGAAGTCCGGAATCTCGGTCGGCGAAGCGGGGCTTCCCAGAGCCTTGATCTTCTCGTCGTACTTCGTGCAGATCGCATTCGCCTGCTGGCGGAATTCCTCTTGCGAGAGCCGGTCGTCATCCCCACCGCACGCCGAAGCGGTCGCCCCGGCGGCCAAAAGCAGCACGATGAAGATCAGGCGTGCCCGCACGCTCCGCAATGTAGCGTTCCCACCCGTCGTGGCTGTGCGCATGTCGCACATTCCGCGACCACCTGGCGCCCGCAGCCCTCGCAGTGCTCGGTCGTCCCGCTCGGAAACCCGCAGAACGGGCACTCGTGCTTACGCACGCGCCGGAGCGGGACGCGTCTGGCGAGGTAGCGCTGCAGCGCCGCGAACGCGACCAGCGTCAGGGTCACTCCGGCGAGCGCGAGCACGAGGGGCCCGAGCGCGATGGGGTCCACGTAGTCGGTGATGTAGTCGGCGGCCAGCACGAGGGCGAGGATCCCTGCGGCGCCGACGACCGCCATCGCCACCGGGAAATACCGGGAGCGGGTGCGCCTGAGACGGCCGAGAAGCCAGTAGCCGAAGCCCAGCAGGCCGAGAGCGAGACCGAGACGCAGCAGGAAGGCGACGAGCTCGTGCCGGTCCGTCTTCGTCTGCAGCATCTGCTGCTGCCGTGCGTAGGCGGATGCCGCGGCGGGCCGGGCGGAGGCCACCTCCGCCTGCGCGGCGTTCGCCTCGTCCTGGGCCCGCGCGAGCTCGTCCTGCGCGGCCTCGTATTCGCGCTTCAGGTCGGCGGCGGGCTGGCCGGCGTCGAGCGCTGTCCGGTACGCCTCACGCTTGAGCTCCAGGTTGTTCTGTGCCTCCAGGATGTGCGTCTGAGCGTTGGCCCATCTCTGGTTCGCGGCGGTGCTTCGCGCAATCGCGGCCTGGTCGGCAGGGCT
>JBKPFG010000147.1:0-6586 GCA_046728735.1 Actinomycetota bacterium
GCTCGTCGAGCTCGTGGACGTCCCGGTGGTCGCCTCTGGCGATGTCGACAGCCGCGCCCGCGCGGAGGAGATCCTCGAGACGACCGGCTGCGCGGCGGTCATGGTCGGCCGCGCAGCCCAGGGGAATCCCTGGGCGCTCGGCGAGATCGCCGGGCGCACCGACGGGAGGCCCTCGAAGGACGCGGTCGTCGCGGAGCTCCTCCTCTTCATGCACGACACCGTCGAGGAGATGGGCGAGCAGCGGGCGACCGGGTTCCTGAAGAAGTTCTACGGCTGGTATCTCGGCCACGGCCGCTTCCCCAAGCCCTTCAAGCAGGAGCTCGTCCAGCTCGGAACCCTGACCGAGGTGGAGGGACGACTCCTGCAGGTCGCACCCCGTGCGCGCGACGTTCTCGAGCGGCTGAAGGCGGCGCTCCCCGCGCCCGACAACGTCGTCCTCGACCTTCCCGTCTCGATTTACGCAGGCGGATAAGCCGCGTCCCCCTCGTCGTTATAACTCTCGTATGGCCGTAACCGCCGGAGAACGCCGCATCGTCACCGCGCTCGTCGCCGACGTGGTCGGTTCGACGGCGATCGCAGAGCGGCTGGGCCCTGAGCGCTCTAAGTTCCTGATCGACGAGGTCATGAGGATCATGAGCGAGCAGGTTCGCCGCTACGACGGGACCGTCGCTCAGCTCGTCGGGGACGAGCTGCTCGCCTTCTTCGGCGCCCCCGTCTCCTACGAGGACGACTCCGAGCGTGCCGTGCGCGCTGCGCTGGCGATCCAGCGCGCGATCGCGCAGTACGGCGAGGAGGTCAAGGACGCCTCCGGAATCGACCTCTCCGTCCGCATCGGGATCAACACGGGCCCGGTCGTAGTCGGGATGGAGACCGACGGCCAGGACGGCTACGACCCCTGGAATGCGCTCGGCGAGACCGTCAACCTCGCCGCCCGCCTGGAGGAGCTCGCCGACGAGGGCGGCGTGCTGATCGGCCCGACCACGATGCGCCAGGTCGAGAGCGGCTTCGACGTCGAGGAGCTGGGCCCGCAGGAGCTGAAGGGGATCGGAAAGAGCGTCAGCGCGTACAAGGTCGTCGCTGTCCGCGAGCACGAGCCGATGGAGCCGAGCCAGCCGCTCGTCGGGCGGGAGTACGAGCTCACCGTCATCGAGCGGACGATGGACGCGCTCGTCGAAGGGCGCGGCGCAATCGTCTCGATCATGGGCGAGCCCGGGATCGGCAAGAGCCGCCTGCTCTGGGAGGCCCGCGCGCGTGACCGCGAGCGGGTGCGCTTCATCGAGGGCCGCGGCGTCTCCTACGCGCAGACCTTCCCCTACTGGCCGATCCGCGACCTCCTGCGCGAGTGGCTCGACGTCGGAGCCTCGACGCCGGAAGCACGCGTTCGGCTCGAGCTGAAGGCAGAGCTGGCGCATCTCTTCGGCGAGGAGGCCGAGGAGGCCTATCCCTTCCTTGCGAGCCTGCTGGGCCTGACTCTCGAGCCGGACGCTGCCCAGCGCATCAGGGAGCTGAACCGGGAGTCGATCCAGACTCGAACCTTCGAGGTCTTCTACGAGCTGATCTGCAAGCTCGCCGAGGAGCGGCCGCTCGCCGTCATCCTCGAGGACCTGCACTGGGCCGACGAGTCGACCCTCGAGCTTCTCGAGTCGCTTCTCGGCGTGACCGAGGAGTCGGCCGTGGGCCTCTTCTTCCTCTATCGCAGCGAGCGCGAGCTCGGTTCCTGGCGACTGGGGGAGCGCGCGCGCCAGCGCTATCCGCACCGCTACAAGGAGGTCGAGGTGCAGGCGCTGCCACCCGATGCGAGCCGCGTGCTCGCCGTCGGCGCCGCGGGGGGCGAGATTCCCGACTCCGTGGCCGAGCTCCTCGCGGAGCGTTCCGGAGGCAATCCCTTCTTCCTCGAGGAGGCGATCCGCGACCTCGTCGAGCGCGGGGCGCTGCAACGGGACAACGGCAAGTGGAAGCTTGCGGTGGACGAGGACGAGCTGGCGATTCCGGCCCTCGTTCAGGGAGCGCTCCAGGCCCGGCTCGACCGGCTCGACCCCGCGACACGAGAGGTGCTCTCCATCGCGGCGGTCATCGGGCGCACCTTCGGCATTCCCCTCCTCGAGCGGCTCGTTTCGCGCGACGAGCTGATCCCGGCGCTGACGGAGCTCCAGCGGCTCGACCTCATCTACGAGAAGAGCCGCCGGCCCAATCCCGAGTACCGGTTCCGTCACGGGCTCGTGCAGGAGGTCGCGTACTCGAGCCTCGTCGACTCGAAGCGGAGGAAGCTGCACAAGAGGGTCGGCGAAGCTCTGGAGGAGATCTACAAGGAGTCGCCCGAGGAGGCCTACGGCCTGCTCGCCCGCCACTTCAGCGAGGCGGAGGATCCCGAAAAGGCCGTCGATTATCTCCTCAAGGCCGGAGACGCAGCCCGCAGCATCTACGCCGACCGGGAGGCGCTCGAGCACTACCGCAGGGCGAGAGCCTTCCTCGCGCGCGTGGGCGACGAGCGGAAGGCCCGCGACACGCTCTTCAAGATGGCGCTGACCTACCACCTCGCCTTCGACTTCGAGCACGCCGAGGAGATGTACGACGAGGCGTTCTCGTGCCGCGTCGAGGACGCGCCGCGGCTCGAGCCCACCGAGAGGCTCGAGACGGCCGTCTACAGGCCGGACGCCGTCGTCCCAGGGCACGTGTACTCGACGGAGGGCCTGCGGATCACCGAGCACCTCTTCCGGGGCTTGCTGATGATCGACGGCGACCTGAACGTGCTTCCCTCGGTGGCGGACAACCTGCGCGTCTCGAGCGACGGCCTCACTTACCTCTTCCGCCTGCGCGAGGGCGCGCGCTGGAGTGACGGAGAGAGCCTGAAGGCCGACGATTTCGCCTACGCCTGGCAGCAGATGCGGGAGCTCGAGACCCAAACGTCCTTCCTGATGGAGGACGTCGAGGCCGCGGAGGCCCTCGACGAGCGCACGCTCGAGATCACCTTGCGGGAGCCGCGGAGCTACTTCCCCTACATCCTCGCCTCCCCGTGGGCCTTCCCCTGGCCGCGGCACAAGTGCGAGGAGCTCGGCGATGACTGGCAGAAGCCGGAGAACCTCGTCTCCAACGGCCCCTTCATGCTCTCGGAGCTCGACGACGAGCACGCGCTCCTGACGGCGAACCCGCACTGGAACGGCCCGCGGGGGAACGTGCGCGAGATCGCCATCTCCTTCATGGGCAAGGGCGGAGAGATGATCGACCGCTGGAACGAGGGCGACTTCGACGTGCTCACGGGCTGGAACCTCCGGCTCACCGAGGGCGCCGACACTGTCGTCGACTTCATCCCCGACCTCCACACCCGTTACATCGGCTTCTGCGCGGATCGCCCGCCGTTCTCGAACGAGCACGTGCGCAAGGCTTTCTGCCATGCGGTCGATCGCGAGCTGCTGCTTCGGCCGGAGGACACCGAGCGGGCGGCAACGCGCGGCGGGGCGATTCCACCGGCGATGCCGGGCCACTCGCACCGGGTCGCGCTCGAGCACGATCCCGAGCTCGCGAAGAAGCTCCTGGCGGACGCGGGTTACCCGGATGGCAAGGGGTTGCCGGAGCTGACGATGTTGATCCCGCCCTGGCTCGTAGCCACGGTCGAGCTACTCCAGCACCAGCTCGAGGACCTCGGCATTCGCGTGAAGGTGAGGCAGGCCAGCGGAAAGTTCTGGGGGGACGCACTTACCGACGAGGACCATCTATGGGTGAGCGGCTTCGGGGCCGACTATCCCGACCCGGACGGCTTCTTCCGCGGCTTGTTCCGCAAGCCGTTCCCGTTCTACCGCGACGACGAGATCGAGGAGCTGGTCATCGAGGCGCGTGGGCTTGACAACCAGCCCGAGCGCATGCGGCTCTATCACGAGATCGACCGCCTCTGGGTCAGCGAGCACGCCGCGATCCTGCCGATCGCCTATGGCCGCAGCGTCGCCGTCCACCGTCCGTGGATCGAAGGCTTCTGGGCCAACCCGCTGTCGAAGGCCAGCCTCGACCAGGTCGTCGTCACGGACCGGGACGCCTCAGCGGTTGCGGTCCCAGACGAGCCTGAGGCCGTCGAGAGTCAGTAGCGGGTCGACCTTCTCGATCGTCTTCGTGTGGGGGGCGATCAGCTCCGCGAGCCCTCCCGTCGCGATCGCCGGCGCCGAGTCACCCAGCTCGGAGCGCATGTGCTCGACGATGCCGTCCACCTGGCCGGCGAACCCGTAGACGAGGCCGGACTGGAGCGAGGCGGTCGTAGTTTTCCCGATCACCGTCTCGGGCTCCACGAAGTCCACCTTCGTGAGGCGAGCCGCCCGCGCGAAGAGCGCGTCCATCGAGATCTCGATCCCGGGAGCGAGGACGCCGCCGACGTACTCGCCTTCCGCCGAGACCGCGTCGAAGTTCGTCGAAGTGCCGAAGTCGACCACGATGCAGGGGGCGCCGTAGCGCTCCCGCGCGGCGACGGCGTTCGCGATCCGGTCGGGGCCGACCTCGCGCGGATCGTCGTAGAGGATGGGGATTCCCGTACGGGTGCCCGGGCCGAGCACGAGGAGCGGAGCCCCGATGTGGCGCTCCGCGAGATCCTGGTAGGCGCGGACGAGCAGCGGCACCGTCGAGGAGAGCGAGACACCCGAGACATCCCCGAACGTGCGGCCGCCCAGCTCGAGCAGGTTGGCGAAGAGCGCCGCGAGCTCGTCACCGGTGCGCTCGGCCTCCGTCGCCAGGCGCCAGTGCTCGACCAGCTCCTCGCCCTCGAAGAGGCCGAGCAAGGTCTGGGTGTTGCCGACGTCTACGGCCAGCAACATGCGCGGCTACCGCTTAGGAGATGTCGTCTTCGCCGGAGAGCGTCTCGCCCAGCTTCTCGGCCAGGGCCTCGGGAGTGAGCGCGGGGCCTTCGCCCTCGGTACGCAGCTCCTCGATGGTGACGTCGCTGGACGTGTAGACCTCGGCGCGGGGGATCATCCGCGTGGGCCGGTTCTTGTCCCAGACCCACACGTCGTCCATCGTCAGGTGGAAGAACGGATAGCTCGTCTGGGGCAGGACCCGCAGCTCGTGTGAGTTGCAGAGATAGGTGGAGTCCTGGGTGACGACGCAGTAGCGGAACAGCCCGAAAACCGCTGAGTACTCCTTCTTCAGCCGGAGCTCGAGCTCCGCCTCGTATTCGTCGAGCTCGTCGAGGTTCGACATGACCTCATTCTATCTCTCTGCCGGCAAGTCCCCGATCCCCCTCCCGTCGGGCAGCACGAGGCCGGGAGCCAGCTCGTGGAGCGGCTCGAGGACGAAGCGCCGCTCGGCGAGGCGGGGATGCGGAACCGTAAGGCCCGGCTCGTCGATCACCTCGTCCCCGTAGAGGAGCAGGTCGAGGTCGATCGTGCGCGGGCCCCAGCGCTCCTCCCGGGAGCGGTCGCGGCCCATCTTCCGCTCGATCTCGAGCAGGAGCTGGAGGAGGTCTCTCGCGCTCAGATCGGTCTCGAGCTCCGCGACCGCGTTCACGAACCGCGGCTGCTCCGTGACGCCCACCGGATCCGTCTCGCGGAAGGACGAGACACGCAGCGGGCCGAGCTCCGCAAGTCGCTCGATAGCGGTACGCAGATTCGCTTCCCGGTCGCCGAGGTTGGCGCCGAGCCCGATGTAGGCGACGGTCACGCCCTCCCTTGTACCGCGCCGGAGGCGGCTACGCGAGCTTCTGGACGGTCAGCTTGTAGCTGCCGCTCTCGAAGAGCCAGGCCATGACCTGGAAGTAGTACGTCCCCGTCGAGCCGGCGGTGAACTGGACGACCTCGTCGCCCGAGCCGATCTTCCGACTCGCCTTCTGAAGCTTGCCGAACCGCCAGATCTCCTTCGATCCGGGCTTCCAGACGAAGAGATCGTAGTCCTGGCCGTCGGGGACGACGAGCGTGACCCGGTAGAGGTGCCCCTTGTAGAGCTTCTTCTTCTTGACGTCGTTGACGTCTGCCGGCCAGAGGACCGAGCCTGTGACAGACGACTTCGACATCCACTTCGCCCCGTTGACGTTCCCGTCGGTCAGCGGCGTCGCGCTCGTCGTTGGCGCCGTCAGCGCGGTGTGCGCGTTGATACGTCCGGTCGTGCGCGAGAACAACCCAGTCTCCGTTTGCTCCCCGCTGTCCGGGTCCACATAGGAGGGGATGTAGATCGTCTGCAGACTCGCGGGCGTGTCAACCGAATTCATGAGCGCGCTCTTGAGCTGCGCGACCGTGTACGTCGGATTCTGGGAGAGGACGAGCCCCGCGGTGCCGGCGACGTGCGGAGCAGCCATCGAGGTGCCGTCCCAGGTCTCCCAGCTGCTGCTCGGCACGGAGCTCTCGATGTCGACTCCCGGGGCCGTGAGGTCGACCGAGTCGCGCCCCCAGTTCGTGAAGGCGCATCTGGGCTTGGAGAACCCGAGGGCGTGACACTCGGTCGAATAGGCGTTCTCGTCCTGATCGTTGCTTGCGGCCACGGCGAGGATGTTGCTTAGTGTGAACGAGGCCGGAAAGGACGGCGAGAAGATGTCCGGAGCGCTCGAGCCCCCGATGTTGGCGTAGAGGTACATGTCATTGTCGAGCGCTTCGTTGCCCGCCGAGACGACAGCCAGGAG
>JBKPFG010000161.1:0-5667 GCA_046728735.1 Actinomycetota bacterium
CGCTTCATGATCTCGATGTTCTTGAGGGCGATCGCGGACATGACGGGATGACCGCCGAAGGTGATCCCGTGGCTGTACATCTTGTGGCCGTCGAGGAACGGCTCCATCACCCTGTCGGTCGTGATCACCGCGCCGATCGCCGCGTGCGCCGAAGACAATCCCTTCGCCGACGTGATGATGTCCGGCCGGATGTCGTAGCGCTCGGAGCCGAACCAGGCGCCGAGTCGCCCGAAGCCTGTGATCACCTCGTCGGCGCAGAGGAGGATGTCGTAGCGGTCGCAGATCTCCCGGACTCCCTTCCAGTAGCCCTCGGGAGGCGTGAAGGAACCGCCAGCGTTCTGGACCGGCTCGAAGATCACCATGGCGACCGTCTCCGGGCCGGCCTGCATGATCGCCTCGTCGAGGTCCTCGAGGAGCATGGCCGTGAACTCGGCCTCGGTCTCCTCCGGCGGCCGGTGGTAGCGGTTCGTGTTGCGGACGTGGATGACGTCCGGGACGAGCGGCTCGAAGGGGACGCGCAGAGAGGCGATCCCGTTGATCGAGAGAGCGCCCATCGTCGTGCCGTGGTACGCGATCCGCCGCGAGACGGCCTTCCAGCGGCGCTCGACGGGGAAGTGCTGCTCGATCCGCTCCCCGGCAATCATGCGCTCCGCCGTTCCGGCGCGCTGCTGCTCGCCACGGGCGGTGTAGTACTGGCGAGCCAGTTTCCAGGCCGACTCGACCGCCTCCGATCCTCCCGAGACGAAGAAGACCCGGTTGAGGTCGCCGGGAGCGACAGAGGCGACCTCGGCGGCGAGCTCGATCGCCCGGGGATGGGCATAGCTCCAGTTCGTGTAGAACGGCAGCTCCCGCAGCTGGGCAGCGGCGGCCTCGCCGATCTCCTCTCCGAACCCGTAGCCGATGTTGACCGCGAAGAGGCCGGCCAGCGCATCGAGGTAGCGCTTGCCGTTGGAGTCCTCGAGGTAGCACCCGTCGCCGCGGACGATGATCGGGATCTCCCCGTCCTGGTAGCTCGACATCCGGGTGAAGTGCAGCCAGAGATGGTCGCGGGCGGCTTTCTGCAGGTCGGCTGGGGACAGCGTGGTAGCGGGACTGCTCACTAGGCTCCTTTCAGGGTCCGGCGGCGCTGGACGAGGATGTTCACGAACATGAGGAGGATGGCGACGGCGAAGATCGCCGTCCCGATGACGTTGATCTGGGGCGGGACGGCAACGCGCGCCGCTCCCCAGACAAAGAGGGGGAACGTCTGGACCGCGCCGGCGTTCAGGTAGGTGATGACGAAGTCGTCGACGCTGAGCGAGAACGTGAGGAGCAGGGCGGCCATGATCCCTGGAGCGATCAGCGGGAGGGTCACGCGCACGAAGGTCACGAACTCGTTCGCGCCCAGGTCCATGGCGGCTTCCTCGAGGTGGCGGTCGAAACCGACGAGCCGCGCCCGCACGGTCACGACGACGTAGCTGATGTTGAACATGATGTGGGCGATGAGGATGGTCCAAAACCCGAGCGGGATCTCGACGCCGAGCGGGCGGTTGAGGAAAAGAGTGAGGAGCGAGGCGCCCAGCACGATCTCGGGGCTCGCCATGGGCATGAAGACGAGGAGGTTCGTCCCGCCGCGTCCGTAGAAGCGGTGCCGGACGAGCGCGAGGCCCATGAGCGTTCCCAGCGCCGTGGCGACGATGCTCGAGAAGAACGCGATCTCGAGGCTCTTCTCGACGGCTTCACGGAGACCCGGGAACGCAAACGGGTTGAGCCAGTTGTCGAGCGTGAACCCCTGCCACGTGAAGTTGAAGCGTCCGACGGGGTCGTTGAACGAAAAGATGATCACGACCGCGATCGGGAGCATCAGGTACAGGAAGGCGAGCAGCGCGTACGCCGTCAGGAGGTGGTAGCGAATGAACGCGAAGGCGCGTGAGAGCGCGCTTGCTCGGTGGCGGCGGACCTCGATGCTGGCGGTTCCGGCAGTCATACGGAGACCCGCTCCGATCCGATCACTTTCGCGTAGGCGAAGATGGCAATGAGGATCGCGGCCATGAGGATGAACGAGAGCGCAGCCGCGTCCGGATAGTCGAGCGTGACCTTGAACTTCGACTGGATCACGTTTCCGATCATCGCCTGACGGGGCGTCCCGAGCAGCTGGGCGTTGATGAAGTCGCCCGCGGCCGGGATGAACGTCAGCAGGGTCCCGGCGAAGACCCCCGGAAGCGAGAGCGGCAGCGTCACGCGCAGGAACGCCTTCGTCTTGCTCGCATAGAGGTCCTGTGCCGCCTCGATCAGCCGCTGGTCGATTTGCTCCAGGCTGACGTAGAGCGGCAGCGCCATGAAGGGCAGGAAGTTGTAGGTGATGCCCGCGACCACTGCGAGGGAGGTGGCGAGCAGGCGCCCGTCAGGACCGAGCACGTGAATCTGACGGAGGGAGTGAGCGACGAAGCCCTCGTCGGAGAGAATCGTCTCCCAGGCGAGCGTGCGGATCAGGTACGTGACGAAGAAGGGGGCGATGATCATGAGGAGGAGCAGGCTCTTCCAACGGCCGCCCCTGAACGCGATCCAGTACGCGAGCGGGTAGCTGATCAGGAGCGCGATCAGGGTCGCGAGGCCCGCGTAGACGAAGGAGCGGATGAACTGCTCCTGATACGCGCTGAGCACGTGGGAGAAATTCCCCCACGCCCAGTCGAACTGGAAACCTGTCTCGAACGACCCCGACGCCAGCGAGGTCTTGCCGAGGTAGTACATCGGCCAGATGAAGAAGAGGCCGAGCCACGCCACACCCGGCAGGAGCAGCAGGTACGGCGTGACCCAGCGGTGACGGTGGAGGAAGGCCAAAGGCGCCTGACCTCACGCTCCGATGACTGCCTGGAACTTCTCCTTGTAGTCCGGGTTGTCCGCGGCTTCGGTATCGAAGGCCTTGACCTTGGAGAGCGTCGCCTCGTCCGGGAAGATCAGCGTGTTCTTCGCCACGGGCGGGTCGAGCTTGAGCAGCTCGTCCTTGGCCCCGTCGACCGGGCAGATGTAGTTGACGTAGTCCTCGATCTGCGCGGCGATCTTGGGGTCGTAGACGAAGTTCATGAAGACGGACGCGGTGTAGACGTCACCGCCCTCCGGGATGAGCATGTTGTCCGTCCAGATGGTCCCGCCCGCCTCAGGAATGACGAACTTGAGGCGCGGGTTGTCGAGCTGCAGCTGCACGACGTCCCCCGACCAGGCCATGGCGGCCCAGATGTTCCCGTTCGCGAGCCCGTCTGCGTAGTCGTTGCCGGTGAAACGACGAATCTGGCCGGAGTCGACAGCGGACTGGAGAGTGTCGATCGCCTTGTCGAATGCAGCCGGGTCGACCTTGGTCGGATCGTCGCCGTTCGACTGCATGATCAGGCCCATCGTGTCGGGCATCTCGGTCAGGCAGGTGACCTTGCCCTTGAGGCGGCTGTCGGTGAGCAGCTGATCCACCGAGGCGACGTCGAATCCGGTCACCTTGGGGTCGTAGGCGATTCCGGTCATGCCCGACTGCCACGGCAGGCTGTATTCCCGGTTGGGATCCCAGGCCGGGTGCTGGAGCGTGGCGACGAGGTTCGATTCGTTCGGAATCGACTCCTTGTCCTTCTTCTGGACGTAGCCGAGGCGCACCATGCGACCCGCCATCCAGTCGGTCAGAACGGTGAGGTCCCGCCCGATGGGCTGGTTCTGCGAGAGCTGGGCCTGGAACTTGCCGAACCATTCCTCGTTGTCGTTGACGTCCTCGATGTAGCTGACCTTGACGCCGGTCTTCTGCTCGAACTGCTCGATCGTGGGCCGCTTCTTCGTCTTCTCGTCGATGTCGATGTACAACGGCCAGTTCGAAATCGTCAGCTTCGATGCCAGCTTGCGACTGACCGTGGTGCCTGCCCCCGTTTGGGTGTTGGCCGCGCCCTCGATTCCGCCGCCGCTGCCGCACGCGGCGAGCAGAGCAGGAAGCGTTAGGGCCGTCCCTCCGACGGCGGCTCGGCGCAGGAGCTGCCGCCTGGTCAGCGGGTCATTGAAGCGGGGGTCCGTCATTCCTCTTTCTCCTCCTCAGGGTCGACGACGAACGTTGCATCGGGGCTCCAGCTGACCGTCACCTGGTCGCCGGGGTTGGCGCCGGCCGACCGTGCGTCGGTGTTCTGGACGTACACGGTGACGGGTCCATGCAAGGTGGCCACGATGTACTGCGTGGAGACGCCGATGTACGCGCTTTCGCGCACCTCGCCGGCAAGACTGTTCTCCTCGCCCGCGCCCAGCCGAATCTTCTCGGGACGGATGCCGACTGCCACCGGGCCTTTGCGCCCCACCGAGGCCGGCGCGCGCAGGACCGTCCCGTCGTTCAGGCGGACCGAGCCGTCACCCTCGGCCTGCCCGAAGAGCAGGTTCGAGACGCCCAGGAAGCGCGCCACGAACGGGGTCGCAGGCCGCTCGTAAAGCTCGTCGGGCGAGCCCAGCTGCTCGATGTGGCCGTCGTTCATCACCGCGATGGAGTCGGCCATGGTCATCGCCTCCTCCTGATCGTGCGTCACGTGGATGAAAGTGATCCCGAGGTCGTGCTGGAGCGCTTTGATGAAGAGCTGCATCTCCTTGCGGAGCTTGAGGTCGAGCGCTCCGAGCGGCTCGTCGAGCAGGAGCACGCGCGGGCTGTTGACAAGCGCACGAGCGAGCGCGATGCGCTGCTGCTGGCCGCCCGACAGCTGGCGCGGCTTCCGGCGCTCGAAGCCGGCGAGCTGGACGAGCTCGAGGATCTTCGTCACCTGGCCGCGAAGGTCGCCGCCCTTCACGCCCCGGCGCCGTAGCCCGAAGGCGACGTTCTCGAAGATGGTCAGGTGCGGGAAGAGCGCGTAGCTCTGGAAGACCGTATTGACGTCGCGGCGGTAGGGAGGGAGACCGGTGACGTCACGGTCCCCGAGGAAGATCGTGCCGGCGGTCGGCTCCTCGAAGCCGCCGATCATGCGAAGCGTCGTCGTCTTGCCGCAGCCGGACGGCCCGAGCAGGGCGAAGAACGAGCCGTGCGGTACCTCCAGCGAGAGGTTGTCGACTGCGACGACGTCATCGAACTTCTTCGTGACCTCTTCCAGCCGAATATCCGGCGGGGCCGTGGCCCCGCCGTTCTCAGTCGGCGCCGCTACACGTTCCTCGACTGCCATTCAGCGCTCAGTCGATCTTGGCCATTACATGCTTGATCTGGGTGTAGTCCTCGAGCGAGTAGACGGAGAGGTCCTTTCCGTAGCCCGACTCCTTGTAGCCGCCGTGTGGCATCTCGGAGACGAGCGGGATGTGGTCGTTGATCCACACGGTCCCGAACTGGAGCTTGCGAGCCGCGTTGAGAGCCCGGCCGACGTCGCGCGTCCAGACCGATGCCGCCAGGCCGTAGCGGACGTCGTTCGCCCACGCGATCGCCTCGTCGTCGTCGGCGAACCTCTGCACGCTGACGACGGGCCCGAAGACTTCCCGCTGCACGATCTCGTTGTCCTGCTCGATCCCGGTGATGACCGTCGGCTTGACGAAGAAGCCGCGATCGCCGTTCGAGTCGCCGCCGGTGAGGATCGTCGCCTTCGAGCCCTTCGCGCGCTCGAGGAAGCCGAGCACCCGATCCTGCTGGTCCTTCGAGATCACGGGCCCCATCTCGATGTCGTCGCCCTCGGCTGGGTCGCCGACGTGCAGCGATTCGAC
>JBKPFG010000089.1:0-2295 GCA_046728735.1 Actinomycetota bacterium
CCGTCTCGTCGCGCTGCTCGCCTTCGCCCTCGTGGCAGCGGCGGCGTTTCCGGCGGCGGCGAAGGTTCCCGGCCCGAACGGCCGAATCGTGTTCGAGAGGTTCATCCCCGACCAGCCGGACTTCCCCGGCGTCCTTGCCAACGTCATCACCGCGAACCCTGACGGGTCACAGGCCCAGGTGGTACCGCTGCCCTACCAGCCAGAGGTCTTCAGTCGGACGGTCTGGTCCCCGGATGGCAGCAAGCTCCTGGTCAGCCACGTGGACCGCTTCGACAGCTCGGGTGACTTCTTGCCGTTCAGGCCCGCGATCGTGAGTCCAAGCGGATCAGGCTTCACGCTCCTGCAGATGACGTACGCGCCGTTCGACATGGACTGCGCCGCCTGGTCGGTGGACCAAGTGCGCATCCTTTGCGGCTTCGGGGGCGAGCGTCCGGGCATCTTCAGCGTCCGCGCCTCGGATGGCGGCGACCCCGTCAGGCTCACGACAAACCCCTTCGGCGCGCAGGACCTTGCGACCGACGTCTCGCCCGACGGCAGGTGGTTCGTCTTCTTCCGCGTCAAGCCGGGACCGACTGACCGCGCGCAGCACTCGGCATTGTTCGTGGAGAGGCTCGACGGCACGGGGCTCCGGCAGATCACGCCCTACGGCGTGACGCAGGCGCATGACGTCCCCGGGGCGCAGTGGTCGCCCGACGGGCAGAAGATCATCTCCGCGACCACCGGTGGAGGGCTGTTCACGGTCAAGCCTGACGGGTCCGGTCTGCGCGTGATTCACCTGCAGACGGCGAATAGCAACTACTTCGCGTTCGAGCCGGGCTGGTCGCCGGACGGGACTGAGATCATCTTCGGCATGTTCATCGGGGACACCGAGGGGATCTTCACGGCGAACGCCGACGGTTCGAACGTCGTCCAAGTCACCAACTCGCCCACGCCGCCCGACACCGCTCCCGATTGGGGGACGCACCCGCTGGCCGGATAGCAGATCGGCACGAGGTTTAGGCGCGAGCGGGCGGTTCTATGCGAGCCGTCCGCTCTAGTCGCGAATTGCGGGAAGCGTGACGGCCTTCACGTGACTGCCGCGCCCCAGCCAGCCGAGGATCTCGCGCCTGCGGTGGAATCCGTGGAGTGGCCCTGCGTGATGGTCAGCTGGCGAGGATGATAGCGGCCTCCTCGGTCGGGGCAGGGGCTGCTCGTGCGTGATGGCGCCGTTCGTGGTCGCGTTCGATCGCGATGACGAGGGTGGCGAGGTCGCGGTAGCCGATGATCTTCCGAAACTGCCGTTCGGCTTCGAACATGCCGGCGGCGGTCCAGCGCAGCGCCATCTCTCCGGACGACCAGCGCTTCACATTGCGTTGGGTGCGAGACGGACGACTCCGACGTCGACCTGGCCCGCTGCTCGACATCCTGCCCGACGGGCTCCGGCGTCCTGCGGTAGCGGCGGGTGGAGACGCCGGCCAGCATCCGCTCCGGCACCGCACGCGAGAGCGGATCGCGGTCGGTGAAGTACTCGCACGTCCGGAGCCGAACCTCGGCGCGACCATCGGCCGTCCGCACGCGCGGCCGCTCCACCGCGACGCGCCTGCCGCCGAGCGTAACCTCGCCCGCCTCGTGGCCGTGCCGGACCGCGGTGCGCTCCGGGATGTGCTTCTTGCCCTTCGGCCCGACGACCTCGACGACCTCCTCCTCGAGCAGCTCGGCGAGCACCGCGAGGCCGAGGCCGACGCTCAGGGCCAGCAGTCCCGCGTTCGCCGACCCGACTAGCTCGCCGAGCGCTTCCTGCACATGCGGCGACAGCGCCAGCTCCTCGTATCCAACCTGCTTGAGGGATACGGTCTTCACGGCGGTTCCTCCTCTCGATCTTCGATGGATCGCCCGCCACGCTCCCCCGCGGAGCGGACGGGCCGGAAGGACCGCCGACCTACGAAGTTCTACGGGCTACGGGGCAACCCCTTCAGCGGCGTGACCTGCGACAGGTCGTGCCGTCGACAAGGAGGAGATGCTGTCTATCATGGCGGCTGGTCCCCGCCAGGTTCGGGCGGCACCATCACAGAATACGAAGGAGAGCGAGTATGAAAGATCCGGTGATGGTCGACCGCGTTTCGGGCGGCTAGCGCGGTGCGCCGTGTCGTGGTCACCGGGCTCGGTGCGGTGACCCCGCTTGGGATCGGCGTCAAGGCGTACTGGGATGGGATCAGCGCCGGTCGCTCGGGCGTCGGCCCGCTCACCCTGGCCGACCCCGACCAGCTGCCTTGCAAGGTGGCGGCGGAGTGCCGCGACTTCGACCCCACCGGCGCC
>JBKPFG010000114.1:0-2642 GCA_046728735.1 Actinomycetota bacterium
CTCGCCCTCCCGGAGATACGCCTTCGCGTCGACCGAGCGGTAGAAGGCGAGAGCCCGCTGCAGCTCGCGGTCGCCCTCGGGCCGGTTGCCGGCCCCGATCAGCGCCTCTGCGGCCCGCAGCCGCGCGTACGCCTCGTCGGGAATCGACCCGGCCTCCTCGTAGATGTCGGCGGCCTCCTGGAAGCTGCCGCGGACGTAGGCGCGTGCAGCCTCGATCCAGCGTGTCTGAACCTGCGCCGCGTCTCCCCACCGCTCGAGCTCGGGCCGGCGGCCAAGCGCTGAGAGCACCTCGGCGATGTCGACAAAGGACTGCAGATGTGACTGGAGTACCGTCCGGGGTCGATCGCGCCAGAGGCCGAGGAGCTCGTCGATCAGCGCCACGGCGTCGTCGAGCCGGTCGGTTGCGCGCGCCGCCCGCGCGGCGAATGCGAGAGCCGGGTAGAGGACCTGAGGATCCCCGATCGAGCGAGCCCGCTCGAGCGTGCCGTAAGCCTCCTCATAGGCGTCGACCGTGCCCCGAGCCAGTGCGATCCGGGCCTTGACCTGGCGAGCCTGAACGTCCATGTAGTTCGGAGAGCCGCCCTCGGCTGCCGCCAGCATCTCCTCGGCCAGTCTCAGAGCTTCGTCCCAGTGGCCCGTCCAGTAACGAGCAACGACTCGCTCTCCCCGTAGGAACTCGGCGACGTCCGCCGGCCCCACCCGCTCGGCGACGCGGAGTCCTTCGGCCCGGAGCTCCCAAGCGCGGTTCAGATTGCCGAGATAGTTGGCCACCGCCTCGGCGAGGTTCCCGTACGCACCTCCTGCGGCGGGCGGGCTGTGTTCCATGGCCAGCGCCACGGCGCGCTCGACGACTCCGATCCCGTCGAGGTCACCGGCGTCCACCAGGCCAAGGCCGAGCACTTTCAGCGCCTGCACTTGGTGCCCCCACAGGCCGAGTTCCTCGGCAATTCTGAGCGCCTCCCGGGCAACTGGAATCGAACCCTCCGCATCGCCGGCCATGAGCGTTCCCGATGCGACGTGCCCGAGGATGTAGGCTGTCGACGCCTTTGCGGGCAGCCCCTCGATTAGTTCCGCTGCACGCGCGAGATGGGCGCCCTCGCGCTCGCGCTCGCCGCGGTTTCCGTAGAACTCACCGAGCAGGGCCTCCGCCTCCGCCTGCCCTGCTCGGTCACCAGAAGCGGCGAACGCCTCGCGCGCCTCCTTCAAGACCTCTTCGCCCGCGGCATCGGCCGACCACCGGGCCTTGCCGAGTCGAAGCAGCAGGCTCGGGCGCTCGAGATCATCAGGCGGCCAAAGCGTCAGCGCGAACTCAAAGAACCCCGCCGCTGCCGCGAATGCGTTCAGCGCCAGCGCTCGGTCCCCGGCGTCGCGGAGGGCATGGCGCGCCGGCTCGGCGAACTCGCTTGGGTCCTGGCCCGACGCCTGGGCGAGCTCGATCGCACTGAGATAGTGGTGAGCGAGCATCTCTGCCCGGTCCTCCGAGCGTTCCGTGCTGAGGGACGCGATCCACTCGGCCGCGAGCCGGTGCTTGGCGGCCCGCCGAGCGCGCGGGATCTGCCCGTAGGCGACGTCCCGCACCAGAACGTGCAGGAAGATGTACTGATCCTCCCCGGCCACTGAGGAGCGACGCTCCCGCCGCACGAACTCCTTGCGGCCGAGTGCTCGCAAACTCTCCTCGACCGAGCCCCGCTCGCAGCGACCGACGGCGGCCACGGCGCCGGCCCAAAAGACTTTCCCGATGACGGAGGCGTCCTGGACGAGCGCCTTCTCCTCGGGTGACAGCGCGTCGAGCCGGGCCGCGACGATGCCCTGCACCGGCTCCGGCAGCGGGAGATCGTCGGAGCCCTCGAACCGCCACGCGTCGTTTTCCCGCTGGAGAAAGCCGCGGTCCTGGAGCATGCGGACGTACTCCTCCGCGTAGAGGGGATTGCCCTCGGCGCGCGTGAGGAGAGCTGCCTGCAGCTCGGCCGGGAGCACGGCTTGCTCGAGCAGAGCGGCGACGAGCCGGGCCGTGTCGTCGCGCGTCAAAGGGGACAGCGAAAGAGTCGTCGCGTTCGGCTTCCCACCACCCCATCCCGGTCGCCTGCTCAGAAGCTCCGGCCGCGCAACGCAGACGACCAGCAAGGGGACCGCGCTCGCCCACTCGACGAGATCGTCGACGAAATCGAGCAGCCCGTCGTCGGCCCAGTGCAGGTCCTCGAAAACGAGCACGAGTGGACTCCTCTCCGCCAGGTGCTCGAAGAAGCGACGCCAGGCACCAAATGCCTCGGCTTGACGGTCACCTCCCTCGTCCTCCAGGCCCACGAGCGGACGGAGATCGCTTTCGATCCAATCGGCCTCACTAGTGTCTGCGACGACGTCTTGGACGGCGCGCCGCAGCTTCTCGAGAGCAACCTCGGCCGAATCGGTCTCGAAAATGCCCGCCTGGGCCTTGACGATCTCGGCCAGCGCCCAGAACGTCACTCCCTCTCCATAGGGAAGCGAGCGGCCTTGGCGCCAGAAGATGAGCTCCGGATCCTGATCGACGGCCGCGGAGAGCTCGAAGACGAGGCGACTCTTTCCGATTCCTGGGACGCCGACGAGCGTGACGAGCTGTGAAGAGCTCTCTGAACGCACGCGCGCAAGCGCGTCGAGAAGCACGT
>JBKPFG010000031.1:0-1796 GCA_046728735.1 Actinomycetota bacterium
AGTGGTCGGCGTGCAGGTGTGTGTTGACGACGATGTCGATGCCGGCGAGATCGAAGTCCTGCTCGCTCAGCGGCTGGAGGCGGGGATCCATGTCGGCCATCGCCGGGTGCAGCTCCGTCATGCCGGTGTCGACCAGCACGCGCGCATCGGGATGGTCGATGACGTGCACGTAGACCGGCATCCGCTCGTCCTCGACGGAAAGGTCGGCAACGAAGACTGGCGTGATGGCGATTGAGGCGGGGGCGTTCATTGTGTACCGACCGCCACGCTAGTGGTTGATATGTGAGTCATCATGACCTCCTTAACGAGGCGGCCTACGGGCGCCCTTCCCCATGCCAGGGACGAACGTGGACCGCATACACCCGCGAATACACGGGGCCGACGAACCTGCCGATTTGCAGCCGCGTTAGAAGCCTGGCGGACCCACAGAGAGAAACCCCCCGGAAACGGGGGTTTCCGTTTCCGGAGAAAAATTGTGCGCTGGACTAGGCGGCAACCGAAGGGACAACAGCGCCTCTCATCTCCCATCCGCGGCCAGGATCCAGCCTCCGGGGACACGGCGCCGGAACGTTTGCGGAAGGGCGGCGGTTACGCGCTTGGCGTAGCGGGGCGCGACACGGGAATCGGTCGTTCGCGCCAGAGGAGCAGGAGTGCGAGCAGAAAGAGTAGGAGCGCATTCACGGGGTGGAGGCCCGCAATCCAGCGATTGTCGATCTCGGGAAGGAAGACTTGGACCGTGGTCAGCGCTCCGATCAGGAACCCGAGCGCAAGGCCCTTCGGTTCGATCCAAGCGACGAGGGCGGCGAGGAAAATGAGGATCGAGAGGCCGTGCGTAAGTGTGAAGCCCAAGTCTTCGTGCAGGTCCAGCGAGGTTGCGCCGAAAATCCCGAAACCGGCCGTCAGGATCTGCACGACGACGGCGAGCAGGAACAGCCCCGTGAAGAGGATGAGCGCCCAACGTCCAAAGCGGCGGATCGAGGCCAAGGCGGCGCATCATAAGCGCTCGGATGGCTCCCGTCGCTTGATGTCGCGACCTCGAAGTAGCGACGGAAGACTGTCCAACTGTACGAGTCGAAACGCTTGCGGAAGGGCGGCGGCGGCGGGCTCGCGGCCACCGAAAGGGCCTGATGCCCGAGACCGAGCGAGGCACGACCTCGAAGCCCCTGTTTCGGAGGAACACACGACCAGCTGGACAGGTTCGTCCGATCTTCGATCCGGATGAGCATCGCCTAGCGGGGGACGTGACGGACGGCCAGCGGAGGTCCCCGGGAGAACTGGGCAGCCTACCGCTTTTTCCAGGATATGGGAGAAGACTGTGCAGCTAGACCCACAGGCCGCCCCGCCCGGGCTCGTCTGCCGCTGCTCTGGCTCGGCGCGTATACGCACGTCATCGCCGATGTGCGCGAGCCGACCACGAGGGATTGATCGCCGCGTTGGAGAGGCCTTGGCTCCCATAATGAGGCGATGCTCTACGACGACGGCAAGATCGCCTGCGACGAGACGAGCCTCATCATCAGGCGCTACTACCCGTGGGGCGCCAAGACGATCCCGTATGCCTCGATCAGATCCCTAGAGCACCTCTCGCCGCTCGGTGTCAGAAAGTGGCGGCTCTGGGGCTCGGGAGACTTCGTCCATTGGTGGAACCTCGATCGCGACCGACCCAAAAAGGAGCTCGCACTGGTGATCGAGACCGGGCGACGGATTCACCCCACCATCACTCCGGAGGATCCGCAGACCCTCGAGCGCATCCTGATCGAGCACTCAAGCTCACTCCATGGCTCCGCTGGAGGCAACCC
>JBKPFG010000169.1:0-19519 GCA_046728735.1 Actinomycetota bacterium
GCTACCGCTGGCGCACCAACGGGGCGATGGAGTTTCCGCTCACGATCCGGATGCCGACCGGCGGCGGCGTCAAGGCTCCCGAGCTCCACGAGGACTCGCCCGAGACGTACTACGTCCACACGCCGGGGGTGAAGGTGGCGATTCCCTCGACCCCGGCCGACGCGAAAGGGCTGCTCGCCGCCGCCATCCGCTCCCCCGACCCGGTAGTCGTCCTCGAGCCGAAGGTGCTCTACCGGAGCCCGCGCGAGGAGGTCCCGGAGGGAGAGCACGTCGTCCCGCTTGGCAAGGCGAGGGTCGTTCGGCAGGGCGACGACGTCACCCTCCTCGCCTACGGCGGCATGGTCCCGGTCGCCCTGGCCGCCGCCGACGAGCTGGACGCGAGCGCGGAGGTGATCGACATCCGCACCCTCAAGCCGCTCGACGAGGAGACGCTGCTCGGCTCAGTGGGCAAAACGGGCCGTGCGGTCATCGTGCAGGAGGCTCCTCGAGTGGCCGGGTTCGGTGCCGAGATCGCGGCGGTACTTGCCGAGAAGGCAATCCTCGACCTGCGAGGGCCCGTCGTCCGCGTCACGGGCTACGACGCACCCTTCCCCTTCTGGTCGATCGAGGACGAGTACCTGCCGACGCCGGCGCGGGTCGTCGAGGCGGTCGAACAGGTGCTGGCTTTCTAAGGTGATCCGCCCGGCAACATCATCTCGGCCCTCTGAACGGCTGCAAAGCATCGCCAGGCTCCGTCCAAGGTCGCCCGGGTATCTCTTTCGATACCCGGGCTCCCTGCCTCCTGGCCTGGCTTGCTTTTCGCGCGCCAGCAGGCCGGTACTGTCACCGGGCTGATCACATGGCCTACGAATTCAAGCTTCCTGATCTCGGCGAGGGCGTGCGCGAGGGCGAGATCGCACGCTGGCTCGTGGAGGTCGGGCAGGAGATCGCCGAAGACGACCCGCTCGTCGAGATCCAGACGGACAAGACGACCGTCGAGATCCCTTCGCCGGCCGCGGGTCAGATCGCGCAGATCCTCGTCCAGGAGGGCGAGCTGGTTCCGGTCGGCACTCCCCTCGTCCTGATCGGCTCGGACGCGGTCGCGACGGCGACTGCGCCCAAAAAGGTCCAGGTGACCCCTCTCGTGCGCAGGGTCGCCGGGGAGCTCGGCGTCGAGCTGGAGTCTCTCCACGGTTCGGGGCCGGGCGGCCGCATCACCGAGGAGGACGTCCGTGGCGCGGCCTCGCCACGGGAGGGGGAGCGGCGGGAGCCGCTTCGCGGCGTGAGGCGGCAGATCGCCGAGCATCTCTCCCGGGCGCACAAGGAAGTCCCGGCCGTGACGGTGGTCGAGGAATGTGACTTCACAGACCTCTCCGCCGCGCGCGGCGAGCGCTCCTATCTGCCCTACGTGCTCGAGGCCGTCGTCGCCGGGTTGCAGGAATTCCCCGAGCTGAACGCGACCCTCTCGGGCAGCGAGATCGTCTTCTGGGAGCGTTATGACATCGGCCTCGCCGTGCAGACCGACGAAGGGCTCGTGGTGCCGGTCGTGCGAGCCGCCGACTCGAAGTCCCTGGAGGAGCTCGAGGCCGAGGCCTCTCGGCTGGCCGAGGGAGCGCGTGCGGGGACGCTCAAGCCCGACGAGCTGCGAGGCTCGACCTTCACGGTGACGAGCGCGGGGCGACTCGGCGGCCTCTTCGCGACCCCACTCGTCAACCATCCCGAGGTCGCCATCCTCGGGCTGCACAGGATCGGCCAGCGACCCGCGGTGCGCGACGGGGAGCTCGTCGTCCGCGAGCTGGGGTGGCTCTCGTGCACGTTCGACCACCGCGTGGTGGACGGCGCCCGCGCGAGCGAGTTCCTGCTCGGCGTCATCGGACGGCTGGAGAAGGCCTAGCGTCTAACCGCCCGTGCGTTTTAGGCGACCGCTGCCTCGTCGTCGACCGGTGCGAGGTGGGGGGTGATCATTCGTTCGATCTGCGGCGCGCTCACGCGCCCTTCGAGCCGGTCGACGGGACGGCGGTCTTTGACGAGGACGAGCGTCGGGATCTCTGTGATCTGCAGACGCTCGATCCAGTCCAGCTGCGCTTCTGCGTCGATCCGGGCGATCCGCAGCCGGGAGCGCTCCTTGCGGGCGAGGTGGGCGAGGAGGCTTTCCATGCGCCGCGCAGGGCCGGAGCGAGAGTTGGTGAAGAAGAGTAGGAGGGGTCTTTGGAGGGTCCTCGCCATGTGCCTGGTGGATTCCCGTCAGCGCTCAACTGGAAACTGCTGGAAGGGGTATTCCGTAGGGTATTGGTCGGTTTTCCTAAGGTACGCGCGGTTTCGCCGGACGGTCGTTGGGTGAGATCGGAAGCGGCACGTACTGCACGCTCGGCCGCCGGCGACCCTCCTGGGCGAACAGTTCCATCAGGCTGTAGATCGCCTCGGGCAAGCCGACTTCCACAGCAAGGCCGAGGGCTTTCGCCTCGTCGACCGTGATCGGGTCGTCGTGCGTGTAGTGCCCGCCGGCGAGCTCTTCGGCCAGGGTGTCGGCCTTCTTGCCCTCGATGCGCGGGGCGAGGAGCCCGCGCACGACCTCCTTCATGTGCCGGAGCGCCTTCTCGGCCACGTCGGCCATGATCAGCGTCCTGTCGTCGACGCGTTCGACCGGTTTGGACGCTGCGACTCGGACGAGCGACGCTGCCGGTGCATCTCCGAGCTGCGGGTCGACGGGGCCGAGGACCGCAGCCGCGTCCATGAGGATCTCGTCCGCCGCGAGGGCCAGCAGCGTTCCGCCCGACATTGCGTAGTGGGGGACGAGAACCGTGACCTTGCCCGGATGTGCCTTGAGCGCGTACGCGATCTGCTCGGCTGCGAGGACGAGCCCGCCGGGGGTGTGCAGGACGAGGTCGATCGGCGTGTCGTCCGGCGTCAGCCGGATTGCCCGTAGCACCTCCTCGGAGTCCTCGATGTCGATGAAGCGATAGAGGGGAACGCCGAGGAATCCGACCGTTTCCTGGCGATGGATCATTGCGATCACCCGGCTCCCACGGTCCCGCTGGAGCGCCGAGATGGCGCGTGCCCGCCGCGTCGCCAGGGCCCAACGCTGGAGGGGCGGGACCAGGAAGAAGAGGACGAAGAGCAACGAGAGAATGGTCCCGATGTCCACTGGGGCGCCAGCCTATCTGCGAGCAGGCGCGGCTACACTCAGCTCGATGGAGGGTTGGCTGGACTGGTACCTGCTCGGCCTCGTGGCGGGGCTGGGGATCGCCGACGGCGTGATCGGCCGAGAGGCGCGACGGCCGCTGTTCGGCCTTGTCGCGCTCGCCTTTGCCGCCGCAGCGATCGCGATCTCGCTCCTCGCGCTCGAGTGGTGGGCCCTGCTCGTCTTCTTTGCGGCCGCTGCCATCAGCTGGATCGCATTCCGCCGCCTCTCGCCTGCAGCCCGGCCTCTCGCTGCGCTCGGCGCCGCCGGAATCGCACTCGTCCCGTTGCTCGGGTACGCACTCATTGTGGTGGTTCCACTCGCAGGGGCCCGGCTAGGACGGCGAGCCGACGCGCGCTATGCCGGGCTACGTGTACTCGCCAAGGACTGAGGGACGGCGCCGACTAAGGGCCTGATTCTCGCGATCATCGACGGACTGACTCCGTCGATGCTCGAGCACGGCCTCGAGCAGGGCCGCCTGCCTGCCCTCGGCCTCCTGCAGGACGCGGGGATCTATGCCCAGGGGACGACGACGTTCCCCTCGGTCACGCCTGTCTGCCTGACCTCGATCGCGACCGGCGCCCATCCGGACGTGCATGGCGTCCCGCACCTCGTCTGGTTCCACCGAGGCGAAGAGCGGGTCGTCGAGTACGGATCGTCGTTCGCCGCCGTGCGCGCGGCAGGCACGCGGCGCTCGCTCCGGGACACGATCTTCGGGCTGACCCACGAGCACCTGGCTCCCGATGCTCTAACCGTCTTCGAGGCGCTCGAGGACGAGGGCTACGACTGCGGCGCGATCAACTTCACGTGCTACCGCGGGAGAACGCGACACGCGCTCAAGCTGCCGGTCCCGTCAGGGCGCAATCGCTGGTACGAGGCGGCCTGGGGGCCACGGCGATTCTTCTTCTTCAACCTCTACGAGTCCGATCCCACCGGCGCGCCCCTGGCGATTCGCTCTCGTCCGGAGGGCTCGATCGACGCGTACGCGGCGACCATCGGGCGCTGGCTCGTCACGCGCGACGGCTTCGACTTCCTCGTCTTCTACCTGCCGGACTACGACTACGCCTCGCACATCGTCGGCCCGGAGGGCGCGCTCGCCGCGCTCGAGCGCGCGGATGCGAGCATCGGCGAGCTGATGGCAGCCGCGGGCGGTCCGAGTGAGTTCCTCGACCGCTATGCGATCGTCGTCTGTTCCGACCACGGCCAGACCGGGGTCGAAAACGTCGCCCGGCTGACGGACTCGTTCCGCGACCTCGTCGTCTACACCGGGCGGCGCACCTCCGACCTGGCGGCCGCCGAGGTCGTCGTCACCGCCTCGAACCGCTCCGGCATGGTCTACTCGCTCGCCGAGTGCTCTCCGCGTGAGCTGGCCGAGCGTCTGGACGGAGCCGAGGGAGTCGAGCTCGCGCTCTTCCTCGAGGACGGCGAGGCCGTCGTCCGGCGCGAATGCGCCGAGCTCAGGTTCGCACCTGACGACGAGGGGTGGCGCACGTCCGGCGACGAGCGCCTCCTCGATCCGGTCGAGTATCCGAACGGCTACGAGCGCGTCTGGTGCGCCCTGGCGTGTCCCAACGCGGGCGAGGTGATCGTCTCCGCGGCGAGCGGGTGGGAGTTCGAGGATCTCGGCGGGCGTCATCACGCAGGAGGCGGCAGCCACGGCTCGCTGGATGCCGGAGACTCGACGGTTCCGATCCTCGCTGCCGGTTTCGACGACGGTTTGCCGCTCGCTGCGGTCCCGAGCACGACCGATCTCGCGCCGCTCGCGCTCGACCACTTCGGTGTGGAGACGCCTGCCTCCATGCGTCTCCGCGTGCGGAGCGGTGTCTGACCTCGCGCGTGAGCGCAATCGGATGGTCGCGGTTCAGCTCGAGGCGCGCGGGATCGTCGACCGGCGCGTGCTCGACGCGATGGCCAGAGTTCCCCGCGAGAAGTTCGTCTTCGAGAGCGACCGCAAGCGCGCCTACCTCGACATGCCTCTCCGCATCGGCTTCGGCCAGACGATTTCCCAGCCCTACATGGTCGCGATCATCTGCCAGACGGCCGACGTCCACGAGGGGGACAGAGTTCTGGACATCGGAACCGGGTCGGGCTATCAAGCGGCTGTGCTCGCGGAGCTCGGCGCCGAGGTGCACACGGTCGAGCGGATCCCCGAGCTCGCCGAGCGGGCCCAGGCCCGTCTCGAGGCGGCGGGCTACGGCGCGGTCGACGTCCACGTGGGAGACGGTTCGCTCGGCTTGCCCGAGCACGCTCCGTACGACGCGATCGTCGTCGCGGCGGCAGCGCCGGACATGCCCGCCTCGCTCTACGAACAGCTCGTGCCGGGCGGACGCCTGGTCGTGCCGGTCGGCGGGCCCGACGGTCAGCGGCTCGAAGTGATCATCGCGAGCCCGGAGGGGCCCGCGGTGATGAGATCCGTTCCCTGCCGCTTCGTGCCGCTCGTCGGGGCGGAGGGGTTCTAGGAGGTCGGTTTCCGCCGGGAGGCGCCGGGGAATCGCGAGCGGGATGGACGGGGGTCTGAACGCCGAGACGCTGCTGCAGCGACGAGTCTGCTTCCGCGACATCGAGCTCGGACGGGTCGTCGATGTGATCCTCGACACGTCGCTTTGCCGGATCCTCGGCCTCGACGTGCTCTGTGGAGACCGCGTCAGACGCTTCCTTCCGTACGGGGCCTGCGAGCTCGTCGACGGCGTCATCGGGGTCGACTCGGCGCTCGTGCTCTCGGACGAGCTCGAGTTCTACCGCTCGCGCGGTCGGGCGCTGACCGTCCTCCGGCGGCGAGGCGTGCCCCTCCGAAGCGTCGAGGGCTGACCGATCCCTCGGGACGCTCTTCGGCGTGCGTCTAACCTTCGTCGCAGTGGCAACCCGCTCGGATACCCAGCCCTGGAGCTTCCGACGGCGCGCCTCGGACTAGCACTCGCTGCCGCGACTGCGGCCGTGCTCTTTGCCGCGTCCGCCGCCTCGGCGGCTGGGACGACGCCTGTCTACGACTCCAACGGAAACCCGATCGAGGTCCCGTTCGTCCCGCAGGACAGCCCCGGCCCGGCGACGCTGACCGAGAAGCAGGCGATTGCGGCTGTTCTTCGCTATCCGAAGGTGGCGGACTGGGTTGGCCGCTATCCGGCCAAGAGCCTGACGAAGGACTCGAGCTTCGACGAGGACACCGGTGCGTGGGAAGTGAACGTCTGGTCGTCGCTTCCCGATGCCGGCCAGATCGTCGAGGCAAAGGTCGACGACTCGACCGCGCGCGTGACGGAGGCCTGGACCGGGCCCCAGGTCGCCTGGAGGATGGCCCGCGGCTACAAGGGAGCGTTCGGCCGCGCGATCAACGACGGCTGGATCTGGCTTTCCTTCTGCGCGGTCTTCCTGCTCGGCCTCGCCGACTTCCGGCGGCTGCTCTCGGTGCGGAACCTCGACCTGGTGGTGCTGCTCTCCTTCAGCCTCTCTCTCTACTACTTCAACCAGGGCCGCGTCTTCTCCGCCATGCCGCTCGTCTATCCGCCGCTGCTCTACTTCCTCGGACGCATGGTCTGGATCGGCGCGCGGGGGCACGGGACTCCCACCCGTGCGATCTGGCCCGCCTGGGTCCTACTGGCCGCGACCGTCTTTCTGATGGGGTTCAGGGTCGGCCTCAACGTCCAATCCTCGAACGTGATCGACGTCGGCCTCGCGAGCATCGACGGCGCGCAGCGAATCGCCGGCCAGGGGGAGTCGCCCTACGGGCACATGCCGGACGAGACCGGAAAGGCCTGCGGCCCAGCCGACGCCGAAGGCTCCGTCCGCGACCACATCCAGACGAACGGACGCTGTGAGTCCTCGAACGGGCGCGGTGACACCTACGGTCCCGTTGCCTATCTGGGCTACATCCCCGCCTACGCCGTCGTCGGCTTCGACGGAAAGTGGAACGGCGGCTCGAGCACCTGGTCGGGCCTGCCGGCCGCCCACCTGGCGGCGCTCCTCTGGGACGCGCTCGCGGTCATCGGCCTCGGGCTCCTCGGGTTGCGCTTCGGAGGGAAGCCGCTCGGCGCGACGCTTGCCTTCGCGTGGGCCGCCTACCCGTTCACCCAGTACGTCTCGAGCTCCAACTCGAACGACGCGATCATGCCCGCCTTGCTCATCTGGGGGCTCGTGCTGGTGACCTCGCCGCCGGCCAGAGGCGTCTTCGTCGCGCTCGCAGGATGGACGAAATTCGCCGCGCTGATCCTGATCCCGCTCTGGGCCTCCTATCCGGACTGGCGCCGGTTCGTCCGCCAGAAGTTGACCTATCTCGGGGGCGTCCTCCTCGGAACCGCGCTCTCCTTCTGGATCCTCCTGCTCGAGCCCCATCCCCTCCACGCCGCGCGGGTCTTCTGGGACCGCACCTTCGGCTGGCAGCTCGGGCGCTCGTCGCCGTTCTCGATCTGGGACTGGGACGAGTACCCCGGGCTGCCCGACCTCCACCACGTCCAGACCGGTCTGAAGGTGCTCCTCCTCGTCGCCGCGATTGCCGTCTACTTCGTCCCCCGCACGAAGAACGTCATCCAGCTGGCAGCTCTCTCGGCCGCGCTTCTGATCGGCTTCGAGCTCGTCCTCACCCATTGGTTCTATCTCTACATCCCGTGGTTTTTCCCGTTCGTGGCCTTTGCCGCCCTCGCGCCGGCACTTCCGAGCGTCGTCGCGGAGGAGAGCACGGAGACCGGACCGGAGCATGAGCGCGAGGTCCGAGAGCTCATCCCGGCCGGCTGAGGCGGGCGGCCCCGGGGCCGCCATCGCGCTCGGCCTCGTCCTCCTGACCATCTCGTGGGGGCTTCTCCACGTCGGGTTCTGGCACCGGAACCCGATCATCGATACGCCCGTCTACCAGGGCTACGGCGAGAAGATTCTCGACGGCCACGTGCCTTACCGGGATTTCGATCTCGAGTACCCGCCGGGAGCGCTACCCGTCTTCGTGCTGCCGGCGCTCGCCGACCACGACGACTTCGGCTCGGCGTTCGAGCTCCTGATGTGGACGTGCGCGGTCGCGGTGGTCGTGCTCGTCGGCACGACTCTCTCGGCCGTGGGGGCCGGCGCGGCGCGGCTCTACGCGGCGACGGCGTTCGTCGGCATCGCGCCGCTCCTGCTCGGCTCCGTGGTTCTCAGCCGTTTCGACCTCTGGCCGGTTGCCCTCGTCGCGGGAGCGCTTGCGGCTCTCGTGTCGGGTCGCGACCGGCTGGGGTTGGGGCTGCTCGGAGCCGCGACCGCCACGAAGCTCTGGCCCGCGGTCCTGCTCCCCCTCGCGCTCGTCTGGCTCGTGCGCACGCGCGGCCGGCGCGAGGGATTGATCGGCCTCGGGGTCTTCCTCGCCGTGGGAGCGGCGATCGTGCTCCCGTTCGCCGTGCTCTCGCCCGGGGGCCTCGCGCACAGCCTGACGACCCAGCTCGGCCGGCCCCTGCAGATCGAGGCGCTGGGAGGGGGGATCCTCCTGGCCGCGCACCAGCTGGGGGTCTATGACCCGAGCATCGTCTCGACGCACGGCTCCCAGAACCTCTCCGGCTCCGTGCCGGACGCCTTCGCGACGATCGAGACAGCGCTTCTGGTCGTCGCCCTCGTCGTCGTCTGGGTCCTCTTCGCACGCGGCCTGCCCGATCGGGAGCGGCTGCTGACTGCCTCCGTCGCGGCCGTCGTCGCCTTCGTCGCCTTCGGCAAAGTGCTCTCGCCGCAGTTCCTCATCTGGCTCATCCCGCTTGTCCCGCTGGTGGCCGGGACTGCCGGAATCGCGGCGTGCTGGCTCCTCGCCGCCGCGCTCGTCACGACTCAACTCTGGTTTCCCCACCGCTACTGGGACGTGGTCGCCCTGCAGCCCGCCGGGTGGCTCGTCCTCGTCCGAGACCTCTTGCTGCTCGCTCTCCTCGCCGTGCTGGTGGCGGCTATTCGACCGGGATCCGAAGAGCCTCGCAGCGGATAGCCCGGCCGTCCTCGTCGCATTCGACGACCACGCCCTCGATGCGCACGTCGCCGTCGGCCGGATGGAAGCGCACGGGCATTCCGGTGCGCATGCGCTCGATCGCGAGCTCGGCCCGGACGCCGATGACCGAGTCGTGCGGCCCGGTCATGCCCGCGTCCGTGATGGCCGCAGTGCCCCCGGGCTGAACTCGCGCGTCGTTCGTCTGCACGTGCGTGTGCGTTCCGATCACGGCGGTGACCCGGCCGTCGAGATGACGGGCGAGCGCGATCTTCTCGCTCGTCGCCTCGGCGTGGAAGTCGATGATCACGACCTTCGCCCGCGCCCGGGCTTCCTCGACGAGCTCGTCGACGACGACGAACGGATGCACGGCGACGTCGAGGAAGAGCGCTCCCTGGAGGTTGATGACGGCGACCGGGGTGCCTTCCGTCGACTCCGCGACCGCGAGCCCGGTCCCGGGACCACGTAGGTTCGCCGGCCGGATCACGCGCCCGTTCTCCTGCAAGAGGGGGATGAGGTCGCGCTGGCGCCACACGTGGTTTCCGAGCGTGACGACGTCGGCGCCGGCCGCCAGGAGCTTGTGCGCGAGCTTCGCGCTCAGGCCCATGCCATCGGCAGCGTTCTCGCCGTTGACGACGCAGAACGAGGTCTCGAGCTCCTCCCGAAGGGCGGGCAGACGGCTTTCCACCGCGCGCCGTCCCGGCGGGCCGAACACGTCACCGATGAAGAGGATCTTGAGCGCCGTGGCTTTCTAGGGCGCGGCGAGGCCGCTGGCCGCCCGCACCTCGATGTGGACGTGCTGGCCGTTGTCCTGCGTATAGCGGGCCAGCGCTGCTTGCTCCACCGTCGAGAGGTCGATGACTTGCCCGACCTTCGTGCGGCCGGCGGAGACCGCCGAGCCCACGGTCAGCGCCGGATCGGGTTTCAGGTTCTCGAGTGTCACGACCACCCCGGGGCTGCCCGACGGCTGGATGTCGATCCGGACTCCGTAGGCCTTGCCGTTCACGATCATGTCGGAGATGGCCATGACGGACCCGTCCACCGGCGCGTAGACGTCGGTGCCGACCGGGGCGCCCACGTCGAGCCCGCCCGTCTGCGGGCCCACCCCTCCGCCGACCTGGTAGTAGCGGATTCCCGAGCCGCTCTCGCCGAACAGCCGGTGGAACAGCCTCTTGACGACTCCGGCGTTGGCCTCTGTCCCGACGGGCTGGAGCGCGAGCACGTCGGCGCCGGAGGCGTGGTAGCCCATTGCCGTCACGCGGCTCTGGTTGATCGGCATCTGGATCCGGAGCGTGTCCTGGAGAGCGATGACCTGCGCCCGGGGAGGCCCGGCCGGCAGGAGTCGGTTCGCGGAAGCCGGTCCGTTGATGGCACGGGAGGCGACTCCACCGGTGCCGAATGCCGTGAGCAGGAGGAGCACCAGACACACGCATGCGGCGACGAGCAGAGCCGTCGTGCGTCGCGCGCGTCGCACCCTCGCGCGCGTCTCCTCTCGTGCCGCAGCGCGATAGGCGAGCCCATGGGCTTCGGGCCGAGCCATCCGCGGCACGGTAGCGGAGGTCTCCAGGGCTTTCAAACCGGTAGCGACCTCCGGCTCGAGCGCGAGGGCGCCGTCGGTCTCGAATATCCAGTCCCAGGCAGGCGGGCGGAGGGAGACCACGCGGCCGCCCGGGGCGGACCTTTCTCCTTCGCGATCGTAGGGCCGGTGCACGGTCATAATCGGGGCGTGACGGCCGTTCTCCACCTCAGTGGTCGCGACCGCGGACATGCTCCTGGCTCGCCCGCGAAAACCGAGCCGGCCGCGAACGCAGGGAGGCCGCGTACCGGTTGGAGGTACGTGGCCGACCGAGGACAAAGGCAGGCGAGGGTTTGCAGCGGGCGAGGCAGACAGGGCTGTCTGCGGTTGTGGCCACTCTCCTCCCAGGTTGCCAGGGGCGGCGGACGCTGAGCCACGTGCTCCTGAGCGCCCGCGGCGTGGCGCGCCGCTACGGGCGCGTCGTCGCGCTGGCGCCGACGACACTCGACATCGAGAGGGGTGAGGCCGTCGCGTTGATCGGGCCGAACGGGGCCGGGAAGTCGACGCTTCTCTCCATTCTGGCGGGAGCGCTCGAGCCGACCGAGGGGGAGATCGAAGGCGGGAGCGGAGTGCGACGCGTAGGCTGGGTGCCCCAGAGCCCGGCTCACTACTCCCGGCTCACCCCGCGCGAGAATCTCGAGCTCTTCGCGCGCCTCGAAGCAGTGCCCGATCCCGAGGGGACGGCTGACCGCTTCCTGCGCTTGCTCGAGCTCCCCGACGACGGGCGGTTCACCGCCCAGCTCTCGGCGGGCAACCAGCAGCGCCTCAACCTCGCTGTCGCCCTGCTCGGGCGCCCCGAGGTGCTGCTGCTGGACGAGCCGACCGCCTCCCTGGATCCGCGCCAGCGGCGGCGGCTCTGGGATGTCGCCGGGCAGGTTCGCGAGCGCGAAGGCGCGGTCGTGTTCGCGACCCAGAACCTCGAGGAGCTCGACCACGTCGCCACCCGCGTCGTCGTCCTTCTGGACGGGGCCGTCGTCTTCGCCGGCTCTCTCGAGGATTTCCGGCAGGCTCCCGAGGCGGACGTGTTCGCATGACGAAGATCCGGCTTCTCCTGCAGAAGGACCTGCGCCTGCTGGCCCGCTCACCGGCACTGCTGGCCGCGCTCCTCATCTACCCGGTCGTCTTCGCCGTGCTCGTCGGGCTGGTCGTCAGGTACGCGTCCGATCGACCGCGCGTCGCCTTCGTCGATCTCGACCGCCTCCCCGAGACGCTCACCGTCGGCGGCCAACACTTCAACGTGCCGAACGTCATCTCCCAGGTGCAGGGGTCCGTGGAGCTCGTGCCGATGGACCAGGAGGAGGCCGACCACAAGCTCGCGACGGGCAGCATCGTCGCGGAGATCGTCGTGCCGCGTGGATTCGCCTCCAAGCTCCGCGGGATGGTCGAGAGCCCGACGCTGATCTTGAAGACGGCCAAGGGCGGCCTCTCCGGGCGGGTCGACCAGCAGACGCAGGCGCTCGTCTATTCCCTCAATCGGCGGCTGCAGGCCGCCTACATCAACGCCAACCTCGATTACGTCAAGCTCCTCGTCGAGGGCGGCCAGGGCAACTTCCTCGGGAACGAGTTCGAGGTCGTCGGGCTCGATCGGGCGGCCGAGCTCCTAGACGAGATCAAGCGCACCTCTGACGACCCGACGATCGTCCAGCGCGCGGAAGAGCTCTCGATCTTCGTGCGCGAGGCGAAGCTCGCCCTCGACGCGTCCGGCGACTCGCTCCGCGCCACCGCGAATCCGATCGAGCTCGAGACGGATACGAGCGGCGGTCGCACCTGGCTCCTTTCCGCTCAGATCCAGGCCTACGCGCTCGGCCTCACGCTTGCGTTCATCTGCGTCCTCCTCGCGGCAGCCGCGCTCGCGGCGGAGCGGGACGAGAACGTGATCGGGCGCCTCGCACGCGGGCTCGTCCGCTTGACGGAGCTGGTGGTCGTCAAGGTGCTGCTCGCCGTGCTCGTCGCGCTCGGGCTCGGCCTCGCGATCGCGCTCGTCTTCGGATCCGTGGCCGAGATCTTCGACGTCTCGGGTGGCGAGCCATGGCAGCGATTGCCGCTCTTGCTCGTCGGTCTCGCTCTCGCAGGAGCCGCCTTCGGCGCCTTCGGGGCGCTGATGGGCGCGCTCGCCCGGGACTCCCGCACGGCCGTCCTGGTCGCCTTTCTCGCCGCCCTTCCGCTCGTGCTCGTCGGGCTCGTCCCCGAGGGCGCCGCCCGGGCGGCGTGGTGGGCCGCGCAGGCGTTCCCGTTCAGCCATGCCGTCGATTTCTTCCAGGCGGCGCTCTACGACAGCGCACCGTGGAGGACGCTCGCCGTCGACGCGGCCTGGCTGCTCGCGCTCGCGCTCGCGTTCGGCGCGGCGGCTCGGGTGGCCGTGCGAAGATTGTTGGCGTGACACTTTGTCGTCACGCGTGTGGAAGGGTGAGCGACGCGTGAGTATGAGCGTCTTCCCCGTCACGCGGCTGCGGCGCTTCCGCCGCACCGATGCCCTGCGAGACCTCGTCCGCGAGGCGAGGGTCGATGTTCGCGACCTCGTCTATCCCCTCTTTGCCTGCCCCGGCACGGACGTCGAGCGTCCCCTCGAGGGCCTCGACGGCATCGCGCAGCGCTCCGTCGACCGGCTCTGCGGCGAAGCGGAGGCCGCCCACGAGCTCGGGGTCGGCGCCGTGCTCCTCTTCGGCATCCCCGATGTGAAGGACGAGGCCGCCTCGGGCGCCTACGACGAGGACGGCATCGTCCAGCGGTCGCTCCGTGCCCTGCGTGAGCGTGTGTCCGGTCTCGTCCTCCTCACGGACGTGTGTCTCTGCGAGTACACGTCGCACGGCCACTGCGGGATCGTCGACAACGGCGAGGTCGTCAACGACCTTTCCCTCGAGCTGCTTGCCCGCACGGCGGTCTCGCACGCGGAGGCCGGGGCCGACGCCGTCTGTCCGAGCGACATGATGGACGGCCGGGTCGGGGCGATCAGGGGAGCGCTCGACTCGGAAGGATTCGAGAGCGTCCCCATCGTCTCGTACGCGGCGAAGTACGCGTCGGCCTTCTACGGGCCGTTTCGCGAAGCTGCCGAATCGGCGCCCTCCTTCGGCGACCGCCGCGGCTACCAGCTCGATCCGGGCAATGCCCGCGAGGCCCTGCGCGAGTGCGAGCTCGACATCGGCGAGGGTGCCGACGCGCTCATGATCAAGCCGGCCCTGCCCTCGCTGGACGTCATCGCCGCGGCCCGCGCGCGCTTCGACCTTCCCATCTTCGCCTACAACGTCAGCGGCGAGTACGCGATGGTGAAGGCAGCCGCCGCACGTGGCTGGCTGGACGAGCGCCAGGCCGCGCTCGAGAGTCTCACGGCGATCAAGCGCGCGGGCGCCGACGTGATCGTCACCTACTGGGCCAAGGAAGCAGCCGGGTGGCTTTAAGTCGAGCTCTTGCTGATCGCAAGAGCTCGACGCTCCTGGGTCGGGCTCAAGGGCTGATTCCGGGAGGAGTCAACAGCCCTGTTCGCGCCTGGGGCGCCGTGGGAGGCAATCCGTTCTTCGTTCGTCGGGGCGAAGGCGCCTGTCTCGAGGACGCGGACGGAAATCGATACGTCGACTGGGTGCAGTCCTGGGGGCCGCTCGTCTTCGGGCACGCGGATCCCGAAGTCGTCGAGGCCGTGCGCGAGGCGGCCCTCGACGGGACGACCTTCGGCGCCCCGACGGAGCGCGAGGTCGACCTCGCGGAGGAGATCGTCGACGCCGTGCCGTCGATCGAGAAGGTTCGTCTCGTGAGCTCCGGGACCGAAGCGGCGATGAGCGCCGTCCGGCTCGCACGTGGGTTCACGGGCCGAGAGCTCATCCTCAGGTTCGAGGGTTGCTACCACGGTCACGGGGACACGCTGCTCTCCGACTCAGGCTCGATCGTCTGTCCTTTCAACGACCTCGAGCAGGCCGCCGTGACTGTCGAGCGCGCCGGCGGGCGCCTGGCCGCGATCATCGTCGAGCCGATCGCAGGGAACATGGGCGTCGTCCTGCCGGAGCCGGGGTTCCTGGAGGGCCTTCGGGAGGTGTGCGATTCGTCCGGCGCGCTGCTGGTCTTCGATGAGGTGATCACCGGCTTTCGGGTCGCGCGCGGAGGAGCGCAGGAGCTCTACGGCGTCAGGCCGGACCTGACAGCGCTCGGGAAGATCGCCGGAGGGGGGCTCCCGCTGGCCGCGTTCGGCGGCCGCGGCGAGGTCATGGACGAGCTCGCACCGGAGGGCCCGGTCTTCCAGGCGGGAACGCTCTCCGGCAATCCGCTCGCAACCGCCGCTGCGCTCGTCGTCCTGCGCCGGTTGCGCGACCACGACGTCTACGTTCGGCTGGAGGAGACCGCGGCGGCCCTCGCGGAGGGACTGCGGCACGATCAGGTGACAGTGCAGCGGGTCGGCGCCATGCTCACCGTCTTCTTCCGTGCGGCGCCCGTGCGCAACCTGGCGGACGCTCAGGCGAGCGACCTCGACGGGTACGCGTCCTTCTTCCGCCATTTGCTCTCGCGAGGGGTCTACATCGCGCCGTCCCAGTTCGAGGCGCTCTTCCCTTCCACGGCGCACGGTCCAGCGGAAGTGGAGCGCACCGTGCAAACGGCTCAGGAATTCGTTGCCGGCTAGCGTGGCCGCCATCTGGGAGACGATCGCCGTCGAAGCGGTGCGTGAGAGCCCGCTGTGGGCTGCCGCGCTCCGGCCGGCGGAGGAGCGCGAGGAGCTTCCGGTCTTCTCGCCCCTCGGGGACGGGCGGTTCGCGCTCGGTATCGAATCCATCTACGAGGGCTACCTGCTCCATTACGGCCGCCCGCGACTTTTCTCGCCCGGGGACCGCGACGGAGCGATCCTCCTCGGGGACTACCTCTATGCCCACGGGCTCGTGCGCATCACCGAGGTGGGGGAGGTGGACGCCGTCGAGCGGCTGGCCGAGCTGCTCTCGCTCTGCGCTCACCTCCGTGCGGAGGGACGGGGCTCCGAGGACGGGGAGGCCTGGGCGACCACAGTGACCTCTCTGGGGGACGGTGCTGCCGATGACGACGCACGCCGCCGTGCGCTGGCACTGCACTCCGAGCGGGTCGATTAGGCTACTGCGCCGATGAGCGTGCTCGGGCTCCTCGTGGCCGCCGAAAAGAGCCCTGCCCAGGAGGGCAGGGACGTGATCCTCGTCATGCTGCTCGTCGGGCTCGTCTTCCTCGGTGTGATCGTGCTCGGTCAGGTCCTGCGCTACTACGAGCACAGGCGCAAGGCGCGCCGCGCCGCCCGCCGGCCTTACTAGCTTCAGCCGGCACTCAGGGGTGCCACTGCTCCTCGATCTCGACGACTTTTCCGTCTCGCAGCGTGACCCAGTAGCCCCAGGCGTGGGCGACGCGTTCGTTCGTGAGCTGGCCGGGATCGGTGGGATGGCCCTCGCAACACGCATAGCCGGGCCCGAGCAGCAGGAACCGCGCGTCGTCCGAGACCGTCAGCGTGCGCACAGTCGGGTCGTCGTTGACGACGTAGACGTCGTTCGACACCGGGACTTCGTCGCCGTCCGCGGCGGAGGCCTCGTTGGCCGCCTCACCGTCGAGGAACTGCGCCTCGTCGAAGACGATCGAAGCGGGCGAGCCCTCCAGGTCGACCGACTTGATGTATCCGAAATACCGGCCGTTGGGGAACTGCAGCTTGGGCTTCGGCTGCGGCAGGGTCGAGACCGCCTGCGATTCCGAAATCGATCCTGCCTCCGGCCCCTGCAGCGCGAAGACGACCGCCAGCGCAACGACGGGGAGCGTGACGGCGGCAACGAGGAGAACGAAACGGTTCATGGTGGGATCGTCCTGCGCGCGCGCCACGGCGAGCTTGCAGGCGGGTAACGAGTCGGTTACGGGCGCCCGGATAGACTCAGATTCGTGGCCCCGAGCGATTTGCGCTCCTGGATCGATGTGCTGCGCCGCGAGGGCGAGCTCGCGGAGATCGAAGCCGAAGTCGATCCGAACCTCGAGATCACCGAGATCGTCGATCGCACCGTCAAGGCCGGCGGTCCCGCCCTCCTCTTCAAGAACGTCACGGGCTCCGAGCGCCCCCTTCTCATCAACCAGTTCGGCACCGAGCGCCGGATGTCCCTCGCCTTCGGCGAGCCGAGCCTGGACGCCGTGGCGCACAAGCTCGAGGACGTGCTCGAGATGCAGCCGCCCCAGGGGCTCGTGGAGAAGGTCAAGGGGCTCGGCAAGCTCAAGCGGCTCGCGGACTCGATGCCGAAGAGCGTGCGTTCGGGAGCCTGTCAGGAGCTGGTCCTCGAGCCCGATCTGGACGCGCTCCCGATCCAGCACTGCTGGCCGGGCGACCCGGCGCCGTTCGTCACGCTTCCTGCCGTCATCACCCGCGACCCGCGCACGGGCACCCGCAACGTCGGCATGTACCGGATGCAGAAGATCGACTCGAAGACGACCTTCATGCACTGGCAGATCCACAAGGACGGCGCGGCCGACTGGCGCGGGATGGGGGATCGCCTGGAGGTCGCCGTCGCCCTCGGCTGCGACCCCGTCACGACGTATTCGGCGAGCGCCCCGCTTCCGAAGCACATCGACGAGCTCATGCTCGCCGGATTCCTCCGCGGCGAGGCCGTGGAGCTGGTCAAGTGCAAGACGGTCGACCTCGAGGTTCCCGCCGAGGCCGAGATCGTCCTCGAGGGCTACATCGAGAAGGGCGAGCTCGCCCTCGAGGGCCCCTTTGGCGACCACACCGGCTACTACTCGCCGGCGGAGCCGTTCCCCGTCTTCCATCTCACGCGGATGACCATGCGGCGGGACGCGATCTACCCCTCGATCGCAGTGGGGGTTCCTCCGGCCGAGGACGCCTGGCTCGGCAAGGCGACCGAGCGGATCTTTCTCCCCGCGATCAGGATGACCGTGCCGGAGATCGTCGACTACGACCTGCCCGTGGCCGGCGCCTTCCACAACTGCGTCATCGTCTCGATTCGCAAGGCTTTCCCCGGACACGCGAAGAAGGTCATGCACGCGATCTGGGGCCTGGGGATGCTCTCGCTGACGAAGACGGTCGTCGTGGTGGACGAGTTCGTGGACGTGCACGACTACGAGCAGGTCTTCTTCCACGCCTGCGCGAACGTCGACCCGGGCCGTGACGTGATGCTCTCCGAGGGGCCGCTCGATCAGCTCGATCACGCGGCGGCGATGTACTGCTACGGCGGCAAGCTGGGGATCGACGCCACGCACAAGCTCGAGTCGGAGGGCGCGCGTCCCTGGCCCGAGAGGATCGAGATGAGCGCTGAAGTTCGTGACTTGGTCGACTCGCGCTGGAACGACTACGGGATCGAGCCGCCGGGGGCGCAGAACGGCGGTATTTCCAGGGTATTGAGGCAAACGCTACGTCGTTGACAGGAGCGGGCTACCACACAGACAATGCCTCTGCTTGTAACACTGCCCGCGTGAGGAAGGGAGCTGGGTGGCCGACGAGGTAGAGCGGCCCGGTGGGGAGCCGGTAGAGCACGAGGCCGAGCCTCACCTTCCGTCTCCCACGATCTGGCCCTTCGCCTTCGCCGCGGGAGTCGCGCTCCTCCTCGTCGGTCTCATCATCAACCTGTTCCTCGCCGCCATCGGCGGTGCGATCGCGCTCGTCTTCGGCTTCCTCTGGGTCCGCGAGGCGACCCGCGAGGTTCGGCGGCGGCCCGTCGAGGCGCCTCCTCCCGAGCCGGTCTCGGAGCTCGCCGTGGCGGCGGAAGAGGAGGAGCCCGAGCGGTATCCACGCTCGGTCTTCCTGGAGATGTCGACGCTCGGCGTCGGCGCGCTGATCGGCGGGATCGTGACTCTGCCTGCGCTCGGCTTCATGATCGCCCCCGCGTTCGTCGGCCAGGGTTACGACGAGGTCGATCTGGGGCCGCTCGACAACTTCCCGGAGGACCAGTACGTCATCGCGACCTTCTATTCCGCTAAGGACGAAGGGTCGGTCGGCCGGCGCACCGCCTTCGTTCGCAACAACGGCACGAAGAATCAGGTGCCGAGCTTCACGATCATTTCGAACCGTTGCGCCCACCTGGGCTGCCCTACCCAGCCCCAGGGTCTGCCGGGCGAGGCGAAGAACATCACGGCGGCCAACCGTCAGGTCTCGATCACGCCGGTTGCGAGCGTTTCGGGCTTCCAGTGCCCGTGCCACGGTGGCGCCTACGACGACGAGGGGAACCGAACGGCGGGCCCCCCGGTCAGGTCGCTCGACCGCTACCAGTTTCTGATCCGCAACGGCAACCTCGTCCTCACGACGCCCTACAGCGTCGGAAAGGTGACGGGGAAGGGCGCCGACGCGAAGATCGAGGCTTATACGCTCGCCGATCCAGGGCAGCACGTCGATGGGCCCGAGCAGTACCTCTACCCATACATCTCATGAGCGAGCGCTGATGGCCAAGTCCGCCAGACGGAAAAAGCTCGAAGCGCTCGTGATGGCGCCGCTCGACTGGCTCGAGGAGCGGTCCGGTCTCGTCGGGGCGGTCAAGTACTTCCTCTTCCGCAAGGTCCCGGCGGAGAGCAATTGGTTCCACACGCTCGGCTCCGCCACGCTGACCGCCTTCCTCGTCCAGCTCGTGACCGGCGTGATCCTCGCGATGTACTACAAGCCGGCGCCGGAAGAGGCCTATGCCTCGATCCAGCGGATCACGAACGACCTCACCCTCGGATGGCTGGTGCGCGGCATGCACAAATGGGGCGCGAGCGTCTTCATCATCCTGCTCTTCCTCCACATGGGGCGCGTGTTCCTCTTCGGCGCCTACAAGTACCCGCGCGAGCTGAACTGGCTGATCGGGGCGGTCCTCCTGGCGACGGGGCTCTTCGAGGGGCTGACCGGCTACTTGCTCCCGTGGGACGAGACGGCCTACTGGGCGACCGTCGTCGCGATCAACATCAATGC
>JBKPFG010000284.1:0-13307 GCA_046728735.1 Actinomycetota bacterium
AAGGTGACGCGATGGGCCATCTGCTTGGACTCTAGCGAGCTTCGCTCGAAGGGTTCCGGGTAGATTTGAAGGCGTGAACGAGTTCAAGCCAGGGCTCGAGGGGGTCGTCGCCTTCGAGACGGAGATCGCCGAGCCGGACAAGGAAGGCGGCGCCTTACGCTACCGCGGGGTCGACATCGAGGAGCTCGTGGGGAAGGTTCCCTACGAGCAGGTCTGGGGGCTCCTCGTGGACGACTCCTTCGATCCGGGGATGCCCCGTGCGGAAAACATCGAGCTTCCGACCCGCACCGGCAGCGCCATGGCCGATCTACAGGCTTCGACCGCCGAGCTGGGGGGGCTCTGGAACCTCGGTCAGCTCATCGACATCTCGGACGAGCAGGCGCGCGACGACCTGGCGCGACTTTCGGCCGGGATGATCTCGCTCGTCGCGCAGTCTGCCCGCGGCAAGGAGCCGCGCGTGCCGGACGAGCAGGTGGCCGAAGGCGACATCGCGGCCGAGCGCTTCCTCCTGCGCTGGCGCGGCGAGGCCGATCCGCGGCACGTGCGCGCGGTCGACTCCTACTGGGTCTCGGCCGCGGAGCACGGCGCCAACGCCTCCACCTTCACGGGCAGAATCGTGGCGTCGACCGGGGCCGATTGCGGAGCCGCCATGTCCGCGGCGGTCGGCGCTCTCTCCGGCCCCCTGCACGGAGGCGCGCCGACTCGTGTGCTCAAGATGCTGGACGAAGTCGCGCGGGCCGGCGACGTCTCGCAGTACGTGCGCGACCTCCTCGACCGCGGCGAGCGGATCATGGGCTTCGGCCACCGCGTCTACCGGGCGGAGGATCCCCGTGCCCGTGTCCTTCGCCGTACCGCACACGAGCTCGAGTCGCCGCGCGTCGAGGTCGCCGAGGCGCTCGAGCAGGCCGCGCTCGAGGAGCTCAAGGCGCGACACCCAGAGCGCGTCCTGGCCACGAACGTGGAGTTCTGGTCGGCGGTCGTGCTGGACATCGCAGATATCCCGCCGCCGCTCTTCCCCGCCATGTTCGCCTGTGCACGCGTCGCCGGGTGGTCGGCTCACATCCTCGAGCAGAAGCGCTCCGGGCGGCTGATCCGTCCGTCCGCGAAGTACGTCGGGCCGGCGTCCCGCTCGCTGGAATCCGTTTGACCCTCGCCGAGGCAGTCGCCCGCGCCGAGCAGGCCCCCGACGAGCGAGCGTTGGCCGACATCCGGCGCGAGGTCG
This sequence comes from Actinomycetota bacterium, assembly GCA_046728735.1. GTDB lineage: Bacteria > Actinomycetota > Thermoleophilia > Gaiellales > Gaiellaceae > JAIBJP01. The sequence continues at coordinate 1,223 of JBKPFG010000284.1, forward strand.
CCGAAGAGCTCGAGAGCGCCGCTCGAAGCGCCGATTACCGCGAGCGCGCCGTCGCCTACCGGGCGATCGGGCAGCTCCGCTTCAACCAGAAGACCGAGCTCCTGCGGCGCGGGCTCGACGACGAGAGCCCGGCGTGCCGCGGCTCCGCGCTCCTCTCCCTCGAGCTTCTCTCTCGCGACCATCCCGGGCTCGTGAACGCGAGCCGGGCGCTCCTCCATTCGCTGGCCAACGACGATCCCAACCAGGCGGTCCGGCGACTCGCCATCCTCTGCCTCAAGAACGGCTCACCGACAACGGACACGATCACGCTGCTCGCTCACCTCGGAGACGAGTCGGACGATGCAGGCCTTCGCGGGGCCGCGAATGCGGTTCACCAGGCCCTGAAGAAGAAGTCGGCGACGCGCTAGGAGCAGCCGCAGCTACCACGGTCGCGGATGCGGCCACACGCTGGGCACCTGTCGGGCCGGCGCAGATCGATCAGGCTCAGGCGGGCAGCGAGCCAGACCATGGCAAAGAGGAGGCCTGCGGTGATCGCGAGCGCTCCGAGGAACTGGGTGTGTACGGGAGTCATTGGGTGTCGTGGTCCTAACGTCGACGGCGCGCATGTGGATGCGCTGAGAAATACGTGTCACGCCTTCGGCCGTCCGAAACATGGGTGTAGAGCTCGGTCGTCCCCAGGTCTGCGTGCCCGAGCATCTCCTGCACGCTCCGTAGGTCCGCGCCCCCTTCGAGCAGGTGGGTGGCGAAGGAGTGCCGCAGGATGTGTGGGTGGACGCGCTGGGCGTCGAGGCCGGCCTTGTCGGCCAATTTGCGCAGGATGAGGAACGCGCCCGCCCGCGTGAGCGCCCCTCCCTGAGCGTTGAGGAAGAGCTCCGGGCGGTGGCGGCGGTCGAGGTAGGGACGGCCGCGCGCTTCGTAACGCCGTAGAGCCTCGGCAGCCTCGCGTCCGAGCGGGACGATCCGCTCCTTGTCGCCCTTGCCGATGCAGCGAACGAGCCGACCGTCGAGGTCGATGCTACCGCGCTCGAGCCCGACCGCCTCGCTCACGCGGAGCCCGGCTCCGTAGAGGAGCTCGACGAGAGCACGATCGCGCAGCGAGCGTGGGGTCGTCCCGTTCGCAGCTGCGATCAGCCGCTCGACCTCGGCGGGGGAAAGGGTTCTCGGCAGGCGCGCTCGCCGCCGCGGCAGGTCCACGTCCGCCGCGGGGTTGTCGTTGCGCACGCCGAGGAGCCCGAGATGGCGATAGAAGGCGCGCGCGGCGGCGGCGCGGCGGGCAACGGACGCAGGTGCCTGGCCGCGCCCCCGCAGGTCGGCCAGCCACGCCTTGATGTCTTCCTCGGTTGCCTCGGCTGGGGGCTTGCCGAGAAAGCGCGCGAGATCGGCGAGATCGCGCCGGTAGGCGTCGACCGTCCGCGGCGCCCGCCTCGCGGCGAGGAGCGCCAGGAAACCCATGACCTGAGGGTCAGGCACGGGGGTGCGAGCGGTCGTAGACGCGGCGGAGTCGTTTCGAGTCGACATGGCTGTAGATCTGCGTGGTCGAGAGGGAGGAGTGGCCGAGGAGCTCCTGGATCGTGCGCAGGTCGGCGCCGCCTTCCAAGAGATGCGTGGCGAAGGCGTGGCGCAGACGGTGCGGGTTCGGCAGCAGCCGGCGCAGTGTCGAGGTGTCGAGCGGCCGCCCGCGGGCGGAGAGGAAGAGCGCGTCCTGTGCACCGCGCGCAAGGTGCGGCCGCCCGTCCTCGAGGTAAACCCGCAGACGCAGCGCCGCCTCCTCGCCGAGCGGGACGAGCCGCTCCTTGCCTCCCTTCCCGCGCACGAGCACCGCCTCCTGTTCGAAGTCGACATCGGCGAGGGTCAGATCGACCGCTTCCTGGGCTCGGAGCCCGGCGGAGTAGACGAGCTCGAAAAGAGCCCGGTTTCGAATCGCCAGCGGGTCGCGCCCGGAGAGAGCGTCGAGCAGGAGGTTGGTCTCGTCGGGCTTGGGGGCGTGTGGGAGTCGCCTGCGGCGCCGGCCCGTGAGCGCGAGGTCGGGCACGCGGCTCGGGCCGAGGGTCGCACGAAGGAGCGACCGCACCGCCGCGATCCTGCGGGCGATCGTCGTCTCGGAGAGCTTGCGCGGAATGCGTCCGGGCCGGTCGGCGCCGAGCTCGGCCAGGTAGTCGGTGAATGCGCGCGCGTCGAACTGGGGGAGCTCGAGGCCCTCGCGCTCGAGCCACGCCGCGAACTCCTCGAGGTCCGTGCGATAGGCGCGCCGGGTCGACTCCGCGAGCGCGGGGCTCTCGAGGAAGCTCTCGACGGCGGCTCTCGTGTCCACGTCGGGATGTTTCGCCTCGCCCGCACGCTTCCTGCCCGTCAGGGAGCGTGCACGGCCCGAAACCGCGTACTACGCGTACGATTACGCGCGCCGATGGCGATCACGACGACCTCCAGCGGACTCGACGGCCACGGGTTCGATCCCGACGGCCGCATCTACTGGAATCCGACCACGTCGCTCCTCTACACGCACACGCTCGTTCGCGAGGAGGGGCGGCTGGCCGAAGGCGGCCCCCTCGTCGTCGACACGGGCCACCACACCGGTCGCTCGGCCAAGGACAAGTTCTTCGTGTGGGAGCCCGAGTCCGAGGGCCGCATCGCCTGGGGCGACGTCAATCAGCCCCTCTCGGAGGAGCGGTTCGAGGGCCTGCGCGAGAAGATCGTCGAGCATCTGAACGAGCGGGATCTCTACGTCGTCAACGGCTTCGCCGGCGCCGATCCCGCGCATCGAATCGCGGTCCGGGTCATCACCGACTCGCCCTGGCACGCGCTCTTCGCCAAGACGCTCTTCATCGAGCCGAGTGAGGACGACCTGCGCGACTTCGAGCCCGATTCCCTCGTCCTCCACGCCCCGGCTGTCGAGGCTGACCCGGACGAGGACGAGACCAGAAGCGAGACCTTCATCGTGCTCCATCCATCTCGTGCGGAGGTGCTGATCGGAGGCACCGAGTACGCCGGTGAGATCAAGAAGTCGATCTTCACCGTCATGAACGACCGGCTGCCTCTCGAAGGCGTCTTCCCGATGCACTGCTCGGCCAACGTCGACGACGAGGGGCGCGTCGCCATCTTCTTCGGGCTCTCCGGGACTGGGAAGACGACCCTCTCCGCCGATCCCGAGCGGCGGTTGATCGGCGACGACGAGCACGGCTGGGGCGACGAGGGCGTCTTCAACTTCGAGGGTGGCTGCTACGCGAAGGTCATTCGCCTCTCCCCCGACGCCGAGCCGGAGATCTACAAGGCGACCCACGCCTTCGGGACGGTGCTCGAGAACGTCGTCGTGGACGACCGGGGCGTCCTCGACCTGAACGATCCGTCCAAGACCGAGAACACCCGCGCCGCCTACAGGCTCGAGCAGATCGAGAACGCCCTGCCCGAGAAGCGGGCCGGCCATCCGCGCTCGGTCGTCTTCCTCACCGCGGACGCGTTCGGCGTCCTGCCCCCGATCGCTCGGCTGACGCGCGACCAGGCGCTCTTCTACTTCCTCACCGGCTTCACGGCCAAGCTCGCCGGGACGGAGATCGGCGTGACCGAGCCGCAGCCGACCTTCTCCTGCGCCTTCGGAGCCCCGTTCCTGCCGCAGAAGCCGACCGTCTACGCGCGGATGCTGGGGCGGAAGCTCGACGAGCACGGGTCTGACGTCTGGCTCGTGAACACCGGCTGGACGGGTGGCCCCTACGGGGAGGGTCAGCGGATGCCGATCGCCGCTACGCGGGCGCTCCTCCGCGCTGCGCTCGAAGGCGAGCTCGAGGGCGTCGAGTATCGCACCGACCCGATCTTCGGCTTCGACGTCCCCGTCGAGGTTCCCGGCGTGGACTCCAGCCTGCTCGACCCGCGCTCGACCTGGAGCGATCCCCAGGCCTACGACGAGAAGGCCCGCTACCTCGCCACGCGCTTCCGCGATAACTTCGAGAAGTTCGGCGCCGACGAGAACATCGTCAACGCCGGCCCGCGCGTCTGACGCCGCCGGCAAGGTCGATCCGATAGCGTCCGTAGGAGTGCGTCACCCGGCAACAACTGCCGGTTTCCGGAACCCGATGATGCGTCGCCATGCGTCGTCCTCAGTCGCGTCCATGTCTGGCACCGATATGAACGCTCCCTGCGTCCTAGCCTGGCTCGCTCCTCGCGCTCCGGAATCCCGGCGCCGGCACCGGGAGGCGCACCCGTAATGGAAGCCCAGCACGACGTCCTCATCGTCGGTGCCGGCTGCGCCGGCATGCGCGCCGCCATCGAAGCTCACGACGCGGGAGCGGACGTCGCGCTGATCTCCAAGATCCATCCCGTTCGCAGCCACTCGGGCGCGGCGGAGGGAGGTATCAACGCGGCCCTCGGCAACGCCTCCGAGGACGACCCGGAGAAGCACGCCTACGACACGGTCAAGGGCGCCGACTACCTGGGAGACCAGGACGCGATCGAGGTGCTCTGCGACGAGGCGCCCGATGACGTCTACCAGCTCGAGCACTGGGGCGCGGTCTTCTCCCGAACCGAGGACGGACGGATCGCCCAGCGGCCGTTCGGCGCCGCCGGCGAGCCGCGCACGGCCTACGCGGCCGACATCACGGGCCATGTGCTCGTCCACGTCCTCTACGAGCAAGTGATGAAGCGCGACCTGCAGGTCTACGAGGAGTTCTTCGCCTGGCAGCTCGTCGAGGACGAGGGCCGCTGCCAGGGCGTCATTTGCTGGGATCTCGTCAACGGCGGCCTGAAGACGATCGGCGCCAAGACGGTGATTCTCGCCACGGGGGGAGCGGGACGCCTCTACTCGGGGACGACGAACGCGTACGCGTGCACCGGGGACGGAATGGCGATGGCGCTGCGAGTGGGCGTGCCGCTCAAGGACATGGAGATGATGCAGTTCCATCCCACGACCCTCTCGCCCACCGGCGTGCTCATCACGGAGGGCTGCCGCGGGGAGGGCGCGTACCTCCTCAACTCGGAAGACGAGCGCTTCCTCAAGCACTATGCGCCGAACGCAATGGAGCTCGCGAGCCGCGACGTCATCTCCAGGGCCGAGCAGACGGAGATCGACGAGGGCCGTGGAGTCGACGGCAACGTCCTGCTCGACCTCCGCCATCTGGGAGCCGAGCGCATCCTCGAGCGGCTGCACGGAACGCGCGAGCTCTCCATGGTCTTCGCCGGGGTCGACCCCATCCACGATCCGATCCCGGTGCGCCCCGGAGCCCACTACCACATGGGCGGCGTCGACACCGATCTCTGGGGCAAGACGTCGCTGGAAGGGCTCTACGCGGCCGGGGAGGTCGCCTGCGTCTCGGTCCACGGCGCGAACCGCCTGGGCGGAAACGCGCTCATGGAGACGATCACCTACGGCAAGCGCGCCGGCAAGGCGGCCGCCGAGTGGGCGCTCTCGCACACGACCGTCACCGTTCCGGAGTCGCGCGTCTCGGACGCCGAGCACGAGCTCGACACCTTGCTCGGCCGCACCACGGGCGAACGGCCCCATGCCATCCGCGACGAGATGGCCACGAGCATGCACGAGAATTTCGGCGTCTTCCGGCGCGAGAAGCAGATGAAGCGCCAGGGGGAGATCATCGACGGGCTGCGTGAGCGATACCGAAACGTGCTCGTCGAGGACAAGGGGGACGTCTTCAACAACGACCTCACGCAGGCGCTCGAGCTCGGCTTCCTGCTCGAGCTCGCCTCCTGCATGATCGAGGCGGGCCTCGCGCGCAAGGAGAGCCGTGGCGCTCATGCCCGCCCGCACGATTACCCCGAGCGCGACGACGAGAACTTCCTCAAGCACACCCTGGTCACGTGGCGCCAGGATGCGCCGGAGCTCTCGTGGGAGCCGGTCCGCATGACGAAGTGGCAGCCGCAGGAAAGGACGTACTAGTGAGGCGTCTCGCCGTCTCCTGCTCGCTCCTGCTCGCCCTGGCCCCCGCCGCGTGCGGAGGCGGAGGCTCGCAATCGGCTTCCACCGAACAGGCCGACAGCACCTCGGAGGCGCCTGCGGCGCAAGCCATCCTCGCGGCGGGCCAGAAGACTTCTGCCAGTCAGAGCGCCCGCGTGGCCTTCAGGGCCACCTTCACCGGCGCGACCGACGGGGAGATGACCGGCGAAGGGGTCATCGCCGATCACAATGGCCGCCTGACGATGGATCTCGGGGGGCTTGCCGGGCTCGGGAGCGGGCAGGCGGAGATCGTGTTCGACGGCCTCGTCTACTACGTGAAGCTCCCGCCCGGGTCGGGCGTCCAGCTGCCCGCCGGCAAGGAGTGGTTCAAGCTCGACGTCGCGAAGCTCGGCCGGTCGCAGGGCCTCGATCTCTCCCAGCTCGGGCAGCTCAACCAGGGCGACCCCAGTCAGGCGCTCGACCTGCTCCAGGGCGCGAGCCGGGACTTCCACCGGGTGGGCTCCGCGGAGGTGCGCGGGGAGAGCACCACGCACTACAAGGGGACGATCGACTTGCAGCAGGTCGTCGCCGAGGCGGCGCCGGACGTCAAGGAGGTCTATCGGCGGCTACTGCAGCTGAGCGGCGCGGACACCGTGCCGATGGACGTCTGGATCGGCGACGATGGGTATGTGCGCAAGATGCGCTTCACGGAGCAGGTCGGTGAGTCGAGCGTGACGGTTGACGAAGAGCTGTACGACTTCGGAACCGACGAGCAGGTGACCGTGCCGTCGGACGACGAGGTGATCGACATCACGGCGCTCCTGGGGAACAGCTGATGGACGTCGCTCTCAAGATCTGGCGCTTCGACCCCGAAACCGGGCAGCGCGCGCTGAAGGACTACGAGGTGGAGGCGCCCGAGTGGGCCTGCCTCCTCGACGTCCTCGACATCATCAAGGACCAGGTCGACGGCACTCTCGGCTACCGGAAGAGCTGCCGGATGATGATCTGCGGCTCGTGCGGCATGCGGATGGACGGACGCGCGGTGCTCGCCTGCCGAGAGCGCATGAAGCCGATCGTCGACCGCGGGCACGTCCCGGTCATCTCTGCGATGGGGAACATGCCGATCCTCAAGGACCTCGTCGTCGACATGACGCCCTTCTGGGCCAAGATCCGCACCATGAAGCCCTGGCTCGACACCGGCTACGAGGAGATTCCGGAGAAGGAGTTCCGCCACTCGCAGGAGCAGATGAACCCGATCCACAAGGAGGCGCTCTGCATCATGTGCGGTTGCTGCGTCTCCGAGTGCAACTCGATGGAGTCCGATCCGGAGTTCTTCGGCCCCGCGGCCCTCGCCAAGGGCTTCCGCTTCGTCGGCGACCCGCGTGAGCGCACCCAGGTGGAGCGGCTCGAGCACTACAACGACGAGCACGGGATCTGGGACTGCACCCGCTGCTACTTCTGCAACGAGCGCTGCCCGAAGGGCGTCGACCCGCGCGACGCAATCGCCAAGCTGGGCGCCGAGTCGATCAAGGAAGGGATCGACCGCGACATGGGCGCGAAGCACGCGCAGTGGTTCGTCCATTCCGCCAGGACGACCGGCTGGCTGCGGGAGATGGAGCTCGTCCCCAAGACGCAGGGCGTCGTCGAGGCGATCCGGCAGACGAAGTTCGCCATTTCGTTGGCCAAGCACGGCAAGGTTCCGATCCCCGTGCCGCCGCACGTCGCTGACCGAGTTCAGGAAGCCAGGGCGCTCTACGAGGTCGTGCAGGCGCAGGGCCGCCACGGCGCTGCCGGGATCGTTCAGGGCGAGCGCGCGCTGGCACGGATCGAGCACACCGACCCCGGTGGAGCAAGGCGCGAGGCGCCGGAAGTGACTCCTGGCGAAACTCCACCGCCTGCGGAAGGCTGACAAATGAAGGTCGCGTACTACAAGGGATGCCTCGCCTCGCTCTCCGCGAAGGAGCTCGACTCCTCCACGCAGGCGCTTGCCCCGAAGCTCGGCATCGAGCTCGACGAGCTGGACGCGGTGACGTGCTGCGGCGCCGGAGACATCCACGAGGCCGAGCCCGACTACTACCTGCACCTGAACGCGCGGATCCTCGCCTACGCGGAAGCGACGGGGTCCGACACGCTCATGACGATCTGCAACGTCTGCACGCTCAACCTGCGGCAGGCGAACTTCCAGCTCCAGAACGACGACGCCCTGCGGGAGCGCGTCAGCGACAACCTGGAGACGGTGGGCGCCCCCCGCTACTCGGGCGGCGTCGACGTCAAGCACCTCCTCTGGATGATCGCCGACGGCGAGGGCTACGAACGCCTGAAGGAGGTCGCGCACAAAGGCCTCAAGGGCCTTCGGGTCGCCCCGTTCTACGGCTGCCAGATCCTGCGACCGTCCAAGCTGCTCGGCTACGACGATCCCGACCGTCCCTCGTCCCTGGAGGCGATCATCGACGCCTGCGGCGGCGAGGCGGTGGACTACCCGGCGAAGATCAAGTGCTGCGGCTTTCCGATCATCCAGGCGCGCGAGGACGTCGCCCTGGGTGAGCTGATCCAGCCGATCGAGCAGTCGATCGAGGCCGGCGCCGACGTGATGGTCACGCCCTGCCCGCTCTGCCACCTCTCGCTCGACGCCTGGCAGCAGAAGCTCGAGGCGTCGACGGGGAAGAGCTACCGGATGCCCATCCTGCACCTCTCGCAGCTGATCGGCGTCGCGGCGGGGCTCGAGGAATCGCAGCTCAAGTTCAAGCGCCACGTCGTGCCGGTCACGCCGGTGCTCGAACGGCTCGAAGCGCCATAGGAGACAGGCCTTAAAAGGCCCGGCCCGGGATCGAAACCCAGGCCGGCTTGCCCCTCCACCTATACAGATGCCTCGCCCGCGCCGAATCTTGCAGCCACTTGCGGCCGCTGCCGCGGTGGGTCTCGGCTGGGGTCTCTTCGAAGCCCAGTGGGTCGAGCTGAACGAGCTCGAGGTCCCGCTCGAGCGCCTGCCCGCGGAGCTGGACGGGCTCACGATCCTCCATCTGTCCGACTTTCACCTCGGCACGATCTCCCTCAACGGGCGGGCGCTCGAGCAGGCGGTCACCTCGGCGGAGGGGAAGTCGATCGATCTCGTCCTGCTGACCGGGGACCTGCTCTCGCGCGCTCGTGCCGAAGGTCGGTTGCGGAGGGCGGTGGCTCGTCTTCGACCGCGGCACGGTCTCTACTCGGTGCTCGGCAATCACGACGTCGAGGCAGCCCGGGGCGCGCTCGGGGAGGGCGTGCTGGAGGACTCGAGCGTCGTGCTCGAGCTCCCGGGCGGGCGAGTCCAGCTCGTCGGCGGCGATCCGCGTCCCGGCTGGAGTCGTCGGCAGCTCGAGCGCCTGGCGGATCCGAGCGCCGATCTGACCATCCTGCTCTTCCACTATCCCGACGTGACCGAGTGGCTGCCCCCGGCGAGCTACGACCTGATCGTGGCGGGACATCTGCACGGCGGTCAGATCTGCCTCCCGACCCCTCGCGGAAAGCTCCGACTCGAGCACCTGCGCGCGCCGCACTGGGAGGGACTCCACCCGACGCCCGCAGGGACGCTGCACGTGTCGCGGGGACTGGGGGCGAGCTTCGTGCCGTTTCGGTTCCTCGCGCGGCCGGAGGCGACTATTCTCAGGCTCCGTTGCCGCACCGGCTCCACCCCGTAACAGCCGCGTCGATCGCGCATGCGCCACCGCCGTGTGTCGGCTGCGTCTTCTGGCAGTCCCGTGGCCAGCGTGTCGCGGCGAAAGGAAAGTGGGCGGACAAGATCGAGGACGAGTGGGGCGCGTGGGGGACGCTCTACTTCGAAGACGACGACCGGGTGGTCGGCTTCATCCAGTGCGGGCCCTCGGGAGCGTTTCCACGCGCGTGGGAGCTGCCCGCAGGCCCTCCGTCAGACGACTCGGTGCTCATCACGTGCGTCTACCTCGTCGACCCGAACTCGCCCTGGGTGCTTCAGAGCCTCTTCCTCGCGGTGATGGGCGAGGCCCGGGACCGTGGCGTGAAAGCCGTGGAGACGTTCGGCTACCGGTATCCCGAAGGCATCAGTGCCTACGAGCGCTTCCTCGTCCACCGGACCATCTTCCCGTCCGACTTCCTGGCCGACTTCGGCTTCTACCCGGTGCGCTGGGACGGAGACGTCGCGCTCGCCCGGGTCGAGCTCGGCGGCCTCCAGCCCGTGCTGGAGGGTCCGACAGCGAAGGTCTTGCGCAAGGTGAAGGAGGCGTTCGTCCCCGCGCCGGTGCCGGAGCGGCCTGCCTGACGGCTAGCCCGAGAGCGCCTAGCGGAGCGCCGCGAGGGAGACGGGTTTCGGAACGAAGACATCCGGCTCGAGAGACACCCGCGTCCTCGCGCGGGTAGACGCTCGCGCAGACCACGTATACGTCCGGCCGCTGCGCTCGAATTTCTGGAGGCCGCGAAGGTGTCGTTACGCCGGCAGGAGTCGCCGCTCGAGGAGCGCTTCCGCGATCTGCACCGCGTTCAGCGCCGCGCCCTTGCGGAGGTTGTCGTTCACGCTCCAGAGGGCGAGGCCGTGCCCGTCCGCCATGTCGGGCCGGATCCGCGCCACGAGCACGTCATCCTGTCCGGCCGCGTCCTTCGCCGTCGGGAACTCGGCGAGGCGCACGTGAGGCGCGGCTGCGAGCACCTCGCTCGCCGCCGCGGGCGAGAGCCGCTGCTCCGTCTCCACCCACACCGCCTGACCGTGGCCGACCAGCACGGGCACACGGATGCAGGTGGCCTGGATGGGCAGGTCGGCGAGGTCGAGGATCTTCTGCGTCTCGGCGCGGAGCTTCGACTCCTCCGTGAACTCGTCACCCTCGAGCTCCCAGTCCATCGCAAGGTCCGCCTCCATCGGCGCCGTCGCGCGCAGGCGCTCGATCCCGGGATCTCCGGCGCCCGACATCGACTGGTAGGTCGCGAGCCGCACGTGCGTGAGCCCCGCCGCCTCGTACAAAGGCTTGAGGACGCAGGCGAGCTGGATCGCCGAGCAGTTCGGATTGGCCACGATCTCGTCCCCGTTCAGCGCCTGGTCGTTCACGCCGGCCACGACGAGCGGAATGCCGTCCGTGAGGCGGAAAGCGTCGGACTTGTCGATGGCGACGGCCCCCCCCGCGACAGTCGGCGGCACGAGCTCTCGGCTCGCCTCGGTGCCCACCGAGAAGAAGCAGAGATCGATCCCGCCGCCCCCGAGGGCCTCGGGCGTCGCCTCCTCGACGACCAGCTCACCGTCCCCGAAGGCGACCTTCTTCCCGGCCGAGCGGGCCGACGCGAACGGCCGCACGTCCTCAAAGCCGCGCTCGGCGAGCAGCTGGAGGGTGACCGTCCCGACCGCGCCCGTGGCGCCGACCACGCCCACCCGGATGTTCTGACCGGTCAGGACATCGTCAGTCATGAGCGCGCTCCGCCTCGGCGGAGGAGAGCTCGAACGCCGTGTGGAGCCCCTTGACCGCGCGCTCGACGTCCTCCTGGGGGACATAGAAGGCGATCTTGATCGGCGAGGTGGCGACGAGCTGGGGCTCGAGACCGAGATCGCGCAGCGTCGCGAACGTCCGCGCCGCGATCCCCGGGTGGCTCTTCATGCCGGCGCCGATGACGCTGACCTTGCCGAGGCCGTCCTGCTCCTTCCAGGTGGCGCCCAACCGGTCGAGCACGGCCGCCGTGTCGTCGCGGTCCTCGAGAGGCGCCGAGAAGAGGATGGGCCCGTCCGTCTGGATGATGGTGTCGACGGAGACAGGCGCGTCCGCGAGCGCGGAGAAGAGGTCGGCGCGATCGACGCCCTCCACCCGGTAAACCGCCTCCTCGAGCGTGTGCGTGACGCCCGAGATCATCGCCTTCTCCAGCATGCGCTCGTCCTCCTCGGTGATCCACGTGCCCGCCTCCTCGGTGAAGGTGGAGCGGACGTGGAGCTTCACGCCGTGGTTCCGTGCGAACTCCACCGAGCGTAGCGCAAGCACTCGCGCGCCAGAGGCCGCCATCTCGAGCATCTCCTCGTAGCTGACCGCGTGGAGCTTGCGGGCGTCCGGGACGATGCGAGGGTCGGCCGTGAAGACGCCGTCGACGTCGGTGTAGATCTCGCAGGCGTCGGCGCCGAGCGCGGCCGCGAGCGCGACAGCCGTGGTGTCGGAGCCGCCGCGGCCGAGCGTCGTGATGTTGTACTCCGTGGAGACGCCCTGGAAACCCGCGACGAGCACGATCTTGTCC
>JBKPFG010000214.1:0-3461 GCA_046728735.1 Actinomycetota bacterium
TGGAGACCTCGTCGAGAACGGCCAGAGCGGCCGCGCATGCGACCGGGTTTCCTCCGAAGGTGCCGCCCAGCCCTCCGGCTGGAACCGCGTCGACGATCTCGGCGCGACCGGTGACCCCCGCCAGCGGCAGCCCGCCGCCGAGCGACTTGCCCGAGACGACCAGATCCGGCTCGACGCCATAGCGCTCGATCGCCCAGACCGGCCCGGTACGACCGATCCCCGACTGCACCTCGTCGTCGACGTAGAGGATCCCGTGCGCCTCGCAGAGCTCCTTCAGCCGGCGTGGGAAGTCCTCCGGCATGGGGATGAAACCGCCCTCTCCCTGCACCGGCTCGAGGACGACGCAGGCCACCGACTCCGGATCCACGTCCCCCTTGAAGAGGCTTTCGAGACCGTGGATCGAGTCGTCCGACGTGATATCGCGGTACGGATAGGGGGCCGGCGCGCGATAGACCTCCGGCGCAAAGGGTCCGAAGCCGCGCTTGTAGGGGACGACCTTGCTCGTCATCGTCATGGAGAGGAGCGTGCGGCCGTGGAAGGCGCGGTCGAAGACGACCACGGCGGGGCGCCCCGTGGCGACGCGGGCGATCTTGACTGCGTTCTCGACGGCCTCGGCACCCGAGTTGACGAGGATGCTCTTCTGCTCGCCGCCGCTGCAGGGCGAGAGCTCGGCGAGCCGGCGGCAGACCTCGACGTAGGGCTCGTAGAGGCCGACCATGAAGCACTGGTGCAGGTAGCGGTCGACCTGCTCGTGGATCGCAGCGACGGCGGTGGGAAGCCCGTGTCCCGTGTTCTGGCAGCCGAGACCGCCTGCGAAGTCGATGTACTCGCGGCCGTCCACGTCCCAGATCCGGGCGCCGTCAGCGCGGTCGACGACGAGCTGCGGAGTCGCGACGCCCGCCGCGACGTAGCGCTCGCGATCGGCCAACACGCGGTCGGTCGCGCTGCGTTCCTGGAGCGACATTCGCCGAGTCTACAACGGTGCGGCGAGGCGTTCCTTGGCCTTTGCGGCCCAATCCGTGCGGTTATGCTCGCCGCCGTGTCGGCGAGCTCCACAGCCGTCTTCCTCTCACTCGTCGCCGGAGTCGCGGGGTCCATCCAGGTGGCGGTCAGCGGCGCGTTCGGCCGCCGGATCGGCGTGCTCGAGGCCACCGCCTTCGGCTCGCTGGGAGCCGCACTCATCATCTGCTCGCTCGTGCTCGTCGCGCGGCAGGGCTTCGGCGGAGTGGTCGAGGGGCTGCACGAGCCTCCATGGCTGTGGCTCAACGCCGTCATGGGCGCCGTCGTCGTCCTCTCCATCACCTTCGCCGCGCCGAGGATCGGCACCTTCGCGACCATCGGCCTCCTGATCGCCGGCCAGCTCGCGATGGGCGTGGTCATCGACGCGTTCGGGCTCTTCGGGCTCGAGCGGATCCCGCTCAACACCGCGCGCCTGGTCGGCCTGCTTCTCCTCGCGGGCGGGTCGGTGCTCGTGTTGAAGCGCTAGTTCGGCGGGAGCTCGAGGACGGCCTTGAGGGCCTCCCAGCGCGCGATCTCGCAGCCGTTCGTGCGCGAGAAGACGGCGTGCACCCCGGGCCCACTGATCGTGGCCAGCTGAGGACCGCCGTAGATCTCCGTACAGGCGACGTCTCGAGGCACCGGCTTGAGGGCATCCTCGTGCTGGAGGAGCGCGTCGCAGGCGCCGTTCGGATCAGGGTGGGAGCCGCCGTCGGGATCGCACTGCAGCGTGGCCGACCGCGTCTCGCCGCCCCGACCCGCGGGCCAGTAGGAAATCGTGACGTCGTAGCGCGGGGCCCGAGACCCCGCTTCCGAGCCGCACCCCGCGAGCAGCGCAACGGCAGCGAAAAGCACTGCGATCCTCATGCCCCTCAGACTGCTGGGTCGGGCGGATAGTTCCCCTCGCCTACAACCCCCACGGGTTGACGGGCTTGGATCCCGTCGAGACCAAGACGGTCTTCGTCTCCAGGTACATCTCGATCGTCTCGAGCGACCCCTCCCGGCCGAAACCCGACTGCTTGTAGCCGCCGAACGGGAGCCCCGGGAACGCGGTGTTGGGGAGATTGATCCCGATCACGCCGGACTTGATCTGTCGGGCGAGCCGGTGCCCGCGCCCGGGATCGTTCGTCCACACCGTCGCGGTGAGCCCGTACTTGACGTCGTTCGCGAGGCGCACCGCCTCGGCCTCGTCCTCGAACGGGATCACGGTCACGACCGGGCCGAAGATCTCCTCCTGCGCCACGGCCATCGAGTTCGTGACGCCCGCCAGCACCGTGGCCGGATAGAAGGCTCCGCCTCCGTCCTGCGGCTCCCCGCCCGTCAAGACCTCCGCGCCCTCCTTGCGACCGGTCTCGACGAGGCCGTGCACCTTCTGGCGATGCGCCTCGGAGATGAGCGACCCCATCTGCGTCTCCTCGTCGAGCGGATCGCCGGTCGTCATCTTGGCCGCGGTCTCGGTGAAGCGGCTCACGAACTCGTCGTAGAGCGGTTTCTCCACGAGCACGCGCGAGCGTGCATCGCAGCTCTGGCCGGCCGCGTAGTAGATCGCGTAGACGGACGAGGGCACCGCGTCGTCGAGGTTGGCGTCCGCGAAGACGAGGTTCGGGCTCTTGCCGCCGAGCTCGAGCGAGAGGCGCTTCACCGGCTCGGAGCAGAGGCGCATGATCTCGGAGCCCGTCGCGGTCGAGCCCGTGAACGCCACCTTGTCGACACCCGGGTGCCGGACGAGGTAGGAGCCGGTGGTCGGGCCGTCCCCCGGGACGATGTTGACGACTCCCGCAGGAATCCCGACCTCCGCGGCCAGCTCGGCCACGCGCAGCACGGTGAGCGGCGTGGAGGGGTCGGGCTTGAGGACGACCGTGCAGCCCGCGGCCAGGGCAGGCGCGAGCTTCCACGCCGCCATCATGATCGGGTAGTTCCACGGGACGATCTGCGCCGCAACCCCGACCGGCTCCTTGAGCGTGTAGGCCAGGATCGAGCTGCCGATCGGAGTCGTCCGGCCGGCGATCGAGGCGATCGCGGACGCGTACCAGCGGAAGTTCTCCGCGGACACCGCCACCTCGCCCTTCACGGACGTGACCGCCTTGCCGACGTTGCGGGTCTCGAGCTCCGTCAGCTCCTTGCGGTTGGCGACGATCGCGTCGGCGAGGGCGTGCAAGAGGCGGGAGCGCTCATTCGGAGGCGTCTTGCCCCACGGGCCCTCGAGCGCCGCCCGGGCGGCCTCGACCGCCCTGTCGACGTCGGCCTCCCCGGCCATCGCGGCCTTGGCAAGCGGGGCGCCGGTGGCCGGCTCCCGAAGCTCGCGAATCTCTCCCGACGAGGGCTCCACGCTCTCGCCGTTGATGAACAGTCCGTACTCCCGTTCCGTCGCAATCGCCATCGCTACGTCCTCTCGAAGATCGCTGCCTGTCCCTGTCCTACCCCGACGCATAGTGTTGCCAGTCCGTAGCGGCCGCCGCGCCGCT
>JBKPFG010000065.1:0-11094 GCA_046728735.1 Actinomycetota bacterium
TGGTACGAGGAGTCGGACGCGGCCAAGCAGGCGAAGGACGCCGACGAGGATCCGGCGGGAATCACCTCCCACTTTTGAGCGCCCGCACCATCGTCGTCGACTTCGACGGCACGGTCACGCAGGAGGACTTGCTGGACGAGATCGCTAGTCGCTTCGGCGACCCGGTCGTCTACCAGGAGGTCGAGGACGGCCTCGACAGCGGGCAGATGCCGCTGCGCGAGGTGATCACGCGCGAGTTCGAGCCGGTCAGGAAGCCGCTCGAGGAGATCGTGGCCTGGGAGCTCGAGAACGTCAGCATCCGGCCGGGATTCCGCGAGCTCGTCGAGCTCGCGCACGCGCGCGACTGGCGGTTCGTGATCGTCTCGTCGGGCTTCCACGAGCTGATCGAGCCGATCCTCGAGCACGAGGGAGTGGACGTCGAGCTCCACGCCAACCGCGTCGACCCGAGCCCGGAGGGCTGGAAAGTCCTCTGGCAGTACGACGAGACGTGCGACTCGTGCGGGGAGTCGTGCAAACGGTCGATCGTGCGGGAGTTCGCCGGCGACGGCGAGCTCGTCTACGTGGGCGACGGCTATTCCGACCGCTGCGCGGCGGAGGCCTCCGACCGCGTCTTCGCGACCAAGGGCCTGGCCCGCTATCTCGACGAACGGGGAATTTCCTATGAGCGCTTCGACGACTTCCACGACGTCGCGCGCGGTCTCGCTTCCTGAGCCGTACGACTTCGAGCTCTCCACCGAGCGCTACCGGGCATTCGGGCGGGATCTTGCGAACCTCTGGCACGAGGACGGCCTCCACCGCGTCATCGGGGGCCGCGAGGTGCGCATCGACCCCGACGCGGGTGGCGTGCGCATCCGCCCGGGCGACCTGGACCTCGTCGACCCGGTGCGCCATTACCTGGGTGAGCCCTTCGACCTCGAGGGGTTCTCGGCCTTCGCCGCCACCGACCCCGTGCTCGCGAAGCTCGTCGACGCACTGCGGGGCTTCCGGCCGCCGCTCGCGCTCGATCCGTACGAGGCGCTGGTCACGTCGATCACCGCGCAGCAGATCTCGCTGCACGCCGCGTTTGCGGTCCGCAACCGGCTGATCCAGGCGTTCGGCGAGCCCTTCGACCATGCGTGGTCGTTCCCTACGAGGGAGCGAATTGCCGCGGCCGAGCCGGAGGAGCTCCTGCCGCTCGGCTTCTCGCGCCGCAAGGCGGAGTACGTCGTCGGGCTCGCCCGCTCGGACCTCGATCTCGACGGCCTCGCGCTCTTGCCCGACGAAGAGGTCAGGGCTCGACTCGTGGCACTGCCGGGCATCGGCGAGTGGACAGCGGAGTGGTTCCTCGCGCGGCATCTGGCCCGTCCCGACGCGTGGCCGCACGGCGATCTCGGCCTGCGCAAGGCTGTCCTTCATTTCTACGGCGAGGAGGACACGCGCGCGGCCGGCGATCGCTTCCCGGGCCATCGCAACCTTGCCGCGCATCACCTCTTGACAGGTCTGCGAGTGTTCGGCTGATGGCGATCGACGAGCGACCGAGTGACGAGGCGCTGCGCGGGCTGGTCGAGGAGGCCCGGTCCTCCGGAAGCGAGACCGTTCGGGTGGAGGTGACGGCCGAGGCTGCGACCGGCTGGGTGCGGGCCGGATTCGCGGAGGTGGCGCGAATCCTCGAAGCGCCGGTGGAAGGCCTAGAGCGCAGGCTGGGAGGCGCGCGCGGGCGTTCCTTCGGGTCGGCGCACGTGCAGACGGACGACCTCGACGCCGTCGTGCGGGCCGTGCGCCAGTTCGTGCCGCGACTGCCCGGCAGCTCAAAAGGCAGCGTGGTCACACCTCCTCGCAACGGTTGGATCGCCGTGTACGACGAGCTCTGCGACCGCGATCCCGAGATGCTCCGCCGACTGGCGCGCGAGCTTTCCGACCGCATGGGCGCCGTCGTGCTGCTCCTCGGCATCGAGGACGAGCAGGTCGTGCGCTTCGTGCTCTTCGAGCGCGGCCGCCTGATGGACGAATACCTCTCGGTCCCGCAGTACCACGGCGAGCTGGCGCCGGGGGACGTCATCTCCCTGGCGGCCAACCCCACCGTGGTCGCGCGTCTCACCGGCGCCGACCCGGCCCAGGTCCGGGCCGTGATCCGCACCGCGGAGCGGGCGGAGGACCTGAGCCCGGCGCCGCAGCTCGTGAACGAGATCGCCGTCGTGCTCGGCGTGGAGGGAGCGGGCCACGGCTACGAGGGCGCGGCTGACGAGCCGGGCGCCGTCGACCTGCCCCGCGCTTGACGCCTCCGCTCCTCTTCCTGCACGCCTTCCCGCTCGACGCGCGCATGTGGGACGGCCAGGTTCCCGCCCTCGAGCAGGCGGAATTCGAGACGATCTCCCCGAACCTGCCCGGCCGTGAGCCCGACGACGACCTGGGAAGCTGGGCCGAGCGCCTGCTCGAGCTCCTGCCCGGCCAGTTCATCCCGGTCGGCTGCTCAATGGGCGGTTACCTCATTTTCGAGCTCTGGCGCCGGGCCTCGTCCAGGATCACGGCCGCAGTCTTCATCGACACGAGAGCGGGTGCGGACACACCCCAGGCACGCGAGGGTCGGGCTGAGACCGTCCGCGTCCTCGAGGAGGAGGGGTTCGACGCCTTCTGGGAGGTTCAGCAGCCGAAGCTCTTCGCGCCGAGCACCGGGACGGACGTCGTGGCCCGCGCCCGCGAGATCGCGGCCGAGCAACCCATCCCCAACCTCGTTGCCACGGTGCGGGCGCTCGGCGCGCGTCCCGACTCGAGCGAGACCGCTTCCGACATGGACGTGCCCACGCTCGTGGTGGTCGGCGCGGAGGACGTCCTCACGCCGCCCGCCGAGTCCGCCGAGCTGGCGGGGCTCCTCCAGGCCGCCAAGCTCGTGACCATCCCGGAGGCGGGTCATCTCTCTCCGCTCGAGCAGCCGGACGAGGTCGAGGAGGAGCTCTTCCTCTTCCTGAGCGAAGCCGCCCCGCGCGAGCCTTGACAACGACCGAGTAAGTTAGTAGAAACTAACTTCAGCATGACCGAGCGGCTAGCCTCGAGCAGCAGCCGGCATCCCTGGGTCACGATCGCGGCCTGGGTCGTCGGTCTCGTCCTCTCCTTCGGGCTTGTCGCCACCCTGCTCGGCGACGTGCTCACCTCCGAGGGGCGGGTGACGAGCCCGACCGACTCCGAGCGTGCCGCCGAGCTCCAGGCCGAGCGCTTCCGCCCGACGGTCTCGGCCGTCGACCGGGACGTGACCGAGGTGGTCGTCGTGCGCGCCGTCGCGGGCACCGTCGACGGTGCCCGCGTGGCCCAGCTCGCGAACGACTTGCGCGCCGCCGGCGCATCCTTCGTCGCCACGTCCGCCGACGACGATCGCCTCGTGTCGAAGGGGGGCGACGCGGAGGCGCTGCTCGTGGGGCTGGGAGCGAACGCAGAGGATGACGTCGACAGCGTCGTCGGCGTGGTCAAGGCTGCGGACGCGGATCCGCGCTACGAGGCCGCGATCACGGGCGACTTCGTCAACGACGCCGACCAGGAGACGCTCTCGCAGGACGACCTCAGGAACGGAGAGCTCTTCTTCGGCGCGCCGGCTGCGCTGATCATCCTCCTGCTCGTCTTCGGCGCCGTGGTCGCGGGGCTGATCCCGCTCGTCCTCGCCATCCTTTCGATCGTCGTCGCCCTGGCGCTCACGGCCATCGTCGGACAGGTCTTCGACCTCTCGATCTTCGTCCAGAACATGATCTTCGGGATGGGCCTGGCGCTCGGGATCGACTACTCGCTCTTCATCCTGTCGCGGTTCCGCGAGGAGCGCTCGGAGGGGAGGGACAAGCTCGACGCGATCGCGACCGCGGGCGCCACGGCCAGCCGCGCCGTTCTCTTCAGCGGCCTTGCTTTCGTCCTCGCCATGTTCGGCCTCGAGCTCGTGCCCAACACGATCATGCGCAGCCTGGCCACCGGCGCGATCCTTGTCGGCATCGTCTCCGTCGCGGCCGCGCTCACCCTGCTCCCCGCGGTCATCAGCCTCCTCGGGGACCGGATCAACTCGGGCCGGATCCCTTACTTCGGCCGCAAGGCGAGCGAGGCCTCCGAGAGCCGTTTCTGGGGCCGAATCGTCCGGGCCGTGATGCGCCGGCCGGTCGCCAGCCTCGTCGCGGCCGTCGCGCTGCTCGTCGCGTGCGCGGTGCCGATCCTCTCGTACGAGACCGGCGAGGCCGGGATCAGCACCATCCCCGACCGCTTCGAGTCGAAGCAGGGCTTCCTCCTCCTCAACGAGGAGTTCCCCGGCCAGACGATCGATCCGGTCCGAATCGTCGTGGACGGAAACACCGAGTCGGACGAGCTGAAGAGTGCCGTCGTCGCCCTCGAGTCGGAGCTCGCCGACCGACCGATCTTCGGCCCGCCGACCCAGGCCACGAGCCCTGGGGACGACCTCCTCGTGCTGACCGTGCCGGTTGCCGGTGACCCTCTCTCGGACGAAGCGGTCGCCGCCGTACGCGACCTGCGATCAGACCTCGTTCCCACCGTGTTCGACGGAAGCGGCATCCCCGTGTACGTCGGCGGAAGCACCGCGGAGGAGATCGACTACTTCGACGTCATGGACCGGTGGCTGCCGATCGTCTTCGTCTTCGTGCTCGGCCTCAGCTTCATCCTCCTCACGGTCGCCTTCCGCTCGATCGTCGTCCCGGCGACCGCGATCGCCATGAACCTCCTCTCGGTGGGCGCCGCCTACGGACTGCTCGTGCTCGTGTTCGTCAAGGGCGTCGGGAACGAGCTCTTCGGCTTCGAGCAGGTGGACGCGATCGAAGCCTGGGTGCCCCTGTTCCTCTTTGCCGTCCTCTTCGGCCTCTCGATGGACTACCAGGTCTTCCTGCTCAGCCGGATCCGCGAGAAGTACGGGCTCACGGGTGACAACGACCTGGCGGTCTCCTTCGGCGTCGGCTCGACCGCGCGGCTGATCACGGGCGCCGCGCTGATCATCATCGCCGTCTTCTCCGGCTTCGCACGCGGCGAGCTGGTCATGTTCCAGCAGATGGGATTCGGGATCGCCGTGGCCCTCCTGATCGACGCGACGATCGTGCGCTCGGTGCTGGTGCCGGCGAGCATGAAGCTGCTCGGGCGCTGGAACTGGTACTTGCCTAGCTGGCTCGAATGGCTTCCCGACGTCCACGTCGAGGGATCCGGGCCGCGTGCTCGAGAAAGCGGCGCGCAAGTCCCCGCCCAAGCCGGCCCCAGCTCTCCATAGGCGCGGGGTCGAACGGGCGCCGGCCGTCCGAGCGGGCCCAGCCCTCGACGATCTCCTGCGTCACCTCGGCGTGGAACTGGATGCCCCAGGCGAAATCGCCTAGCCGGTAGGCCTGCAAGCCGACGTCGTTGCGCGCGAGCGCGGTCGCGCCCGGCGGGAGGTCGAACGCGTAGCTGTGCCACTGGAAGGCGGTGAACCTTTGCGGCACGCCTCCGAGGACGGGATCGTCGGCCGCCTCGGCGGTCAGCCCCACTTCGTGCCAGCCGACCTCCTCGCGCGGCGCGGGGCCCACACGCGCGCCCGCCGCCTTGGCGATCAGCTGGCTGCCGAGGCAGACGCCGAAGAGCGGGACCTCCTTCAGGAGAAGCTTCTTGACGAGCTCGTCCTCCTCCCTGAGCCACGGGTGCCTGTCGTCCTGGTCGACGTGCATCGCGCCGCCGAAGATGAAGACGGCGTCGTACGACTCGGGAGGCTCCGGCGGGGACCCATTCGAGATGTTCCATTCGGTGAGCTCGGCTCCCCGCGCACGGACGGCGTCGGCGAACGTCCCGGTCGGAGCGTCCTCCTGGTGGATGAGCGAAAGGGCTCGCACGGCCTGAGTGTAGGGAAGAGCCCCAGACCTGCCGCCGTCGTGTGGCTAAGTCCTACTCGCTGGAAGGAGAACCATGCAGCACACGAGAAGCCACAAGTTCGTCAAGGTCGTGACGGCGGCGCTCGCAGTCGCCTTCCTGGCCGTCCCCGTCGCTCAGGCGCGGCTCGCCGTGGATGCCAGGCACGCGGCGCTCCTGAACAAGGAGGTCGTGCAGGAGCCGGTCCTTCGGACCGACGCCCGCCACGCCGCCCTCCTGAACAAGGCAGAAACCGACCGCGTGGTCGTCGTCCAGGGCCCGACAGTGCCCAAGATCACGCAGATGCATCGCCGCCTCGCAATCCTCGATCTTCCGCGCTCGGATGTCTCCACGACCGTCTCGGCCGGCTTCGACTGGCGCGACGCGGGCGTGGGAGCAGGAGTCGCCTTCGCCCTCGTCCTCGCCGCGACCGGCGCCATGCTCGTCACCCGGCGCAAGCTCGTCGGCGCCTGATCACCGCTCTGCGGCAGCCCGCAGCGCCGCCTGGAAATTCCGGGCGGCACTGCCGGGCTTCCCCTCGCCGAGCTTGTCTCCGTCAAGCTCGACGACGGGCATCACCTCGCGGACGGAGGAGGAGGTGAACGCCTCCTCGGCGGAGGCCAGATGTGAGAGCGGGAATTCGCCTTCGCGCACCTCGTAGCCGAGCTCGGCGGCCGCGGCGATCAGGGTCGCGCGCGTGACACCGGCCAGGATGCCGAGCTCGAGCGCAGGCGTGTAGAGAACCTCGTCGAGCCTCCACCAGACGTTCGTCACAGGGCCCTCGAGGACGATGTCGCCGCTCGCGAGAAAGACCGCGTCGTCGGCTCCGCGCCGCCTCGCCTCTGCCTCGGCCGCCATGTTCACCGCATAGCTCGTCGACTTGACGCCTCCGAGGAGCCAGGGCGCGAACGCGCGCAGGTCGGCCTGAAGGCCGAGTGGGAGCGAAACGAGCTTGATGCCGCGCGCGCGGAGCTCCTCGAGGTGCGCCGGGATCGTGCTCACGAGTGCGAGCGCGGTCGGTTGCCCGCTGCCTTCGCGACCCGCGGTCCAGTAGAGGCGCAGGACGGCATGGGGCTCCCTCGAGGCTCCGAGCGCGGACCGCGCGAGCTGTTCACACTGCTCGCGGTCGACCGGCGGGAGGCCGATACGCTCGGCAGAGCCGGCCAGGCGCGCGAGGTGCTCGTCGAGCTTGAAGGGGGTTCCCCCGTAGACGCGCGTGGTCTCGAAAGCGGCGCGACCGCGGAGCAGGGCCTCGTCGTCGGCGTTGAGGACGGGCTCGTCGGGGTCGACGACTCCGCGCCCGCCGACTGCCACGGCGAGCAGCGTCACGAGGCGACGGGCTCGTCCACGGGCGCGCCGATCGCCGCGAGCAGCGGGCGCGCCTTGATCCAGGACTCCTCGATCTCGTCGTCGGGGCTCGAGTCCCAGACGATCCCGCCTCCGACCCAGAGGTGGACCCGGCCCTCCGCGACCGCGAAGGTCCGGATCGTCAGCGCGAGGTCGAGGTCCCCGTTGGGCCAGATTCGCCCCAGGGCACCCATCGACGCCCCCCGGCCGACCGGCTCCAGCGCGGCGATGTGGTCGAGCGCGGAGATCTTGGGCGCGCCGGTCACGGAGCCACCCGGGAAGACAGCCTCGAGGAGCTCGGCCAGGCCGACGCCCTCGCGCAGCCGGCCCTCGACCCGAGTAACGAGGTGCTTCACCCCCGCGAGCTCCTGCTCGGTCATGAGGCCCGGCCACCGCACGCTGCCCGGCTCCGAGACCCGCGAGAGGTCGTTCCGCTCGAGGTCGACGATCATCACGTGCTCGGCGGCGTCCTTCTGGGAGTCGCTGAGAGCGTCGTCGTCGAGCGGCCGCGTCCCCTTGATCGGCGCGGTCCACACCCGGTGCCCGCGCCTTGCGAGGAAGAGCTCGGGCGAGGCCGAGACGATCGTCCAGCCTTCGCCTCGGAACGGCTCCGGGTGGAGCGGGCGGAGCGGGGCGAGCCTGGCAGCGAGGCCGCCCGGGTCGCCCTCGAACGGCGCCGACAGGTGCTGCACGAGGTTGACCTGGTACACGCTTCCCTCCGAAATTGCTTGCCTCACGGCCGCAATTGCGGAGGTGTAGCCCTGGTCGTCCCAGGTCCGTCGCCATTCCCCGATGCTGAACTGCCCCGGCAGCGGGCGGGGCTCGTCGAGGCGTCGGATCTTGCAGGCCGCAAGGGGAAGCGGACAGGGCTCGGGCGGGTCCGGGACCCTCGTTCGCCGGAGTGTCGTGGAGAGCCCGTAGCCGAGGTGGAGGTCGGCGAAGCAGCGGCGGGAGCCGAAGAACTCTTCCCCGCGCAGGTACTCCTCGATCCGCGCGAACGCGCCCTCGGCCTGCCAGAGCTCGAACATGCGGCAAACGCTACCCGGTACCGCTTTCCGAGCCCGTCTCGAAACGATGCCCTGAGCCGCTGGACTGCGCTGGATCGTCCCGAGGCGGCGGCCTCGGGCCGCCCCCATATCTAAACCCGATATGAGCGCGTCCCGCGGCCTGGCCTCGTGGCGCCCATCGCAACCCCTGCGGCGAGGCCTCCTTCCGAAACGAGCTCGTAGAATCGGGCTCGTGGACGAGCGGCCGATCGGGATCTTCGACTCGGGGGCGGGCGGCCTCACCGTCCTCCACGAGTGCCTCGTCACCATGCCGCACGAGGACTTCCTCTACCTCGGCGACGGAGCGCGCTGCCCCTACGGCCCCCGGCGTCGGGAGGAGATCCAGCGCTTCGCGCACGAGATCGCCTCGTACCTCGAGGACCTCGGCGTCAAGCTGATCGTGGCGGCGTGCAACTCTGCGACCGCCGCCGCGTTGCCGCAGCTCCAGGAGCGCCTGACCGTCCCGATCGTGGGAGTGCTCACGCCCGAGGCCCACGCGGCCGTGCAGGCGACCCGGAACCGTCGCGTGGGCGTCATGGCGACGGAGGCGACCGTGGCCAGCGGGCGCTACGAAGACGCGGTGCACGCTCTGGACGCCGGAGTGACTGTCGTCACGACGGCGTGTCCGCGCCTCGTGCCCCTGATCGAGGCGGCAGCACCGACGGAGGAGATCGACTCGGCGGTGCGCGAGTACTCGCGCGCGCTCAAGGACGCCGGGGTGGACACGGTCATCCTGGGCTGCACGCACTACCCGCTCATCCGGCCGGTGCTGGAGCGCGTCTTCGGGCGAGCGACGACGCTCGTCTTCTCCGCGGAGGAGACCGCCCGCGAGGTGGCCGAAACGCTCGAGCGGAAGGGGATCGCCAGGGATCCGAGCCGCGAAGGCTCCGTCCGCTTCCTGACGACCGGCACTCCCGACGACTTCCGCGAGCTCGGCGAGCGCTTTCTGCAGCTACCGATCGGGTCGGTGGAGCAGGTGGCCGTCCGGGATCTCGAGGTGGCGGCCGCGTAGGTGCGGGAGGGTCGCCGAGCCGACGAGTTGCGGGCGATCGAGGTCGTGCCGGACTTCGTCGAGCAGGCGCACGGCTCGGTCCTCATCTCCTTCGGCCGTACGCGCGTCCTCTGCACGGCGACGATGGAAGACGGCGTTCCCCGCTGGCTGGTCGGCTCCGGCCGCGGCTGGCTGACCGCGGAGTACGGGATGCTCCCGGCTTCCACGGGCGAGCGTACGCAGCGTGAGGCCCGTTCCGGGCGCCAGGGCGGCCGCACCGTCGAGATCCAGCGTCTCGTGGGGCGCTCCCTGCGCGCGGCCTACGACCTCGGAGCCCTCGGGGAAAGAACGGTCTGGCTGGACTGCGACGTCATCCAGGCGGACGGCGGCACGCGCACCGCTGCAATCACTGGAGCGTGGATCGCCCTGGCACGGGCTGCCCGCAGGATGGCGTTTCCGCTCCCCTCGGACCAGATCGGCGCGGTCTCGGTCGGAATCGTGGACGGAGAGGCGCTCCTCGACCTCGACTACGAGGAGGACTCGTCCGCGGAGGTGGACATGAATGTCGTCATGCGCGGGGACGGTCGTCTCATCGAGGTCCAGGCCACCGCCGAGCGGAACGCGTTCAGCCGCGAGCAACTCGACCGCCTCATCGATCTCGCGACCGCGGGCATCGAGCAGCTCTCCGCCGTTCAGAGGGAAGCGGTTGATCGTTCCTGACATCTCCTGGGGCGAGATCGCCCTCCGGCTCGTCGCCGCCGCGGCGCTGACGGGAGCGATCGGCCTCGAGCGCGAGTTCCGAGAGCGCGCAGCCGGCCTGCGAACGCACATGCTCGTCGGTGTCGGCTCGGCGCTCTTCACGATCGTCTCGGCCTACGCCTGGGGCGACTTCGTCTTCGACCGGTCGCGAGGAACGGTCTTCGACCCCACGAGGATCGCGGCGCAGATCGTGACGGGCATCGGCTTCCTGGGGGCGGGAGCGATCATTCGCCAGGGCCTCTCCATCCGGGGCCTCACCACGGCTGCCGGCCTGTGGGTCGTCGCAGCGATCGGCATGGCCGCGGGCGCGGGCTACTGGGCCGCGGCTCTGCTCGGGACGGGCGTCGTCCTCGTCGGCCTCGGCCCTCTGCGCCTGGCGGAGGGCTGGATCGTCAGCCGCCGGCGCGAAGGCGGCTCGCTGGAGATCGACCTCCGGCCCGATCAGCCGCTGGCGCCCGTGCTCAGCGTCCTCGAGGGACGACGCGCGACCGTCCACCGCATCCACCTCGAGGAAGGGGACGAGGAGGGCCGCGAGGTGCAGGTCCAGGTGCGCATGCCGCCCGGCGTGCGCGGCCGTGACCTGGTGGAGCAGCTGAGCCACCTCGACGGCGTCACGGCCGTCCGGTGGGACGAATAACCGCCAGGTTCGCCTCCGGCAACGAGCACAAGCTGCGCGAGCTGCGCGCGCTCCTGCCCAAGTGGGAGATCGAGCCGCTCGGCGCCGAGCTCCCCGAGGAAACCGGGACCACGTTCTACGAGAACGCGCTCGCCAAGGCTCTCTTCGCCCGGGCCGTCGCCGACGCCGAGGCCTTCGTACTCGCGGAGGATTCCGGGCTCGAGGTGGACGGTCTCGGCGGGCGCCCCGGGATCAGGTCCGCGCGCTACGCAGGTCCCGGCGCCTCCGACCGCGACAACGTCGAGAGGCTTCTCCGCGAGCTCGCGGATGTAGCCGGCGACGGGCGCCGGGCGCGCTACGTGAGCGAGCTCGTCCTCGTCTCCCCGGAGGGTCGGGAGTTCCGTGGAACCGGCACGCTCGAAGGCCGCATCGCCGCGGCACCGCGAGGCTCGGAGGGCTTCGGCTACGACCCGGTCTTCGTGCCGGCCGGAGAAGAGGCGACCGTCGCCGAG
>JBKPFG010000276.1:0-6273 GCA_046728735.1 Actinomycetota bacterium
CGTGGCCGTCGAGCCTGCGGCCTTGAAGGTGTGGCAGCTCGCACAGGGTGGCTGCGCCGTCTTGGTGAAGATCTCCTTGCCCGCAGCAGGGTCTCCCTTGCTGACGTCGACTGTCTCGGCCCCGGGCACCGTGCCGACCACTGTCTCGGGCGTGGCGGTCACGTCCGTCTCTCCTCCGCAGCCGGCCAGTAGGCCGCCCAGGACGAGCGCAAGCAGGAGGCCGCGGCGCATCGGGCGCGAAGCATAACGGCCTCGCAGACGAGATAGCCGACCAAACCGGCGACCGCCACGTCGCTCGGGGAGTCGTTGACGACGAGCGACACGACCACGGCCGTCGCGAAGGCGAGAGGGAGCGCGCGCTCGGCCCAGGACGCATCGGATCGCAGCAGGCGGGCGACGAGAACGGTCAGCGCGGTGAGCGAGAGGAGCGTCGCCAGACCGGGGCCCGGCCCCACGGTGACCCGCTCCCAGGAGACGTGCAGACGCTCGCCGAAGTGCGAAGCCAGAGTGTCGGGGCCGCCCCCGATGGCTTTCGTCACGTGGCTCGAGCCGCCCGTCGCGGCATCGATCCCGATCAGCGCTCCTGCCGCGAGAGCCGCTCCCGCGATGGCAACGGCCAGGCGGCGGCCGCGAAGCCCTGCCAGCAATGCGCCCAGCACCGCGTATCCGGCGGCGAGCACGAGCGCGCCCCCTCCGTCCGCGCCGAACCGGCTTCCTGCGACGAGGACGAAGGCGAGCAGGGCGACGCCGGCGAACGCGAGCGGGCCGAACCGGCGCACGAGGAGGGTGGCGCCCGCCAGAGCGGGGACGAGCAGCATCGTCTCGAGCAGGTTGGAGACGCCGTAGAAGCGGCCGTTCTGCGGCGGTCCCCAGGGCGAATAGGCGATCCAGGAGCTGTCGACGAGGAACGCGACGAGGTAGAGCACGAGCACGGCCGCCAGGGCAAGGCCCAATCTCGTCGGCCCGCGCACGACGCGAGCGAGCGGCACTGCGGCGGCGACCGCGAGCGCGATGGAGAGGAGCACGATCCAGGTGTTCGAGGTCTCGGTCGCTCCCAGGACGAGGTTCGCAGTGAGCGCGGTCGCATACGCGAGCGCGGCGGCCCGCGGAAAGACGAAGGCGAGCAGCACGATCAGCGCCGCCACGAGCAGGCCGGAAGAGAGACGGTTCTCTCGCTTCTCGCGAATGAGCTCGTCGAGCGCGAGCACGCGCGCGGCCGGGTCCGCCTCGTCGGTCGAGCCCAGCGCGTCGTCCTCGCCGAGGGCCGTCGGCGCGATGTCCACGATCGAGACCACTCCGGGAAGCCGCGTCGAGTTCGAGGTGAGGAGGCCGCGGTAGCCCGGCGCGATCACGAGCACGGGGTAGACACGGTCGTTCGGCTGAGCGGCCCCGGAGGGGAGACCGACGACGATCTGCGAACGGGCGAAGTCGATCGAGTCGGTCGTCTCGTACGTGATCAACGAGGCCCCCGACGGAACCCCGCCGTCGAGATAGGACGGGCGCGTCTCGCCCTGCGCCAGGGCAGCCCGCGCCTGAGCTCCGCTCGTCTCGCGCCCGTTGGCCGGAACGAGCAGGCCAACCGCTCCGTGCACTGACAGCTCCGGCAGGTCCGCGAGCGACAGGCCCGGGACGACGACGACTGGCAGCTGCTGGCGCGCCTCCGCGCCCGCAGGCGCGGCTGCGACAAGCGCCACGAGCACCGCCAGTAGGAGCGGGCGAGTGACCTTCGCTAGGTACAATTTCGCTAACCCTTCGCTCTGAGGAGAGTTGAGCTTCCTATGAAACGTAAGGCTTTCGGACGCGACTTCGGCCTGTCTGCCCGCATGGTCCTCACGTCCTTCCTGCTCGGCCTGCTCTACGTCGTCTTCGCCGTCGTGCTGATCAACGTGCTCAGCGTCGGTTACCTCCCGATGCTGCTGATCGTCGGCGGGCTCGCCGTGTTCCAGTACTACATGTCCGACAAGCTCGCCCTGGCCGCCTCCGGCGCCAAGGTCGTCTCGCCCGAGGAGGCGCCCGAGCTGCACGCGATGGTGGAGCGTCTCTGTGCGATGGCCGACCTGCCCAAGCCGCGGGTCGCGATCATCCCCACCGACGTGCCGAACGCCTTCGCGACCGGTCGAAGCCCGAAGCACGCCGCCGTGGCCGTCACCGAGGGCCTCTGGCGCCGGCTCGAGCCGAAGGAGGTGGAGGGCGTCCTCGCGCACGAGCTCTCCCACGTGGCGAACCGGGACGTCCTCGTCATGACGCTCGCGAGCTTCTTCGCGATGCTCGCGGCGATGCTGACGCGCTTCGGCATCTACGGCGGCATGTTCGGCGGCGGGCGAAGCCGCGACGGCGGCACGCCCGTCTGGCTCATCGTCTTTCTCGTCTCGCTCGCGACGTACGTGATCAGCTTCATCCTCATCCGCTCGATCTCGCGCTACCGCGAGTACGCCGCCGACCGTGGCTCCGCGCTCATCACGGGCGCCCCCGAGCAGCTGATGAGCGCCTTGCAGAAGATCGCGAGCGACATCATCCGCATCCCGCAGCGCGACCTGCGAGAGGTGGAGGGTATGAACGCGTTCTTCATCATCCCGACCTCCGTCAAGTCGTCCGTCGGGCAGCTCTTCGCCACCCACCCACCGCTCGAGAAGCGCCTCGCCCGGCTCGCTGAGATCGCGCGGGACATGGGTCGCCCGGTCGCCTAAGCTGACCGCGCCGTGAGGCGCAGAGACATTGGTCGCGATCTCGGCCTGTCCGTCCGGATGGCGTTCGCCCTCGCGGTGATCGGAGCTATCTATCTCGTGCTGGAAGTGCTCTTGCTCCTCCTCGCGATCTCCACCGTCCAGGAGCACGAGATCGGGGCACTCCTGGGCTGCCTCATGTTCATGGCGGCGATCCCGGTTCTTCTCGTCGTCCACATCGGCAAGGCAGGATCGTTCGCGCTTCGCGGTGTCCGTTTTGACGTTGTGGCTCCCGCTCGCCTCCGCGAGCTCGAGGCGCTCGTCGAGCGGGTAGCTGCCCAGGCCGACGTGCCCGCGCCCACACTGGCCTTCCTCGATGTTCGAACGCCAAATGCGTATGCGGTCACGACCGCCGTCAAGTCTGTCGTTGTCCTCACACGTGGGCTCGTGGAGAGTCTCGAGGACCAGGAGATCGAGGCCGTCGTGGGTCACGAGATCGCGCACATCGCCAACCGCGACAGCGCCGTGATGACCTTCGCCAGCGGGCCGACGCTCGCCGGCTCTGCGTACTGGCATGACCAGGACCTCTTTGGGAAAGGGATCGCTCTCATGTTCGTGCCCTTGTGGGGGCCGATCTACCTGCTGAGCCTCCTGCTCATGTGGTCGATCTCGCGCTACCGCGAGTACGTGGCCGACCGCGGCTCGGCCCTGATCACCGGGGCGCCCGAGCAGCTGATGAGCGCCTTGGCGAAGATCGGCGGCGAGGCGCCGCGGGGCGACTTGCGTGGCGGGGCCGCGATCAGCGCCCTCTGTATCGTCACGTCGCGGCCCCGGCGCCGTTTCGAGCTCTTCATGGACCATCCGCCAATCGACAAGAGACTCCATCGTCTCGAGGAGATCGCCCGTGACCTGGGTAGGACGGCTCGCTGATGGGGCTCGGCGACGTCCTCTTCGGGCGAAAGAAGCTCAAAGGCGCGAACCTCGACAAGCTGTTCGCCCTCTCGACCGCGGCGATCACGCTGGAGACGGAGACCAGCCTCAAGCCCGCGGGGGTCGCGGCGGTCGTCTTCAAGCCGCTCTCGGCAGGAGACTTCATGCGCGCCGAGGCCGACATCGACGAGCTGCTCGGCGTCGCCGCCCGTGACTCGGGCTCCCAGGTGCGCCGCCGCTCGGACAGCTTCGGATTCCAGTGGATGGTCATCCGCGACAAGGACTTCGAAGATCTCGTCACGACGACGCACCTCGTCAGCT
Organism: Actinomycetota bacterium; assembly: GCA_046728735.1. Lineage (GTDB taxonomy): Bacteria > Actinomycetota > Thermoleophilia > Gaiellales > Gaiellaceae > JAIBJP01. The sequence continues at coordinate 3,915 of JBKPFG010000276.1, forward strand.
CGGAGCTCGTCGACCGCGGCTTCGGCGGCCAGCTGCTGGCCGCGATGTTCGCGTTCCGCGACCGCGACCGGCCCGTGTACCTGATCTACGGCTACAAGCGCGGGACGTTCTGGCCCTTCGTCCCGACGGGCGAGGAGCAGGAGCGCGACAACGCGGAGGAGCTCCGGCTGAAGAACGTCCTCGAGAGCGAGCTGCCGATCGAGCCCGACCTGACGCGCTGGCTCGCCCTCTTCAACGCCCCGCTGGAGGAGTAGCCGGCGCCCGCACCCCGGCCGCGGGCGCCGGGCCGTCATCCCCCGAGCGATCAGTCCGTCGTGCGGGAGTCTTCGCGCCCGCCGGCTGCCGGCTCGAGGCTTTCGAGTGGGTTCTCGCCCGTTGCGTCCTTGAAGGCGAGGGGAATCTGGCGGCGCTTGCTGACCCGTAGCTTCGAACGCAGGATGTCGGAGTGGGCCTTCGCCGTCCGCGGCGAGACTCCGAGCCGCTCGGCGATCTCGACGTTCGAGCACCCCTCCGCAATCAGCTGCACCACCTGACGCTGACGGCCTGTGAAGCGGAGGCCTTCCGTGAGAGTGATCATGCCGCGCCATGCTTCCAGCGGACCGCCTCGCCCGCTATTGACCGGCTGAACGATCTTCTGCGCTACACCGTTCGGCGTACGAAGGCTGCCTCATGGCCGCGCGCGTTCACCTCGCGCAGCTCGTCGGCACGGAGCGCGCCCAGATCGAGCAGCAGCCGCAGCTCGTCCCGGAGGTGGGTACGCATCATCTCGGGCCCGTCCGTCGCGATCGTGAAGGGGATGTTTCGCTCCACGAAGGTGGAGACCGTCTCCCGGAGGGCCTCCTCGTCCGCGAGAGCCTTCGTGAGGAGATTCGACGTGGGGCAGATCTCGAGCACCACTCCCGCCTCGCGCACGAGGCCGAGGACTTCCTCGTCCTGCGCCGCGAGGATGCCGTGCCCGATTCGCTCCGGCCGCAGCGTCTCGACGACCTCGCCGATCTCGGCGACGCCGTCGCTCCCACCCTCCTCGCCGACGTGGATCGTGATCCCGAGGCCCGCCGCTCGCGCCTCCTCGACGAGCGGGGCGAGGTCGCGATACGGATACCGGCCCCCGTTCGGCCGCGGCCCGGCGATATCGAGGCCGACGATCCCGCGCCCCCGGTAGCGGATCGCCTTCTCGACGATGACCGCGTTCTGATCCGGGTCGAAGGTACGGTCCATCATCAGGATCAGCCCGGCGCGAACGCGGGGGTACTCGAGACTCGCCCGGTCGAGCCCACGCACGGCGGCCATGATGATGTGGTCGAGGTCGCGCTCCCCGCCGCGGTTTCGCTTCATCGGGTTGAAGCGCAGCTCGAGCGTCGTGATGTTCTGCGTGCGGTACGCACCGCCGATCGCTCCGTGGACGGAGACTTCGACGGCGAGCGGGCTCGACTGGATCAGCTCCGTCCAGTGGTAGATCCCGTCCAGCTCGGGTAGGCCTTCGACTCCGCGTGGGTCGACGGTGACGAGGTCGACGAACTCCCAGTAGTCCTTGACAGGCAGCGCGATCCCCTGCTCGTGCGCGAGCGTCCACATCACCGCGGGGTCGACCGACGCTCCCAGGTGCGTATGGAGCTCCGCCAGGCCGCCCCGCGCGATCTCCGCGACGACGGCTTCGGCCTCGACGGCCTCGCTACGCGCGAGGGGCAAGTGCCTCCTCCAGGCGAGACCCCGCGATCCGCGCCGGGATCTCCTGCAGTCGCTCGACGGGCTCCGCGCTGAAGACGAAGCGCACGTAGCGGGCGGCGACCTCGTCTCCCCACCCGCGCATCCCTGTCGCTGCGATCTGGGCGTCCTCGAGGAGGATGCGGGAGGCATCCTCGGGCTCGAGACCGAGCGATGCCACGTCGAGGAGGAGCGACCAGCCTCCTGCAGGCTTGACGAGCGGCCAGTCGGCGAGCAGCTCGAGCATGGTGTCCCGCCGGCGCTCGAGCTCCTCGACGCAGTCAGCCACGTGACCCTGGTCTCCTCGCAGGACCGCCGCCCCCGCCTTCCGTGCGATCGAGACCGGACAGGTCGTGTTGTAGACGTGCACCCAGCCGACATCCGTGACCGTCGCTTCCGGGCCGGCCACCCAGCCCACGCGCCAGCCGATCATGCGGTGCTCCTTCGAGAGGGAGCCGACGACGACCGTGCGCTCCGCCATGCCCTCCAGCCTCAAAGGATGCACGAGCCCGCGCCCGTCGAAGAGCAGGCGCTCCATGGCCGCGTCGTAGACGAGGAAAAGGTCCTGCTCGCGGCAGAGCTCGCAGACGGCCTCCCAATCCTCCTCGTCGAGGTATCCGCCGGAGGGCATCGACGGGCTCATGAGGAGGAAACC
>JBKPFG010000010.1:0-3598 GCA_046728735.1 Actinomycetota bacterium
ACGACGCGGAAGCCGATGTCCTCGAGCAACCGGCAGAGGCCCTCGCGTACCAGCACCGAGTCGTCAGCGACGACGACCTCCAGCGCCTCGTCGTGCTTGGCGGCGTAGACGAGCTCGGCCAGCTGGCTCTCACGGCCGGCGAAGGGAATGTGCTCGGGCGCCCTCGTTCCCTCCGCTCTCGGTGCCGGGAACTCGCGAGGGAGGTCCGGGGCGACGAGCTGGTAGAGGCGTTCCGCCCTGTCGAGATCCTTGAGGGTGTACTCGCCGAGGTCGTCGAAGCGGAGGTCGGGAAGGGTGTCGTCGACGAGCAGCGCATAGGTCGACTGCGAGAGGAGGATCTGGCCGCCGTGCGCGGCCGCGCAGATTCGAGCCGCGCGGTGAACACCCAGGCCGATGTAGCGCTCCCCGGCCAGCGCGGGCTCGGCCGTGTGCATCCCCATACGCACCGCTACCGTGCCTTCCTCCGGCCACGGGTGCCCGGCAAGGGCCCGCTGACCCGCCAGTGCGCCGGCCACTGCGTCCTTCCCGCGCGGAAAGACGAAGAAGAAGGCGTCTCCCTGCGTGTCGATCTCCCGGCCTGAAGCGCCAGTAAACGCCTCCCGCAGAAGCCGCTGGTGATCCGTGAGTACCGTGCCGTAGCTCTCCCCGAGCGCCTTCAGCAGGCGAGTCGACCCTTCGATGTCCGTGAAGAGGAAAGTGACTGTGCCGGATGGGAGGTCAGGCATGGCGCTTCGGCCCGCTGAACCTACGCCTCCTTGCCGGACGCTTTCAAGCCCAGACGGGTAGCTCGGGGCGTCGGATACCCTGGTCGGTGCTTTAGCCGTCCGCGCCGGAGCCGATCCTGCAGGTGTGGCCGTTCGCGCGCCTGCCCAGCCCGACCCCCGCATCCGGGAGATCGACGACCTCTGGATCCCGCTCCCGGACGGAGCGCGGCTGTCCGCGCACCTCTGGCTTCCTCCGCAGGCCGAGCTCACGCCCGTACCCGCCGTCGTCGAGGTGTCGCCGTACCGGCACGAGGACAACACCCGCCGGCGCGATTCCGTTCGCCACCCGTACTTCGCCAAGCACGGGTACGCGTCGCTTCGCATCGATATCAGGGGCAGCGGATCCTCGGACGGGGTCCTCTTCGACGAGTACTCGGAGAGGGAGCAGAGCGACGTCTGCGAGGCGCTCGACTGGGTGGCCGCGCAGCCGTGGAGCACCGGGTCGGTCGGCATGATCGGGATCTCCTGGGGCGGGTTCGCCGCGCTCCAGGCGGCGGCGCGCCGTTCTCCCGCGTTGAAGGCGGTCGTCGTCGCCTGCGCGAGCGCGGATCGCTACGGCGCTGACGTGAAGTACAGGGGCGGCGCCGTGCTCGGGTGCGAGCTCCTGCCGTGGTCTTCGACGATGCTGGCCATGAGCGTCCGGCCGCCGGACCCGACGCTTCTCGGAGACGGCTGGCGCGAGCTCTGGCTCGAGCGGCTCGAGGCGGTGGTCCCCTTCGCGGAGCCCTGGCTTTCGCACCAGCGTCGCGACGACTACTGGCGCTCCGGCTCCCCGTGCGAGGACTACGGCTCGATCTCCTGCCCGGTCTACGTGGTCGGTGGCTGGGCGGATCCGTACCGCCAGGCTGTCCTCGACCTCCTGGAGCAGCTCGACTGCCCGCGGAAGGGCCTCATCGGGCCGTGGTCGCATCAGTATCCGGAGGAAGGGACGCCCGGACCGGCGATCGACTTCAGAAGCGAATGCGTCCGCTGGTGGAACCAGTGGCTCAAAGGGGAAGAGACAGGGATCATGGACGAGCCGCAGCTTCGGGTCTGGATGCAGGAGGGCGTCCCGCGGGAGAAGGCACAGCGCACGCGCCGAGGCCGCTGGGTCGAGGAGCGCTCGTGGCCGAGCCGCCGAATCTCGCCGCTTCGCTTCTCCCTCGGCGAGGGCACGCTCGTGCCGCGGAGGACGGCCAAGGGTGCCCTCGAGATTGCCTCGGACGTTGCGGTCGGAGCGGCCGCCGGCACCTGGTGCCCCTGGGGAGTCGACGAGCTGCCCGAGGATCAGCGCGGCGAGGACGGCCTCTCCCTCTGCTTCACCTCGGAGCGGCTCGGGGAGCGATTGGAGATTCTCGGTTCCCCCGAGGTGACGCTCGATCTCAGCTCGGACCGGCCGCTCGCCACGGTGGCCGTCCGGCTCTGCGACGTTTCGCCGAGCGGATCCTCGACTCTCGTCGCGCGCGGCCTCTTGAACCTCGCCCATCGCTCGAGCAGCGAGGCGCCCGTGGCTCTCGAGCCCGGTCGGCGCGAGACCGTCCACGTGCCGCTCGACGCGGCGGCCTACGCGTTTCGGCCCGGGCACCGGATCCGGGTGGCGGTCAGCCCTACCTACTGGCCGTGGGCCTGGCCTGCGCCGGAGCCGGTCACGCTCACGATCTACACCGGAGGCCAGAGCCGGCTGCAGCTGCCCGCGAGGCCTCCACGTGCCGGAGACGGCGCAGGCATTTCCTTCGCCAAGGCTCCCTCGGCGAACGCCATGAACGGGATGTCCAGCCGGATGGTCTCCCGCGACGAGCGCACGGGGCGACGCACGATCGGGCTCGGTCGCAGCCGCGGCCGCAGACGCGCGCGTGAAGACGGCCTCGAGGTCGAGGGCAACCAGGAGGACACCTTCTCGATCGTGGACGGCGATCCCCTCTCCGCGGAGGTGGAATGCCGGCGCCGGATGGAGATGCACCGAGACGGCTGGTCGGCACGCGTCGAGACGTACAGCTCGATGAGCGCCGATGCGGAGGCCTTTCGCCTCGTCAACGTCATCGAGGCCTTCGAGAACGACGAGCGGATCTACTCCCGCGAACGCTCCATCGAAGTCCCCCGCGACCTGACCTAGGAGGGCCTAGAGAGCGCAGGGGCCGCGGGCGCGGTCCGCCTGGAGCCGTTCTCGCCGAGCGCCACCGCGACGAGCTCGTTCCGTCCAGCTTCGGCGAGCAGGCAATCGGCGACGCCCGCAGCCACGGCGTACGCGACCTCCTCGATTGCGACCCGCTCGTCTGGGGCGACCGTGGTCAGGAGCCCGCGCGCCTTGCGCAGGCGGCCCGCCGCCACGAGGCGGGCCTGCTCCCGGAAGGCGTCCGCCTCGCTCATCCCGGCTGGATTCCCTCCCTCCGCGGTTGCCGCGGGGCCGCCGGCTCGCGCGCCCGGCGCGGTGCAGCACCCGTGAGCTTGAATCCGGCGAACATGATCGCTACTCCGACGAGTTGGCCCGCGTAGACGAACGAGTAGTCGCCGGCCCGCGAGAGCCCGGTCGCCAGGGCGACGACCATGGCGCCGGTCGCGATCCAGACGTTGGCTCGCACGCGCTGTCGGCGGAGGATCGAGTAGAGGGAGCCCCCGAGGAGGAAGACGGTGCCGACCGCGTTCAGGGCGATCGCCCAGAGCGCGGCATGCCCTCCGAGCGCGCCGTTTCCCGGTGGGCGCCCGCTCGGCGTCGCAGCAAGCATCTGGTTGTCGACCGGCGCCAGAGCCACGGTCACGACTGCCGCGAGTGTGGCGACGAGGAGCGCTCCCACGAGCGCGTCGCGCGCCCGCGGCCGCAGCAAGAGCCAGCCCGAGCCCGCGCCGAGGAACGCCAC
>JBKPFG010000130.1:0-2328 GCA_046728735.1 Actinomycetota bacterium
ACGAGCGGCTCAGCCTGGACGTCGACCGCCCCGAGGACTACGAACGCGCCCTCTCCCGCCTTTGACGCGTCTCGTCACCTACTCGCCCAAGGTCTTCATCCCGCTGACGAAGCTCTGCCGCGACGTCTGCCACTACTGCACCTTCGCGCAGCCCCCGCGCCGCGGCGAGCGCGCGTACATGAGCGGAGACGAGGTGCTCGCGGTCGCCCGCGCCGGCGCCGAGGCGGGGTGCCACGAGGCGCTCTTCACGCTCGGCGACAAGCCGGAGCTCCGCTATCGCGCCGCCCGGGAGGAGCTGACCGACCTCGGCTGTGAGACGACCCTCGAATACCTCGCGCGAATGTGTGAGCTCGTGCTCTCCGAGACCGGGCTCCTCCCTCACGTCAATCCGGGGGTGCTCACCCGTGAGAATCTCGAGCTCCTGCGGCAGGTCTCGGCCTCCATGGGGCTCATGCTGGAGACGACCTCGGAGCGGCTCTCCGCGAAGGGCGGTCCGCACTTCGGCTCCCCTGACAAGCTGCCGGCCCGGCGCCTGGAGACGATCGAGCTCGCGGGCGAGCTGGCGATCCCCTTCACCACCGGGATCCTCATCGGGATCGGTGAGACGCGCAAGGAGCGCATCGAGGCGCTCCGGGCCATCCGCGCCCTCCACGACCGCTACGGCCACATCCAGGAGGTGATCGTCCAGAACTTCCGGGCGAAGCCGGGGACGAAGATGGCCGAGGCCCCCGAGCCCACGCTCGACGACCACCTCTGGACGATTCGCGCGGCGCGTGAGGTGCTCGGCCCTCTGATGAAGATCCAGGCGCCGCCCAACCTCGCGTACGACGACTTCCCCCGGTTGCTCGATGCGGGGATCGACGACTGGGGCGGCGTCTCGCCGGTGACCATCGACCACGTCAACCCCGAGGCCCCGTGGCCCGAGGTCATGCGCCTGCGGGACGCAACCGAGGCCGCGGGCGCCGAGCTCGTGGCGCGGCTTCCGATCTATCCCGAGTACGTGGCCGAGCTCGAGAGGTGGGCCGATCCGCGTGTGGCGTCGGAGATCCTGCGCCACGCAGACGCCGACGGACTGGCTCGGGACGACCACTGGGCCGCGGGCGCCGCGGGCGCCATACCTCCTCTCCCCTCCCCGGCGGCCCCGCTCCAGCTCGACGGAGGAGAGCTCGATGAGGACATAATTGCCGGGCTCTTTTCCGCGCGCGGGAACGATCTCGCGCGCGTACTTGCCGCCGCGGACGAGCTCCGGCGCGAGGTCTCGGGAGACACCGTCTCCTACGTCGTGACGCGAAACATCAACTACACCAACGTCTGCTACTTCCGCTGCGGCTTCTGCGCGTTCTCGAAGGGCAAGCTCGCGGCAAACCTGCGCGGGGCGCCGTACGTCGTGCCGCTCGAGGAGATCGTGCGCCGCTGCCACGAGGCCTGGGACCGCGGCGCCGTGGAGGTCTGCCTCCAGGGCGGGATCCATCCGGGCTTCACCGGCGAGTACTACCTCGACGTCGTCCGTGCGATCAAGGCAGAGCTGCCCGACCTGCATGTGCACGCCTTCTCTGCGCTCGAGGTCTGGCAGGGAGCGGCCACGCTCGGGCTCGGGCTGGAGGAATACCTCGGACTGCTCAAGGCCGAGGGCCTAGCTTCGCTCCCCGGGACCGCGGCCGAGATCCTCGAGGACGAGGTGCGGCGCCTGATCTGTCCCGACAAGGTCACGACCTCCCAGTGGCTCGAGGTCCACGATGCCGCTCACCGGGTCGGCCTGCGCTCGACCACGACGGTCATGTTCGGGTCCGTCGAGACCCCCCGCAGCTGGGCGCGCCACCTCGTCGCTCTCCGAGAGCAGCAAAAGCGGAGCGGCGGCTTCACCGAGTTCGTGCCGCTCCCGTTCGTGCACATGGAGGCGCCGATCTACCTGCAGGGACGCGCACGCCCGGGGCCGACGTTCCGCGAGGCCGTGCTGATGCACGCCGTTGCTCGCCTGGCTCTGCATCCACACATAACGAACATCCAGGCCTCGTGGGTGAAGCTGGGGATCGAAGGGGCGCAGGCGGCTCTGCGTGCCGGAGCCAATGACCTGGGCGGGACACTGATGAACGAGTCGATCTCGCGGGCGGCAGGCGCCAGTCACGGCCAGGAGATGCCGCCGGAGCGAATGGAGACCGCGATCCGTGAGCTCGGGCGCAAGCCCCGCCAGCGGACGACGCTCTACGGAACTCCCGATCCCGAGCGGACTGTGCGCTCCTACGGCGCTCCACCGCTCGAGGAGCCGCTGAATCCGCACGTGAACGACGCGGGCCTCAAGCGCCCTGCCCGGCTGGTGCGCCCCGGCCT
>JBKPFG010000073.1:0-9213 GCA_046728735.1 Actinomycetota bacterium
TAGCGGTCGTTCTTCTTCTGGGACGCGACGTAGCGACCGATCTGGACGGTGCTGCGAAGCGGAAACTTCATGCGCCTCCCTTTCCGTCGACGTTCAACGCCTCGGCGACCGCCATGGCCAAAGCCGGCTCCACCGGGCCGGGTGCGTAGCCAAGTCTATCCCTGGCTTTCTCCCAGGTGAAATACATGGGTAAACGCGCCAGTTTCACCTCGTCTGCGTTGGCCAGGCCGACCCTGCTCGCTGCCTCCGCAACGGCGTACGGCACGGGAATTCTCGGCCGCGGCCGTTCGGCGAGGTCGGCGATCGCCGCGAAGATCTCCTCGAGAGGGAGGTTGGCGCCGCCGAGGAGGTACCGCTCGCCCGGCTCGCCGCGTTCCAGCGCGAGAGCGTGTCCGCGGGCGACGTCGCGCACGTCCACCAGGTTGAGGCCGGTCGTCGGAACGAAGCCGAGGATTCGTCCTCTGGCCACGCCCGCGATCATGCGCCCGGTCGGGGTCGGCTTGCGGTCGCCCTCACCGATGGGGGTCGTCGGGTTGACGACCACCGCTCCGACCTCCCTCGCCAACCGCTCGGCAGCGAGCTTCGTGCGCTTGTAGGGGACCGTGAGCTCCCAGCCCGGAGGCTCGTCCTCTTCCGTTGCGTCCCGCCCGGGGACCGGGCCGCACGTGCCGGCGGTGCTCGTGAAGAGGAAGCGGCCGACGCCCTTCCGGGCGGCCGCATCGAGCAGGTTGCGCGTCCCCTGGACATTCACGCGTTCGATCTCCTCCGCCGAGGCGTCGTAGCTGTATAGCGCAGCGACGTGAACGACGGCGTCACAGCCCTCGACAGCCCGTTCGAGCGCGGGCTGGTCGAGCAGGTCGACTCGCTCGTCGCGCACGTCCGCGCCCTGCTCCCGGAGCTCGCGGGCGACATGGCTTCCCACGAAGCCCGTCGCACCCGAGACATAGACGTTCACCTCGCTCTCCTGGCCGGCGGGGGCTTTAGCCCGGCGGAGCCCCGCTCCGCCCGCCGCCTGACGACGCCGGCTGCACCATCCTGCGCTCGCGGCACCCGTGTGATTAGACGCGCGGCCAGCGGGTATGTCTCGGCGCCGCTCGCTTGGCTCCTTTGCCAGCGCCGCCTCAGGGGAGCGATGGTCACGCGAGCGCGGCTTTGAGGCGGCCGAGCGCCATCACCGGCCAGTAGGTGCGATAGAGGTGGTAGTTGATGAGGAAGTCGCGCGGGAAGCCGGTGCCGGTGAAGTAGGGCTCGTCCCAGTCCCCGTCCTCACGTTGCGACTCGGCGAGGAAAGCTGCGGCGCGGGTCGCGGTGGTCGAGGCGGCCTCGCCTGCGGCCACGAGGCCGAGTAGCGCCCAGGCCGTTTGCGAAGCGGTCGACGCGCCGCGGCCGTACCAGCTCCTCCCCTCCTCGCCCATGTCGTAGGAGCGGCAGTCCTCGCCGAAGCCCCCGTCCTCGTTCTGCACGGACTCGAGCCAAGCCACAGCCCGCCGCATGGCCGGATGGTCGTGAGGAAGGCCGGCTGCTTCGAGAGCCGGCAGAGCGGCTCCCGTCCCGTACACGTGGTTGACGCCCCAGCGGCCGAACCACGAGCCATCCTCCTCTTGCTCCCGGAGCAGGTAGTCGACTCCGCGGCGCACCGGCTCCTCGTAGCCCTGCTCCTTGGCGAGAAGCTCGACGGCGTGGCCGGTGACGTCCACGCTCGGCGGGTCGATGACCGCGCCGAAGTCGAAGAAGGGGATGTCGTAGAGCCAATAGGCCTCGTTGTCCCTGTCGAAGGCGCCCCACCCTCCGTTGCGGCATTGCATCGCGGCGACCCAGCGGCAGGCCCGCTCGACCGCGGGACGGCCGATGCCGAGCTCGTTGAGGCCGATCCCGACGACCGCCGCGTCGTCGATGTCCGGGTAGAGGTCGTTGTCGTACTCGAACGCCCATCCTCCCGGCTCGACGCCAGGCAACCGCACCGCCCAGTCGCCGCGCGCGCGAACTTCTTCCCGAACGAGCCATTCGGCGGCCTTGACGAGCGCAGCATCGTCCGCGGGCATGCCGGCGGCACGAAGGGCGACGACAGCGAGGCACGTGTCCCAGACTGGAGATTGGCAGGCCTCGGGCCGCAGGCGGTCGCCCTCCTCGACCATGAACCGCTTCCAGCCCTCGACTCCGCGGCGGAAGTAGGGCGATTCGGGCCCATGGCCACGACATGCGAGGGCGATCAGCGCCCAGACCCAGGGCGGCTGGATGCCGCCCCAGGAGCCGTCCAGCTCCTGGCGGTCGAGCAGCCAGCGTTCGGCGTAGGCAAGCGCGCGCTCGCGTCCGGGCTGGAAGGACTGGCCGTTGTACCAGCGGAGGAAGGAGTCGGCGAGGTTCCAGGCGCTCGGCCTCCGGGGAATCGGCCCGAGGTCGAGCTCGCGGGCGAGGCGCTCTTCCCGCAGCCGCCGGACGGGGCGGTAGTGCATGACGACGGAGAGCGCCACGACCGTCTGGCGTGCCCAGCAGCCGAAGTCGTAGACGGAGAACGGAAGCTCGGGCCGGAGGAGCACGAACTCCGGCGGGATCGCCTGCACCTCCTCCCAGGGCCAGAGGTCGAAGAGGGCCAGCCAGATCCTGGTGAAGACGCGCGCCGCACCGATGCCGCCCTGCTCCTCGATGAAGCGGCGGGCTCCGGCGAGGCGGGGGTCACCCTCGCCGAGCCCCGCAATGCGAAGGGCGACATAGGACTCGACCGTCGCGGCGAGATCCGGCTCTCCGCCCCAGTAGATCGACCAGGTTCCGCCCTCGGTCTGTCGCGCCAGCAGCTCGTTGGCACAGCGACCGACCACCTCGTCGTCGGCGAGCCCGAGAAACGTCGTCCAGAAAATGTGCTGGGCCGTCATGGTCACGTTCGACTCGAGCTCGGCGACCCACCAGCCTTCGGGCCTTTGCAAGGAGAGGAGTCGCTCCACTGCAAGGTCGAGGGTGCGGTCGAGGTCGGTGGCGACGGTGACGCTCACGCCGCTACCTTCATCGAGGCGGGTGGAAAGACGCAAGCGGCCTCGATGCCGCTTCGAACCGCGCCCTCCATCGTTGCGGGCCACCCCGTGGCCGTCCAGGCGCCTGCTCGCACGACGTTCGGCCTGCTCGTGCGCGGGCCCGGCCGAACAGCCGCGGTCCGGGGTCGAGCGGCAAACGTTGCAGCCGGCTCGCGGCTGACGCGCGACCAGAGGAGCTCGGCGGCGCCGAGCCGGCGCGTCACCTCCCCGGCGATCAACTCGACGAGCTCCTTTCCGCGCACCTCGAGAAGCTCTGGCACGCCCGAGGAGACGACGGTGAGGTACTGGCCTCGTTCGGGCTGGGTGCCGGTGAGCAAGCCGCGGTCGAAGACCCAGTGCGCGTGGGTTCCGAGCAGCGCCGCTAGGTCGAAGCGGAGAATTGCACGATCGAAATGAAGATGGACGCTGACGATGGGCGAGTCCTCTAGCGCAGGGGCGGCCTCTCCGAGGAGGAGGGCGCTGTCGGTCGGCGGAACCGCGAGCACGAATGCTTCTCCGGCCACGCGCCCGCCGTCGGTGAGCACGGCCGCGTCCTCGTCGAGCGAGACGACCCGTGCGCCCGTCCTCACCGTCGCGCCGCGCTCTCGCAGCGTCCGCCCCGCCGCATCCCCGTGGATCACGCCGAGCGGGGCCGCCGGAAGGATCAGATCGCTGGCGCCCCGCTCGGCGAGCAGCGCGGTCTTGACCGTGAAAATCGCGAGCGCCGCGCTCGCTTCCTCACTGGGAAGGTTGAGCGCGGGCCGGATGAACACATCCCAGAAGCGGTCGATGGCCGCCTGCGATTGCCCGAGGCGGCGGAGCAGATCCGCGAACTTCTCTCCGTCGTGGGCGTAGGGATCAAGCCTGGCGAGGCGCCGACTGACACGTGCGACGGCGAAACGGTCCGCGAGGCTCAGGTGTCGATAGCGGAGGAGCGGCAGAGGGCCGGGCCCGATCACTGCGACCGATCCGTCTTCGGCGATGACGGGCAGCTTCAGCCGTTTCCGGCGGATCGACTTCCCCTGCCCGACCTCGTCCAGAAACCGGAGGTAGGCAGAGAAACAACCGAGCGCGATGTGCTGTCCGTTGTCGGGCGGCGGGTCGGGATCGCCTTCGCGCTCGGGAAGGGTCTGCACCGCGCCGCCCAGGGTCGGGCGGGCCTCGAGCAGCGTCACCTCGTGCCCGTCGTCCACGAGCCGCAGCGCTGCCGAGAGCCCGGCCAGACCGCCCCCGACGACGACGACCTTCACAGCGAGGCGACCGCCTTCACCTTGCCGACCGCGGAGAGGCGCGGCCGCTCGGTGAAGACGTCGTAGCCGCGCGCCCTCATTTGCTCGAGGAGGCCGTGGTAGATGCCGGCGAAGCTCCGGACGCAGAGCGCGCTGCGCCGGTCGAGCAGCGGAAGCAGCTCGAGCCCCTCGCGCATGAGCGTCTCTGCCCGGGAAGCCTGGTGCTCCATGAGCGCGCTCCACGCGGGCCCCGTCCTGCCGGCGGCCAGATCGTCATCGCTGACGTGGAAGCGCTCGAGCTCATCGCGCGGGAGATACACGCGCCCGAGATCCCAGTCCTCGGGGACGTCGCGCATGATGTTGATCTGCTGCAGGGCGAGGCCGAGGGTCTCGGCACGCGGCCGCGCAGCCTCCCAGCTCGACGGCTCGTAGACCGCTGCGCAGGCGACGCCCACCGCTCCCGCGACGCAGCGGCAGTACTCCCGCAGGTCATCCCAGCTCTCGTAGCGATTCCGGTCGCAGTCCATCAGCGCGCCGGTGACGAGGTCGCCGAGCGCTTCCTTCGGGATCCGGTAACGCGTCATCGCATCGGCGAGGGCGACGAGCACGGCGTCGCCGTCGGGAGACTCGGGCAAGGCTTCGACGGCCTCGCGCCAGCGCTCCAGCTCGGCCCGCGCCGGCTCCTTGCGGTCGGCCAGGTCGTCGACGATCCGCGCGAATGCATAGAGCGCCGCCACGGCTCGGCGCTTCGGGCCCGGAAGCACGCGGATGCCCCAGGCGAAGTTGCGCGCGGTCTCGTTCGTGATCCTGAGAACGTCCGCGTACGCCTCCTCCACCGTCATCGCCGTACGAGCTCCCGCAGTACCAGCCGCGCGAACGTCGCCCTGGTGGGCGCCGGACGACCGGAGAACACGTCCCAACCCGCCCGTTCGAGCGCGTCGAGCGCGGCGAGCCCTCCACGCGCGTAGAGGGCAACCGACATCCCGGCCCGTCCTCCGAGGGCCCGGCGCAGAGGCAAACCGGCCTCGAGGAGTCTCCTCGCGCGCTGCCCCTCGAAGCGCAGGAGCTGGGCGACGGGCTCGGTCAGCGGGCCTCCGAGGTCCGCGTCCTCGACTCCGAAGCGGCGCAGGCTCTCTTGCGGGAGATAGACGCGGCCAAGCGCGAGATCCCTGGGCGGGTCCTGCAGGAAGTTGACGAGCTGGAGGCCGGTGCAGACCGAATCGCTCATGCCGACGACCGCCGGGTCATCCGCCCGCCCGTAAACGGCGAGCACGAGCCTCCCCACCGGATCCGCCGAGTAGCTGCAGTACTCGCGAATCTCGTCCCAGGACTCGTACCTGGACTTGCGCTGATCGATCCGATTGGCCTCGATCAGGCGAGCGAACGGCTCGCCGGGAAGCGACCGCTCCTCGATGGAGACGAGCAGCCGTCGCATCACCTCCGAACGAGGCGGGCCGTCGAGCTCTCGCTCGAGCTCGTCGAGCAGGGCGGCTCGATCGCCTTCCGCCTCGTCGCCGAGGTTGTCGACGAGCCGCGCGAAACCGTAGATCGCCCGGAGATGCGGGCGCGCCCAGCGAGGCGCGAGCAGCGAGACGACCGGGAAATTCTCCCCACTCGCGCGCGCATCGATCCGCTCGGCGGCCAGCTCGGGGGCCTCTAGTAGGCTCGTTTCGGCCATGGACGACCATAGTATGGAGCGGCGTCGCCTGGGAGAGAGCGGGCCCGCGCTGCCCGTTGTCGGCCTCGGGAGCTGGCTCACATTCGATGTCGGCGAGGCCGGGCAGGACATGGTCGACGGCGTGGTCGAAGCAGCCTGGCGCGAAGGGACGCGGCTCGTCGATTCCTCGCCCATGTACGGCCGCGCGCAAGCCCGCCTGGGCCGCTCATTGGCCCCTCGACGCGACGAGGCGTTCGTGGCCACGAAGATCTGGATCAACTCGGTGGACGAGGGCCGGGACCAGTTCGACGAGCAGCTCCGCTACTTCGGCGGGCCGATCGATCTCGAGCAGGTGCACAACCTCGTCGCCTGGGAATCGCACCTCGCGTGGCTGGAGGAGGAACGGGACGCCGGTCGAGTCGGCCTTCTCGGCGCGACGCACTACTCCGCAGGAGCCTTCCACGAGCTGGAGCGAGTCATGCGCACTGGCCGGATCGAGTCAATCCAGGTTCCGTACAACCCGCACGAGCAGGAAGCCACGGCGCGGATCCTGCCGCTCGCGGAGGAGCTCGGCCTGGGCGTCATCGTCATGAGACCGCTCGGTGAGCGTGAGCTCCTGCCCGGGCCCGACCCTGCCCGGCTCGCGGTATTGGGAGTGCAGACCTGGCCGCAGGCGCTGATCAAGTGGTGTCTCTCCGACCCGCGGGTCACCGCCGTGATCCCGGCGACCAGGAACCCGGAGCATGCACGCGAGAACGCGCTTGCCGGCTCGCCACCGTGGTTCGGGCCGGACGAGCGAAAGCTGGTCGAAGAGTTGGCGCGCTGAGCTAGCTCGACTCTCCGAGAACCTCCGCCGTGTGCTCTCCGAGAGCCGGCACTGACCCGGACGCCGGACGCTTCCCGTCGACGAGGAACGGACTGCCCACCACGGGAATCGCGCCAACCGGGGAGCCCACCTCGGCCACCAATCCGTTGTGGGCCAGCTGCGGGTGCTCCATCACCGCTGCGAGATCGTTGACGGCCCCGCACGGGATGCGCGCGCGACGGAGCCGCTCGAGCCATTCATCCGCCTTCCGAGCCGCGAAGTCCCGCTCCAGCTCGGGCTCGAGCACATCTCGGTTGGCCACCCGACTCTCGTTCGTCGCGAAGCTGGCATCACCGTGGAGATCGGCTCGCTCGAGCACTTCCAGGCAGAGGGCGCGCCAGTGCTCGTCCGAGAGGACGGCGAAGCCGAAAAGCCCGTCCGCAGCGGGGTAGGGACCGTAGGGGCAGAAGTGCGGATGGCGCATGCCGGTCCGGGCCGGAAGCTCCCGCCGGTGCCACCAGAGGTGTGGGAAGTAGCCGAGCCAGTCCACCATGGTGTCGAAGAGCGAGACCGACACGTGCGCGCCCTCCCCGGTTTGTGCGCGGCGAAGGAGAGCGGCCAGGGTGGCGACCGCCGCGTAGCTCCCGGCGCCCACGTCGCAGGCGGAAATGCCGACTCGCGCCGGCTCCTCGGCCGCCCCTGTGATCGAGATCAACCCGGTCTCCCCCTGCATGACGAGGTCGTAGGCGTTTCGCTCCGCATAGGGGCCGTCGGGCCCGTAGCCGGTGATCTCCGTATAGATCACGTCTGCCCGCAGCGCACGGACGCTCGGCTCGTCGAGGCCGACGCGCGCGGCCCAGCCCGGAGTGAAGTTCTGGAGGAAGACGTCACTCTCGGCGATCAGCCGCTCGAGGGCGGAGCGAGCCTCCGGATCCTTGACGTCGAGGGTGACGCTCCGCTTCCCCCGGTTGACCCACACGAACCCGCTCGAGAGCCCGCCCGCCAGGGTGTCCCATCCTCGCGTGACGTCGCCCACCCCGGGCCGCTCGATCTTGATCACCTCGGCGCCGAGATCCGCGAGCAAGCGCGAGCAGAGGGGCCCGGCGAGGCCATTCTCACAGGCGAGCACGCGGGTGCCCTGGAGGAGCACCCGCGTACCGTAGTGCGTTTTTAGACCACGCTCTGGACTTCGACGACGTCCGCGCGCTCGAGCGAGAAGCCGAAAGCCTCGTGGGCCTTCATGACCGCGTCGGCGTCAGGCGCCTCGGACAAGCAGTAAGCGGTGCCGTCCTTCCCGAGGAAGACGTTCAGGCCCTTGACGCCGTTCTCGTCCGGCTCCCCGGCTTTGATCCGTTGCGCGATGCCCTCGGACATTTCCGGCGTGACGCCACTCATCTCGTGGTGGTCGATGAACTGCGGCATCTGTCTCCTTTCCTAGGCTTGATTGGGATCGCGGCCCGGGTCCTCGCCCGAGGCCGCCTGGGCCAGCCGGCCGAGATAGAGGTCCCAGCCCTGGCCGTGAATCTCGCGCGACTGCTCGGGAAGGTCGAAATGGCGAAGCCGCACGAGCGTGCCGTCGCCGTCCGGCGTCAGCTCGACCTCGACGCGGCTCGATCCCGGCGGCACGGCGTGCTCGCCAGCGCCGGCTTCCTGCCCTTCCCAGCCCCACGTGAAGACGACTCTGCTCGGAGGCTCGACTTCCAGGTACTCACCCCTGGCGATCGCCTGCTCGTTGATCTCCACGCGGTAGATGCCTCCGGGCCGTGGATCGAGCTCGGCCTTGCTCCCTTTCCACTGCCGCATCTTCTCGGGTTCGACGAAGAAATCGAACACGGTTTCCGGCCGAGCGGCGATCCTGACCTCGCGCTCGACGACTGTTGCGATCTCAGGCCGCTCGACGGCCACGTCGCCTCCTTCCCTCTTCGGTTTCCGCCGCCTCCTTGAGACGCTCCAGCCCTTCGTCCCAGAACGCCTCGAGAAACGACTTCAGGTCGGTGAAGCCCTCGGGCCGCAAGCTGTAGAGCCTGCGGGTCCCCTCTCGCCGCTCGGAGACGAGACCGGCTTCGCGCAGCACGCTCAGATGCTGGGAGACGGCAGGCCTCGTGATCTCGAAGCTCGACGCGATCTCGCCTGCGGACAGCTCCCTACCGGCGACGAGCCGCAGGATGCGCCTGCGATTCGGCTCGGCAATCGCCCTGAGTGCTTCCTCCATGAGGCGGTATTTAAGCATAGACTTACGTAAGCCGCAACTAACGCAATGCGATCGATAGCATCGCGGCCATGCCCGAGCTCAGCCCAGCGGCACGCAAGCTGTTCGAAGGTCCAAACCTCCTCTTCGTCGGGACGGTGAATCGCGATGGATCGCCGCAGGTGACGCCCGTCTGGACGCATCTCGAGAACGGGTACATCACCTTCAACACGGCGGTCGGGCGCGCGAAGGAGCGCAACCTGCGCCGAGATCCTCGCGTCGGCCTGTCGATCACGGCGCGTGACAACCCGATGGACAAGGTCGACGTG
>JBKPFG010000153.1:0-2350 GCA_046728735.1 Actinomycetota bacterium
GCGGACGAGCGGCCGGTCGCAGCCCACGTGCACCGGAATGTCGGTGCGGTCGACGAACTCGAGGATCTTCAGGGCGTTCGTCGTCGTCTTCTCGAGCGTCTGGTTGCCCGAGACCGACGTCACTCCGAGCACCTCGAGCTCGGGCGAGGCGAGCGCCAGGAGGAGCGCGATCGCGTCGTCGTGCCCAGGATCCGTATCGAGGACGATCTTCGTCCTCACGCCCCTGGCCGCCTCTGTGTCTCGCCCGGCGAAGCCGGGCTTCGCCAGAGGCTGACGCCGCCGGCGGCAGGATCCTGCGCTCGCGGCACCTCGCCGTGCTGAGTTTGCACTGTCTCGGCGCCGCTCGCTTGCCTCCTTTGCCGGCAGCGCCCCGGGAACGTGAGCAGGCCCATCAAGCGCGCAGTATCGCGTCCACCTCGCCCGCCGTGGGCAGGGAAGGCTGCGCGCCGATCTTGGTTGTTGCGAGCGCGCCCGCCGCGCAGGCGCGCTCGAGCGCCTGCTGCCGGTCGCGCCCTTCGAGCAGGGAGACGACCAGGCAGGCCGTAAACGCATCGCCTGCCGCCGTCCCGTCGATCGCTACCACCTTCGGGGGGTGCGCGCGGGCTACCTCCTCCCCATCGTCCAAAAGGAAGGCTCCATCTGGACCGAGGGTGACGGCAAGAAGGGCGCCGAGCGCTGCCGAGCCGATCGCGTCCAGCTCATATGTGTTCGCGACGACGAGGTCGGCCCGCTGAAGGATCGCGTCGGAGACTTCGCGCGCAGGCGCCGCGTTGAGGCAGAAGAAGGCGTCGGTCTGCTGAAGCGCCCCTTCGATCGCGTTGTCGAGAATCTCGAGTTGGCAGATGAGCGCGTCAGCCTCGCCGACCTCGATGCGATCAGGGACGATCGAGTGATTTGCGCCCGGTACCACCACGATCTGGTTCTCGCCGTCATCGCCGACGTCAACGAGAATCAGGGCGATCCCAGTCGGCGTACGCAGGACTTGAACCCGCGAAAGGTCGACGCCGGCCTCCCTCAGTCCAGCGACGGCGAGCTGGCCGAACTCGTCCTCGCCCACTGCCCCGACGAAGCGCACTTGCGCGCCCAGGCGCGCCGCCGCGACTGCTTGATTCGCGCCCTTGCCACCGGGTACACGCTCGAGCTCGATCGCCGTGATCGTCTCGCCCGGCTTCGGGATGCGGTCGACCGCGGCCACAAGGTCGAGATTGATGCTCCCGACGACCGAGATGCTAGGCGGCAAGCGCGCGCAGGTCTTCGACGGCCCCGTTCAGCAGGTTCTCCCGGAGGTCGAAAAGCCCGGCCCAGAGCGAGGAGCGGTCGGGCACCGAGGAGAGTCGGGCGGAGGCGGTCAGGCCTTCGAGGGCGCGGACGAGCACGGCCAGCTCGAGGTAGGCGTGTGCGACCCGCGCGGGCGAGGCGCCAACTCCGGCTCGCTTGAGCACGGCTTCCCACTCGACGACCTCACCGGCGCCGGGCTCGCCGTACCACGAGCGGCCGTCGGCGTCTTCCGCCTGAAGCTCGAGCAGGAAGCGCCCGAGCGGGCGCTCGAGGCCGCTGAGGGCGGTCTCGGCCCGTTCGGCGGCCCGCCGGAGAGCTGCCTCGCGCTGGGGGGCGGTGCACGGCTCCGGTTCCCCCTTTGCCCAGCGCTCGAGCAGGCGGCAGAACGCGAGCGCGGCGACCTCGCTCGCCGTCAGGGAGCGGATCAACCGGTTGGCCGTCGTGTCCGACACGCCGTAGGAGCGCATCAGCGCCGCCCAGCTGTGACCGTTCGACGTGCTCATCTCCTCTAGTACTACACCATGTTCTTCGAGCGCGTACCGTTCATCCGAGTGAGTCTGTACGACCGCATATCCGATCTTCCTCTGGAGATCGAGGACTACGAGCTCGAGCCCCTCGAGCAGCCGATTTCTCCCGAGTTCACGCGCAAGACGACCGTGATCCACCTCCGCGGCGGGGGCCACGAAGGCGTGGGCGAGGACGTGACCTACTCGGTCGACGACCAGGAGGCCTTTCAGGGCGAAGGCCACAACTTTCCGCTCTCCGGGTCACACACTCTCGACTCTTTCTCACAGCTTTTGGACCGACTCGGGCTCTGGCCTGCAGGGCCGGCGCTCGACCAGTTCCGCCCCTACAGGCGCTGGGCGTTCGAGAGCGCCGCCCTCGACCTCGCTCTCCGTCAGGCGGGGACCCCCTTCCACGAGGCGATGGACCTCGAGCCCCACCCGGTGACCTTCGTCTCCTCGATGCGACTCGGCGAACCGGCTTCGATCGAGCCCCTGCACCGGTGGCTCGACACCTACCCCGCGCTCCGCTTCAAGCTCGACCCCACCCCGACCTGGGACGACGCCCT
>JBKPFG010000129.1:0-3980 GCA_046728735.1 Actinomycetota bacterium
TTCCGCGAGCAAGCGCTCCGGATCGGGATCGATTCCCGCCGCCCGCGCCCCGGCCACGAGCCCGAGCGCGATCACGGCAGCGCTCGACCCGAGTCCCTGCTCGCGCGGAATGCGGTCGGTGAAACGGAAGCGCTTGCCCTCGGGCGAGGCGAGGCGGGCGAACGAACGCACGCCGAGGTGCGAGTCATCCGGTTGCTCCTCCCCCTCCTCGACCTCGAGCTCGTTCCAGAGATCGAGTGCCGCGGCGACGCAGTCGAAGCCGGGACCGATGTTCGCGGTCGTGGCGGGAGCGCGAACATGGATCGTCACTGGACGGAGTCCGGATCCTTGAGCCCGTGGCCGGTGATGACGCAGACGACCTGCGCGCCGCGAGGCGGATTCGCCAGGACGGCGGCGAGCCCGGCCGCGGCAGCGGGCTCGCAGAAGACGCCCTCCTCGAGGGCGAGGACACGCCACGCCTCGAGGATGCCCTTGTCTTGCAGGGCGACGACCTCTCCGCCCGAATCCTCGACGGCCGCCTCCGCCTCTGCTGCGTGCGCGGGCTCCGAGATGCGGATCGCGGAGGCAGCCGTCGTAGCGCGCTCGACCGCCTCACCCGCCACGAGGCGCGGGGTGCCGGCACCTTCCTCGGCGAAGCCGAGAGCGTAGGCGCAGAGGTTTCCCCCGCCGCCGTAGGGAAGCGCGAGCACGTCCGGGACCCCCCCGAGCTCCTCCACGATCTCGAAGGCTGCGGTCTTCTGGCCCTGGAGTCGGAGTGGGTTGAGAGAGTTGACGAGGACGTGCGTGCCCTGGGCCTGCAGCTCTCGGGCCTCCTGTAGCGCCTCATCGAAATCCGGGCGGGCCGAGAGCTTCGCCCCGACGACCTGCGCCTGGGCGACCTTGCCGCGGGCCACCGCGGCCTCCGGGTAGAGAATCAGCGCTTGCAGCCCGGCCCGAGCTGCGTAGGCAGCGGCCGAGGCTGCCGTGTTGCCCGTGGACGCGCAGACGATCGAGCGCGCACCGTCGGCGAGCGCCTTCGAGACGACGACCGTCATGCCCCGGTCCTTGAAGCTCCCCGTCGGATTGGCGCCCTCCCACTTGAGCCAGATCTCGGCCCCGGTCCGCCCCGAAAGGCGCGGCGCCCTGAGGAGCGGCGTCGAGCCCTCTCCCAGAGAGACGATCTCCGTCCCCGGGGCGAGGGGCAGGCGATCGCGGTAGCGCTCGGCCAAGGGGACGGTCACGTCCCGGGACCCTAACGCGAGCACAGAGCTCGTTCTCACGCCCAGCCGAGGCCCGGCACGCCACGATCGGAGATCACGGTCAGCGCCGAAGGGGCAGCGCGGGACTCCTCGAGCCCGCCGATCTCCTCGAGAGCCGCGTCCACGTCGCCGGCGGGCGCCTCGTGCGTGACGATGTGGAGCGTCGCCGCACCGTTGTCCTGATGCTGGACGAGGCGACCGATCGAGACCCCGTGCGTGGCCAGGCGCAGCGCCACGTGGGCGAGCACGCCGGCACGATCCTCGACGTCGATGCGGACGTAGAAAGGCGAGCGGAGCCTGCCGGAGTCGAGCCGTTCGAGCTCACGCCAGCAGGCGTCGTTCTGAAGGAAGCCCGTGCCGGTCGTGCCGATGACGCTGACCATGTCGGCGACGACAGCCGAGGCGGTCTCGATCCCGCCGGCCCCGGGGCCTTCGAGCGTGATCTCGCGGATCGCGTCCCCCTGGAGCATGACCGCGTTGAACGGCCCCTCGACGGCGGCGAGCGGATGGTGACTGTCGACGAGGGCCGGATGGACGCGCACGTCGAGCTTCCCCTCGACGAGCGTCGCGGCGCCGACGAGCCGGATGGCCATGCCCATCTCGCGCGCCGCTGCGACGTGCAGCGGCGTGATTCCTTCGATGCCCTCGTACTCGACGTCTGCCAGCGTGACGCGGGAGCCGAACGCGACCGTGGCGAGAATCGCCATCTTGGCGGCTGCGTCCGCACCGGAGACGTCCTCGGAGGGGTCGGCCTCGGCGAAGCCGAGGCGCTGGGCCTCGGCGAGCGCCTCGTCGTAGTCGGAGCCGTTCTCCATCTCCGTGAGGATGAAGTTGGTCGTCCCGTTGACGATTCCGAGAATGCGGTGCACGGTCGTGACGACGAGCGCCTCGCGCAACACCTTGATCACCGGGATGGCGGCGCAGACGCTCGCCTCGAAGCGAAGCTGCACGCCCCCTTCGGAGGCGGCCCCGAAGAGCTCAGCACCGCGCCTGGCGACAAGCTGCTTGTTGGCCGAGACGACCGGCTTGCCCGCCCTGAGCAGCTCGAGCACGTAGTTCCCGGTGGGCTCGAGCCCACCCATCACCTCGGCCACGACCGCGATCGACGGGTCGTCGCGGATGTCGGCGAAGTCGGTGGTCAGGACCTCGGGGGCGGCGGGAAACGCTCGCTCCTTGTCGGGGTCGCGGACGAGGGCGCGCACCACGCGCAGGCGGTGGCCCGTGGCCCGCTCGATGTCTTCCGCGTTCTCGCTCAGGAGCCTCGCGACGGAAGCGCCTACGGTTCCATAGCCCAGAAGGGCAACGGGGACGTCAACGGACGCCATGAGCTTCCGGCGCCTCCGTCTGCATGAGGGCGCGGAGCTCGCGGCCGACGTTCTCGAGCAGCTGATCTGCAGCGGCCCGGCGAAGCTCCTCCAGCTTCTTCTCGCCCGAGTCCATCTCCGCGATCCATTCGCGCGCGAAGGTGCCGTCCTGGATCTCGCCCAGGACCTTGCGCATCGACTCCCGGACGTGCTCATCGATGACGACTTGGCCGCGCGTGTAGTCGCCGTACTCGGCGGTGTCGGAGATCGAGAACCGCATATGCGAGAGACCGCCCTCCCACATGAGGTCGACGATCAGCTTCAGCTCGTGCAGGCACTCGTAGTAGGCGATCTCGGGCTGGTAGCCGGCCTGGACGAGCGTCTCGAAGCCAGCGCGCACGAGCTCGGTGACGCCGCCGCAGAGCACGCTCTGCTCACCGAAGAGGTCGGTCTCCGTCTCCTCGGCGAAGGTGGTCTCGATCATCCCGGCCCGTCCCGCCCCCAGTGCGGCGCCGTAGGCGAGCGCCAGCTCGAGCCCGCGGCCGCTCGCGTCCTGCGCGACGGCCACCAGCGCCGGCGTGCCCAGACCCTGCTCGTAGAGCCGCCGGACGACGTGGCCCGGCCCCTTGGGCGCGACCATGATCACGTCGTGCCCGCTGGCGGGCGCGATCCTGCCGTAGTGGACGTTGAAGCCGTGCGCGAAGAGGATCGCGGCGTCAGGAGCAAGGTTCGACGCCACCTCCGCCTCGAAGACCTTGGGCTGTACCTGGTCGGGCATGAGAAACGCGACGATCTGCCCTCCCTGAACCGCTTCCGCAACGGTGCCCACCGGGAGCCCGGCCGCTTCGGCGGTGGCCCAGGAGGGGCTTCCGGGGCGAAGGCCGACCTGCACCTCGACACCCGAGTCCCGCAGGTTGAGCGCATGCGCGTGCCCCTGGCTTCCGTAGCCGAGGATCGCGACCTTGCCGGTGAGAAGATCCGTGTTGCCTTCGCGGTGAACGGTTGCCATCAGGTTCCTTTCCTAGCTTTCTTAGCGGAGGACGTGCTGGGTCTTGGCGGGGCGGCCGGCGGATGCTCGGCCCAGGCCGATTCGCCCCGTGCGGGCGAGCTCCTTGAGACCATGGGGACGGACGAGCTCCTCGAAGGAGGAGACCTCCTCCGGGTGGCCGACGATCTCGAAGACGATCGAGTCGGGCCCGAGATCGGCCACTCGGGCCCGGAAGACCTCCCCGAGCGCCATCAGCTCACCGCGCCGGGCCGGCGGAGCGTTCACCTTCACGAGCGCGAGCTCGCGCTCCACCGCCTCGCCCGCCTCGAGCGTGCTTACGCGCAGGACGTTGACGAGCTTGTGCATCTGCTTCTCGAGCTGCTCGAGGGACTCGCGGGAGCAATCGACGCGGAGAGTGATCCGAGAGACGTCCGGACGCTCGGTCGGCCC
>JBKPFG010000076.1:0-4609 GCA_046728735.1 Actinomycetota bacterium
GCGCTGCGCGGAGCTCTACGCTCGCCTCAGCGCTTCTCGCTGATCCGCCGCTCGAGGTTCGCGCGCACCGCGGGCCATTCGGCGTCGGTGATCGCGTACCAGGCCGAGTCCCTCACTTCGCCGTCCCGTACGAGCATGTGCTTCAGGAAGATGCCCTCGAAGCGGGCGGGGAGTGCCTCGAGCGCGGAACGGGCGCGTTCGTTGAGCGCGTCCGTCTTGAACTCGACCCGCATGCAGCCGAGGTCTTCGAAGGCGTGGCGAAGCAGGAGGTATTTGCCTTCCACGTTCACGCCCTTGCCCCAGACCGCAGGCGTATGCCAGGTGTAGCCAATCTCGAGGCCACGGTGTTCGGGCCGCAGGCTCATGTACCGCGATGTTCCCACCACTTCGCGCGACTCTCGCAGAATGATCGCGAAGGGCCCCTCCCGTCCTTCCGCCGCGGCTCTGAGGGTCACCTCGAGCCATTCGCCGAAGGTGTCCGGATCGTGGCCGTGGACGGTCATCCAGCGCCAGATCTCCGGATTATCAGCCGCTGCCCGCAGGCCCGCTTCGTGCTCCGGGCCGAGCGGTTCGAGGACGACGATCTGGCCCTCGAGGCGCGTCGACAGACCTTCCCACACCTAGGAAACGATAAAGACCGGCGTCCCGACGGACACGCGCTCGTAGAGCCACTCGGCGTCGGGGATGCGCATGCGGATGCAGCCGTGCGAGGCCGAGTAACCGATGGAGGCCGGGTCCGGAGTCCCGTGGATCCCGACTCCCGGAGTCGAGAGTCCCATCCACCGCGTGCCGAGGGGATTCCCCGGGCCGGGCGCGATCGGGGACATTCCGGCGGCCCAGTCGGATTCCGGCGGGTACCACCACGGGTTGAGCTGCTTGCTGACGATCGTGAACTGTCCGAGCGGGGTCGGGTAGATCGGCTGTCCTGTCGCCACCCCGAGCTGGCTGGGCTTGCGCTTGCCCTCGTAGAGGAGCAGCCGATTCGCTGAACGCTGGATGACGACCACCGTACGCAAATCCTTCGCCATGACCGCCGGCACGAGAGTCGAGTGGGCAACCTCGACCGGCTCGCGACTGCCCGCCATGAGCGCCTTGCGGAGAGAGCGCGCGAGCTGACCGGCCTTCACCTCGACTCCGAACCGTTCTCGGCTCACCACAGGGCGGATGCCCCGGAGGCGAATCCGGGCATCGACAGCTGGTCGGGTGAGCCGAGCTGCGAAGCGAGTCGCTGCCGAGACGAGACGAGGACGATCGACGAGCACCTTCAGCGGAACGTGCCCGCCGGATTCAGCTGCGAAGGCAAGCTCGACGGCTGGAACGACGAGAGGAACGCCACCAGAGGAGGCTGGCGAGGCGTAGAACGTCTGTCCCGGCAGCCCGACGGGGATCGGACGGCGGAAGTCCGCACGCACGGCGATCGACGCCTGCTCCCCGGTCATCCCGCCGACCTGGGTCTCCCCGATCGTGACGCCCTCGGCGATCCGTGCCGGCGACTCTGGGCCGTGTGCACCCCCGGGCTCGTCGGCGCGCGCGGCGGCGGCCGCCGCGACGGCCGCGAGGAGCAGCGCGACAAACGTGAGTGCCCGCCGCCAGGGAGGCAGGCTTCGGTAGCGCCGATAGGTCACCGGGCTCTCTGGTTCTGCGGCCCGTCGTCGAACCCTGCGGAGGAGGCTTGCAAGGCCGTGCGGAGGGTCTTCCGCGCCCTGTTCAGTCTCGACGCCACGGTTCCGACGGGAACGTCGAGGACCTTGGACGCCGCTGCGTAATCGAAGCCCTCGACGTCTACGAGGAAGACGGCGGCACGCTCGTCGGAGGAGAGGGTCGCAAACGCCGAGGTCAGCTCTCGGCGCGCGTCCAGCGAGCTCTCGAGCTCGGGATCCTCGCTTGCCTGCTCGACGAGCTCGTCGAGCGGGACATGCGTCGTCTTGCGCGTCTTCGCGAGCTCGTCGAGGCAGGCGTTGTAGGTGATGCGGAAGAGCCAGGTGCCCACGCGGGCATCGCCACGAAACCTGGGGAGCGCACGGAAGGCGCGCACGTAGGCTTCCTGAAGGGCGTCGTCCATGCGCTCGCGGTCGCCGAGGACGCGGTACGCGATTCCGCGCAGGCGGCGCTCGTAGAGCCGAACCACGGTGGCGAAGGCTTCGTGGTCGCCGACTCGGGCCCGCTCGAGGACGGACGGCGCGACGCATTCCGGCGTGATCGCGGTCATGAAGCGGGCTGGAGGAGGACAGGGATGCGCACTTCGTGAGGCGGGTGACCCGTGCCGGCCGCGTCGTCGTCGTGGACGACGATGACGCCCTTCTGCTCGCTGCGGACCTCGTAGGGAACCGTGACCTTGAAGGTGCCTCGGCAGCCCGTGCCACAGGTCGCGGTCGTGAACGCGTTGCCGACGACCTTGCCGGACGCATCGAGGATCTCGACCGTCACGTTGGCTTCGAAGACGTTGGCGCTGCCGGTGATCGTGACCGGATTCGGCACGGTCTCGCCGGTCGCTGGGCTCGTTACGAGGATGGCGGGCAGCAAGTCGTTGTAGTCGCGACAGCGCAGGGGGTGGTCGATCACGATCCCCTCGCCTCCCAGCACGTCCACCGGGCTCCCGTCGAGCTGGAACAGGACGCCCTTGACCGTCGGGAACTGGTCGAGCGTGCAGACGACCTGGGCGAGACGCATCGTCATCGAGGCGGTGCCACCGCCGGACTCGTACTCCGACGTGAGATCGACCGTCGCGATGCCGTTGTCGATGCTGAGGCCGAGGAGCTCCGTCCCGTCGGGGATCTGCGTGCCGATGCCGGTGTCGTGCTCGCTCGGGGTCGGGCCGGCGAGGAGGTCGGCAAGAGCAGCGCTCCCCACGCGAGGCGTGGCTGCCCGGCTGCGCGTGACCACGAAGAGCTGCTCGCCGCGGTGGAACCAAACCTTGTAGTGCACGACCCCAGTCCCGCCGGCGCCAGTGTCGGTGCCGCTGCCATCACCGCTTCCGGTGTCGGTGCCCACGCTTCCGGTACCCGTGAGCACGGGGACGCCGGTCGCCTGACCTGCCGTCGGCACGTCTCCGGCCGACTGTGCGCCGCTACCGCAGCTCGCGAGCGCGAAGCCGAGGAAAGAGGCGAGGATGACGCTGAAGGTGAGGACGGCGTACCGCATCGAGCTTCTCCTTGTCGTGGCACGCTGATCGTCGTCGGGGCGCGCAACGCCCCTCTTGCCACCCCGTAACGGTTAGGTCACAGGCAGTCGCAAAGTGAAGCGCGTTCCGCGGCCCACGTCGCTCCACACGTCGAGATCGCCCCCCAGGAGGCGCGCGTTCTCGAGCGCGATCGCGAGCCCGAGGCCGCTTCCCGGGCCGGCCCGCGAGGAATCGGCCTTGTAGAAGCGGTCGAAGACATGCGGGAGGCGGTCCGGTGGGATGCCGGGGCCCCTGTCGGTCACCTCCACGAACGGTCCCAGCCCGTCCCTGCCCACCCGTACGGAAACGTCGCGGCCCGCGTGCTCGAGGGCGTTGCCGATGAGGTTCGCGACGATCCGCTCGAGTCGGCGCGGGTCGGTCGTCAGAACGACGTCGTCGCGGTCGATCGAGACACGGTCGTCCCAGCGGCGCGAGCGCACAGCGGTGGCCACGAGTGAGCCGATGTCCACTGGCTCCGCCCGCACACGCGCCTCGCCCGCGTCGAGCCGGGATATCTCCATCAGGTCTTCGACGAGGTCTCGCAGGCGGGCGACGTCGTTGACGAGGAGCTCCGCGGGCCGCCTGGCGTCGTCGGGCATGGCGTCGAGGTGTTCCGAGAGCAAGGAGGCCTCGGCGACGAGCGCCGTCAGAGGCGTGCGGAGCTCGTGGGAGACGTCGGAGGTGAAGCGGCGCTCGCGCGCCTGGGCCTCGGAGAGGGCCGTGATCTTGGCCTCCAACGCGTCGGCCATCTCGTTGAAGGACGCCGCCCAGGCGCCGAACTCGTCCTTGGACTCGACCGGCAGGCGGGTGTCGAGGAGCCCTTCGGCGAGCGAGTGGGCGGCGACGCTCGCCCGGGCCACGGGCCGCAGCATGCGTCGCGCCAGCAACGCGCCCACCAAGGCCCCGAGGAGCACGACGCCGCCGAGGACGTAGAGGAGGATGTTGCGCAGCTGGCCCAGCTCGTCCCAGAGCCGCTCCTCCGAGAAGAAGTAGTAGAGCACGGTGTTCGAGCTGGGGACACGCCCGCCGACGACGAGGTACGGCGTCCCGTTGATTCGCTCGCGCTCGTACGCGAGCTGGCCCTCGGCGACGAGCCGCTTGAGGTCGGACGGAACCTGGGCCGGGCCGAGCGAGAGGCTCGACGAGAAGAAGCGTCCGTCGGTCCGGCCGACCACCGAGAACGCGCCCCGGCGCTCATATGCATCGAGGAGCTCGCTCGTCTGCGTGGGGGTGGGGTGGGCTGCGAGCGAGTCTCCGGCCAGGATGAGGTTGAAGCGTCCCTGCTCCAGGGCCCGGTCGACCGAGTCCGAGAGGCGCGCCTCCCGCACGATCAGGTAGGAGCTCACTGCAAGGATGGCCGCCGAGAGCCCGGCGACGAGCGCGAACGCGAGCATCAGGCGGCGGCGAAGCCGGCCGGCGCGCACGGGCAGGCGCGTCGCCATCGCTAGG
>JBKPFG010000080.1:0-10462 GCA_046728735.1 Actinomycetota bacterium
TGGGTCAAGCACACCGTGCGCGTGCAGCCGACCGCGTCGAACGACTTCCAGATCCCGTGGGAGGGCGGCGCGGCTCGCGTGATCGGGCTTGTCGAGGGACAGATCGTGACTGAGGAGGTGCAGGAGGAGCCGCGGGTCGAGGGCGGCTTCGCCGTCGCCGACCCGAGCCGCGACCTCGCGAAGATCGCGGTCGTCGAGCGGCACCTCGGGACGGGGCGGATCGGCCTCGGCTTCGTGCGCGGCTTCGGGCTCCAGCGCGGCGCGATGGCGACGACGATCGCCCACGACGCTCACAACATCGTCGTCGTGGGAGTCGACGACGGCGACATGGCGCGCGCCGTCCAGCGGCTGGCCGAGCTGGGCGGCGGGCTCGTCGTGATCGCGGACCACGGCGTGCAGGCGGAGCTGCCGCTCCCGGTGGCCGGGCTCGTCTCCGACGCGCGCTACGAGGAGGTCGTCGAGGCCTCGGAAGCGTGCCTCGCGGCCGCGCGGGAGCTCGGCTGCACGTTCCCCGCGCCCTTCCAGACGCTGAGCTTCCTGGCCCTCTCCGTGATCCCCAAGCTGAAGATCACCGACCGCGGCCTCATCGACGTGGACGTCTTCGAGGTCGTCCCGCTCGAGGCGTCCTAGCCGGGCACCTTGCCGGCCGGCGGGGCCCAGGAGGAGGCGAAATCCTCCATGGACCAGCCCGCGGTGCGCGCTCCCGCCTCGTAGGCGCTCTGGAGGAAGCGGAGGAGGACGAGGCGTGGGGACTCGGCCGTGCGCACGTCCTCGTACCACAGGCGCGCCTGGTGGCTGGATCCCGTCTCCGCCCAGAACGCCTGCTCCGGCTCGAGGGTCTGCTCGGCGAGGCCGGGCGGCTCCGGGGCGGTGTAGGAGTAGTAGCAGGGGTCGGGCCAGGAGCCGTCCCCCGCCCAGAATCCGAAGCTGATCACCTCATGCGAGTAGGCCTCCTGGTTGACCGCGTTCGCGCTCGGCATGGGAGGGGCTCGGCGGCCCGAGAAGCGCGTGACCGCGAGATCCATGCCGTGCCAGAAGAGGTGCACGGGGCTTGTCTTGCCTGTGAACCAGCCGGCGAACTCCTGGAAGACGAGCGCGGTCGCGGAGAGGGCGTGCCAGAAGCGCTCGACGGCCTCGGAGTCGTAGGAGGCGTCCTCGACGTCGGTGGTGAAGGGAATCGGCGTCGGGTCTCCGTACGACTGCGCGAGGATGTCCACGTCGATCCCCAGGCGGCCCAGGAGCGCGAAGAGCTGCTCGTAGAACGCGGCGACGGAGAGACCGTCGCGGAGGTGTAGCCGCTCGAGCTCGCCGCGCTCCGTGCGGACGACGAGAGCGTGATCGACGAAGTCGAAGTCGAGCTCGAAGGTGGTGTGCCCGCTCGGCATCGGGCCGGTCGTGAGGCCGCGCGGGGTGACGTAGAGGACGACGTGCCACCAGTGGTTCTTCGGCGGCGCGAGGGCCAGCCGCACCTTGCCGACGATCTGGATGAAGAGGCGGAGGGTGACTCTGGTTGCGTCCCACTCGGAGAGCGGGAGCGCGGGGAGCTCGTTCACGCTCCCATTGTTCCGATTCGGGTCGACCCTAGGGCCGCCCAGTGGCCCTCGCCGGGAGCGTGCGCGGATCCTGCTCGCAGGTCGTATCATGCTGGTCCGCTTGTCTGACCAAGCCCTCTTCGAGCCGATCGCTCGGCAGAAGACGTACGAGATCGTTGCGGAGCGCCTTCTCGGCCTCATCAGCTCCCGCCATCTAGGGCCGGGCGACGTACTTCCCTCCGAGCGCGAGTTGGTCGAGCTCTACGGGGTCGGCCGCTCCTCGATTCGTGAGGCCTTGCGCATGCTCGAGTCGAAGGGTGTGATCAAGAGTGGGGGCAACGGGAGCTTCGCCGTCGCTGAGTTCCGCAACGCGCTCAACCACTCGCTCGATTTCCTCCTGTCGGTCGACGAGGCCGACTACGGCGAGCTCTTCGAGGTGCGGCGAATCCTGGAGGGTGAGGCGGCCGCGCTCGCGGCCTCACGGCGCAACGAGGAGCACCTCGCGCGGATGGAGGTGGGGATCGCGGGGATGGAGCAGGGCCTGGACTCGGAGGAAGGCTTCATCACGGCCGACCTGCGCTTCCACCTCACGATCGCCGAGGCAAGCGGCAATCGACTCATCGCTCACCTCATGGACGCGATTCGCACGCTCCTCCAGCGTTCGCTCTCCTCCGCGTACCACATTCCCGGCAGCCCCGAAGGAGCGATCGTCCTCCACCGCCTGATCCTCGAGGCGATCACCGCGAGGCGCCCAGAGGAGGCGCGCCAGCGTATGCAGGAGCACGTATCGCGCGTCGAGCGGGACATCACGAGGTCGGAGGACTGAAGGTGGCCGAGGTTGGGTTCGTCGGTCTCGGTGTCATGGGAGGTGGTGTTGCGAGGCGCCTCCTAGCCGCCGGGCACGAGGTCCACGGCTGGAACCGCACGCCCGAGAAGGCGGTCGCCCTCGTCGACCTGGGATGCGTGCTCGAGGACTCCCCGCGGGCGGTCGCGGAGCGCGCGGATGTTGTCTTCACGATGGTGACGAACGTCGCCGCTCTCCGCGCCGTCGCGGAGGGAGAGGGGGGAATCGTCGCCGGCCTCGGCCCCGGCAAGGTCTGGGTCGACATGACGACCGCTGCCCCCGCGGTGAGCCGAGAGCTTGCCGAGCGCGTGCGGGAGACGGGCGCCGACATGGTGGACGCACCCGTCTCGGGCAGCGTGTCGACGCTCGAGGAAGGACGGCTCTCGATCATGGTCGGAGGGAGCGAGGAGACCTTCCGTCGCGTCGAGCCGATCCTCCTCGACATCGGGCCGAAGGTGACTCGGGTCGGCGACAACGGGCAGGCACTGCTCCTGAAGATCGCGATCAACCTGAGCCTCCACGTCCAGATGGTCGCTTTCTGCGAAGGGCTGCTCCTGGCGGAGAAAGACGGGATCGATCGCGAGGTCGCCCTCGACGTGATGCTCGGAAGCGTGATCGCCTCGCCGATGCTCAAGTACCGGGCCCCCTTCGTCCTCGACATGCCGAACGAGGCCTGGTTCGACGTCAACATGATGCAGAAAGACATGCTCCTTGCCCTCGAGGCGGGGAGGCAGCTCGACGTCCCGATGCCGACGACGGCGATCGCCAACGAGCTCCTCACGGCGGCCCGGGCGATGGGTCTCGAGCACAACGACTTCGCCGTCGTCTACGAGGTGCTGGCCGAGATGTCCGGGCTGCGCAAGGTGGAGCGCTGATGGCGACCGAAGCGATGCCCACCGCCGAAGTCGGCGCCGAGCTCGCACTGCGGATGTACCAGCAGATGCGGCGCATCCGCTCCTTCGAGGAGCGCGTCGACCAGCTTTATCGCGGCGCGAAGATGCCGGGCCTCGCGCACCTCTACGTCGGTGAGGAAGCGGTCGCCGTCGGCGTCTGCGAAGCCCTCCGTCGCGAGGACTACATCACGAGCACGCACCGGGGCCACGGCCACTGCCTGGCGAAGGGCGCGGCCCTCGATCGCATGTTCTGCGAGCTGCTCGGCAAGGAAGAGGGGTACTGCCGCGGCAAGGGCGGCTCCATGCACATCGCCGACCACGAGAACGGGAACCTCGGAGCCAACGCGATCGTCGGCGGATCGACGGGCATCGCTACGGGCGCTGCCTTCTCGGCCAAGGCGCGGGGCACCGACCAGGTCGCGGTCTGCTTCTTCGGGGAGGGCGCGCTCGGCCAGGGCGTTCTCTACGAGGTGATGAACATGGCGGCTCTCTGGAAGCTCCCGGTGGTGTACGTCTGCGAGAACAACTCGTACAACGAGTACACCCATTACTCCGAGACGACGGCGGGAGACATCGGCGCGCGGCCCGGAGCCTTCGCCATCCCCAGCGAGGAGGTCGACGGCCAGGACGCACGCGCGGTCTACGCGGCCACGCGCCGCGCCGTCGAGCGCGCCCGCAACGGGGAGGGCCCAAGCTTCCTCGTCTGCGAGACCTATCGCTACCACGGACATCATGTCGGTGACGTCGATCGGAGCTACTACCGCTCGAAGGACGAGGAGGAGCGGTGGAAGGCCGAGCGCGATCCCCTGCGTCTCCTCGCAGCCTGGATCGTCGAGCAGGGATTCGCCGACGAGGCCGAGCTCGAGCAAATCGCTCGCGACACCGAAGCCGAAGTCGCCGCGGCCGCCGAGCACGCGCTCGAGGCTTCTTTCCCCGATCCACGGGAGGTGGGCGAGCATGTCTACGCCGGCTGAGGTCGCGGTGCCGAAGGAGCACGAAGGCACGCGGGAGATCTCCCTCGCCCAGGCGGTCAACGAGGCGCTCGCCGAAGAGCTGCGGCGCGACCCGAGCGTCTTCCTCATCGGCGAGGACGTCGCCGAGGCGGGCACGCCCTTCAAGGTGACGTCGGGCCTCGTGGAGGAGTTCGGCCCCGAGCGCGTGCTCGACTCTCCCATCTCGGAGGCCGGCATCACCGGAATCGGCCTCGGCGCCGCGATGACGGGCATGCGTCCGGTCGTGGACATCATGTTCGGCGACTTCCTCACGCTCGTCATGGACCAGCTCGCCAATCAGGCGGCAAAGGCCCACTACATGTCCGGGGGCCGCTTGAGGGCGCCGCTGACCGTCCGGACGACGCTCGGCGCCACGCGCCGGTCGGCCGCCCAGCACAGCCAGAGCCTCCACGCGTGGGTCTCCCACGTCCCGGGGCTGAAGGTCGCATTGCCCGCGACGCCCTATGACGCCAAGGGGCTCCTGAAGACAGCAATCCGGGACGACAGCCCGGTCGTTTTCTTCGAGGACAAGATGATGTTCGCGGTCAAAGGCCCTGTGCCGGACGACGAGTACACGATCCCCTTCGGTGTCGCGGACGTGAAGCGGGAGGGAGAGGATCTCACCCTGGTCGCGACCAGCTCGATGGTCTACGTCGCACTCGAGGCGGCCGACCGGCTGGCCGAGGAGGGCGTCAGCGCGGAGGTGCTCGATCCGCGCACGCTCGTCCCGCTCGACCGCGAGACGGTCGTCTCGTCGGCGAAGAAGACCGGCCGCGTGATCGTCGTGGACGAGGGCCACCGGAGCTACGGCGCTTCCGCCGAGCTCGCGGCCACTGTGGCGGAGGACGCCTTTTACTGGCTGGACGCGCCCGTCCGTCGCGCCGCAGCGATGGACGTGCCGGTGCCCTTCTCGCCCGTGCTCGAGGACCAGACGGTCCCCACGCCGGACACGCTCGTCGAATTGTCCCGGTCCCTCGTCGGAAAGGCGTAGCGATGGGTTTGCGCAGCTTCGGAACCATGGCGGTCGACTGGGAGCAGCGAGTCGACTTCGACCGTCTGCGGCGTGAGCGGCTGGCCCGCGCGAAGGCGCGACTCGAGGAGTCGGAGCTCGGAGCGCTCCTCTGCTTCGACATGGCGAACATCCGCTACCTCACCGCCACGCACATCGGCACGTGGGCGATCGACAAGCTCATCCGCTTCTGCCTGCTGCCGCGGGGCGACGAGCCGATCCTGTGGGACTTCGGATCGGCCGCGCGCCACCACAAGCTCTTCTGTCCGTGGTTGGGTGAGGAGCGGTCGCGGGCGGGGATTTCCACGCTGCGCGGCTCCGTCGAGGGCCGGGCCGAGTCTGTGGCGCAGAAGATCCGCACCGAGCTCGAGGAGCGCGAGCTCCTCGGAGAGCCGCTCGGCGTCGACGTCGTCGAGCTGCCGGTTCTCCGGGCGCTCGAGGCCGAGGGGATCCGGGTGGTCGACTGCCAGGCCCTCATGCAGGACGCGCGCATGCTGAAGACGGAAGACGAGGTCACGCTCCTGACCACCGCGTGTGCGATGGTCGACGCGGCGTACGAGGAGCTCTTTCGCGCCATGAAGCCGGGCATGCGTGAGAACGAGTGCGTGGCTCTCGTGAACCGAGTGCTCTACGAGCTCGGGTCCGAGCACGTCGAGGGCGTCAACGCCATCTCTGGAGAACGCTGCAGCCCCCATCCCCACGTCTTCACCGATCGGATGCTGCGCCCGGGCGACCCGGCCTACTTCGACATCCTCCATGCCTACAACGGCTACCGCACCTGCTACTACCGCACGTTCGCGGTGGGGAGCGCCTCGCGCGCGCAGGTGGAGGCCTATCGCCGCTGCCGCGACTACCTCGACCAGGCGATCGCCCTCGTCCGGCCGGGTGTGACGACCGCGGACGTCGTCTCCGTGTGGCCGGAGGCCGAGGACTTCGGGTTCCCGGACGAGGAGGCCGCCTTCGCGCTCCAGTACGGCCATGGCGTCGGCCTCTCGATCTGGGAGAAGCCGATCTTCAGCCGCCTCGTCTCGTTCGACTATCCGGAGACGATCCAGGAGGGCATGGTTTTCGCGCTCGAGACCTTCTGGCCCGCCTCGGACGGCTGGTCTGCCGCGCGGATCGAGGAGCAGCTCGTCGTCACCGCCGACGGCTGCGAGGTGATCACACGCTTCCCGGCGGAGGAGCTGCTCGTCGCGGGAGGAGGCCACGCGACCGTCGGAGGGCCGCTCCCCGGAGTCCGCGAGACGCAGTCGAATCTCAACAACCCGAGCACGACGGACGCCGTCGTCGCATCCGCACGACTCGAGGGAGCGGCGACGGACTAGTGCCTGCCGAGGTGATCATGCCGGCCCTCGGGCTCGCCCAGGAGACGGGCAAGGTCCTCCGCTGGTTGAAGGAGGAGGGCGAGAGCGTCAGCAAGGGAGAGCCCCTGCTCGAGGTGGAGACGGACAAGGTCACCGTGGAGGTGGAGGCCCCCGCCGACGGAACTCTCGGCGGCCTGCGCGCCCGTGAGGGCGACGACGTCCCCGTCGGCGAGGCGGTCGCCTTCGTGCTCGAGCCCGGCGAGTCCGCGCCCGAGCCCGCGGCGGTCGCGGCGAACGCGACCTCGGCACCGCCGGAGGCACGCTCAGCTCCGGCCACCGAACCCGCGACGGAGGCGCGCCCGCGCCGGCCGCTCGCGTCCCCGAAGGCTCGTCGCGTGGCCCGCGAGCAGGGGATCGACCTCGACTCCGTGCGGGGCTCCGGCCCGCACGGCTCGGTCGTGGCCGCCGACCTGACGGACGGTGGTGGAGCCGAGGCCGCTCCGCCCGAGACGGGCGCCGTCTGGCAGCGGATGGCTGCTCACGTCGCGAAGGCCTGGCAGACCGTGCCTCACTTCTTTCTCGTCCGCGAGGTGCAAGCCGCGCGACTGCAGGAGTGGCGTGAGGCCGCACGCGCGAAGCCCGGGTGCGAGGCGCTTACGGTCACCGACCTGCTCGTCCGCATTTGTGCCGCGACCCTTCGCGACCACGCACGCGTCAATTCGACCTGGCAGGACGGCGCTGTCGTCGCCCAGCACGAGGTCAACGTGGGGCTTGCGGTGGCAACTGACGAGGCGCTCGTCGTCCCGGTGATCCACGGCGCCGACAAGCTCGGGCTCGTCGACCTCGTAGCGCGGAGAAAGCAGCTCGTCGAGGCTGCCCGGGCGGGCAGGTTGACGCCGGACGACGTCCAGGGCGGGACGTTCACAATCTCGAACCTGGGGATGTACGGCGTGGATGGCTTCCTCGCGATCGTCAACTCCCCGCAGGCGGCGATCCTCGCCGTGGGACGGATCGCCGACCGGGTCGTGGCGGTTGACGGCGAGCCGGCAGTCCGCCCGGCCATGACATTGTCGCTCTCCTTCGATCACCGGGTCGTCGACGGCGCCCGAGGGGCGCAGTTCCTCGACACGGTGGCGGCGCTCGTCGAAGAGCCCGCAGGGTTGGTGGACTAATGAGCCTGACGCTCGATTTCGAGGCCGAGGTCGAAAAATCGAGAGGGCGGCCTCCGAAGCCGCCGAGCGAGGAGCAGGAGGGCCGTCTGCAACGCGCTCGCGAAGCGATGGCAGAGCAGGGGCTCGACGCGCTCCTCCTCTACGGCGCGGCCGAGGCGAACGCCGATTCCATTCGCTACCTCTCCGGCTACGTTCACGTCTTCCCGGGAGCGAGCTCGCTCTTCCTCCTGTCGCTCGAGCGCGAGCCGATCCTGCTCATCGACCAGCCCTGGCATCTCGAAGAGGCCCGGAAGATGGCCTTCGTCGAAGACGTCCGCGCCTACCCGAACCCCGCTCGGACCTGGCTCGCGGACGAGCTGCGCTCGACTCTCCATGATGCCTTCGCGGCAGCAGGGGCCGAGCGCGGTCGGGTGGGAGTTCTTCCCGGCGCCATGCCTCTCGTCTACCGGGACGTGCTCGAGGCGGCCGTTCCCGACGCGAAGTTGGCGAACGGGACGTCGGTCTGGGCGCAGCTCGTCGCCTCGCCGTCGGAGTGGGATGCGGCCAACATCCGTCGAACCGCCCAGGTGGCGGACGAGGGCCTCGCGGCGGCTGTCGAGGCCGCCGGCGCGGGCGTCACCGAGTACGAGGTGTGCATGCGCTCGCTCGAGCGCATGGCCTCGTTCGGAGCCGAGTTCCTGCACGGGAGCGGGGCCTCGACGCACATCAACATCGGCTCCTTCAGCGACGTCATATCGAATGTGCGGCCGTTTCTCTTCACGGGCAACCGCCTGGAGGAGGGGCAGATGTTCTGGCTCGACCTGTCCGCCTGCTTTGCGGGCTGCTACACGGATACGGACCGGACGATCTCGGTCGGCGAGCCCACGCGCGAACAGCAGCAGCTCTACGAGGTGACGGCGGAGATGTACCGCGTCCTTCTCGACGGGGCGAAGGCGGGGGTGACCGGTGGCGAGCTCTGGGAGCACGGCAACCGCGTCGCCGTCGACGCGGGACTGGACGACTACCTGAACCACGTCTACCTCGGTCACACCACCGGGATCACGACGTCGTCGCGGCCCGTCGTCGCCCGCGGCGAGATCGCGGAGCTCGTCCCAGGGAGCTTCCTCAACCTCGAGCCGGGCATCTTCGTGCCCGGTGTGGGGTCGGCCTGCATCGAGAACACCGTCTACATCACCGAGAGCGGGGCGGAGCCAATCAACGGCTTCGGCCTCGAGATCCATGTCGTCTAGGCAAGCGAGAAGAGAAGGAGGCATAGCGGCGAGCACAGCACGGAAGTCCGAGAAAGGGCCCAACCACGTGAACGGAGGTCGTTTGATGCGTCGAATCGTGTGGCTTCTCGCCCTGCTCCCGGTCCTGGCGGCGCTCGTCGTGGCCGGCTGCGGGGGCGGAGGCGAAACCAGTTCGGGAACCGGAGGAGGGGGAACGGGTACGGCGAGCGGCGAGCCGATCAAGATCGGCGCTTCCTTGCCGCTCACCGGCGACTTCTCCGAGCCCGGTGTCGCAGCCCAGCAGGGCTATCAGATTTGGCAACAGCAGGTGAACGACAGCGGCGGCCTGCTCGGCCGGCCCGTCAAGATCACGATCAAGGACGACCAGTCGGACCAGAACGCCGTCGTCACCGACTACAACGCGCTCATCCAGCAGGAGAAGGTCGACCTGCTGCTCGGGACGTTCTCCTCGCTCCTCAACCTGCCGGCGTCGGCAGTCGCGGAGCGAAACCAGATGCTCTACGTCGAGCCCGCCGGCGGGTCGCCGGAGATGTTCAGCCGCGGGTTCAAATACCTCTTCTTCGCGCAGCAGGCGACCGCCGAGCACCAGGCCGACCTCTTCTCGCAGTGGGCGGCCGGCCTTCCTGCCGACCAGAAGCCGAAGACGGCCGCTTACGTGATCGCGGACGACCCGTTCGGCGGCCCGGTGGCCGACGGAATCAAGTCCCAGCTCGAGGCGGCGGGCGTGCAGACCGTCTACAGCAAGGTCTACCCGCCCGAGACCACGAACTTCGACGCGATTGCCTCGGCGGTCGCCTCGAAGAAGCCTGACGTCATCGCCCAGGGCTCGGCCGGCCTGGCGGACGGAGTTGGGCTCGACCGCGCTCTCATCAAGGTCGGCTACAGCCCGAAGCAGCTCTTCCAGGCCTCGACGCCCTCGTTCGCAGACCAGTTCTCGAAGGCGATCGGGCTCGAGAACACGGAGGGCATCTTCTACGCCGTGAGCTACCACGTCGACGCTCCCACCCCGGGGAACGAGGAGTTCCTGGCGGCCTACAAGGCGAAGTACAACACCGATCCGCCCGAGGACGCAGCGGACGCGTACGCGGCCGCCCAGGTCCTGCAGGCAGCCGTCGAGGCGGTCGGCTCGATCGACGACCAGGAAGCTCTCGCCAACTGGCTCAGAGACAACTCCGTGGACACCATCCTCGGCACCCTCTCGTGGGACGACACCGGCGCCCCGGAACAGGCCTTCCTGCTCGCCCAGTGGCAGAACGGCGACGAGGAGATCGTGCTCCCGGACGATGCGAAGACCTCGGACACCATCGTCAATCCGAAGCCGCCGTGGAAGTAACCCATCGAAGACCAAGGAGGTAAGGCGACGGCGGGCGGGGGCCTGCCCCCCCCCCCCCCCCCCCCCCCGGGGCCCCCCCCCGCCCCGCCAAAAAACACCGCCCCCCCCACCGGGGCGGGGTCGCCCCGCGGGCGGGGGGGGGGGCCCGCAAACA
>JBKPFG010000198.1:0-9447 GCA_046728735.1 Actinomycetota bacterium
CGTCCCGTCGAACACGCTCTGGTCGAGTGTCCGGAGTCCCGACTTCTGCCCCGGGAAGATCTCCAAGCCCGAGTAATAGATCCGCGAGCCGGTGGCTTCCTCCAGGATCGGCGCCGCGAAGCCCGGCGCCTGCGTCCCCGCGTCGACGCTCCGAATGGCCTGTTCCTGGTAGAGGGTGGCGAGACCGGCCGCCTGGCGGCGAAGCTCTGCGAGCGTCCGGTCGTGGGCTTCGTCCTGGAAGAGACGGATCGCTGTCAGAGCCGTGACCACGCCCGCGACGAGCACGCCGAAGAGGAAGATCGCCGGGATGCGGTAGCGGAGGGAGTGCGAGGCCCGCTCCCTACCTCATCTAGGACGCGCGCGCGACCTTCGGCTCGGCCGAGACCTTGTAGCCGACGCCCCAGACCGTCACGATCGGGGAGGCGTCACCGAGCTTGCGCCGCAACTGACGAACGTGGACGTCCACGGTCCGTGTGTCGCCCGCGAAGGTGTACCCCCAGACGCGCTCGAGCAGCTGGTCCCGCGTGAGCACGAGCCCCCGATGGTCGAGCAACTCCCAGAGGAGGTCGAACTCCTTCGGCGCCAGCTGAATCTCCTCGCCGCCGACCTTCACCTCTCGGCTGCCGGAATCGATCACCAGGTCGCCGTGGACGAGTGAGGCGCTCTCGAGCTCGCGCCGCTCCGGGTTCGCCCTCCGTAGGACCGACTTGACCCGGGCGACGAGCTCGCCGGGGTTGAACGGCTTGGTGAGGTAGTCGTCGGCGCCGACCTCGAGGCCGATGATCTTGTCCACGTCGTCGTCGCGCGCCGTGAGCATGAGGATGGGGACGTCGGAGCGCTGGCGCACCCGCCGGCAGACCTCGATCCCGTCGACGTCGGGCAGCATCAGGTCGAGCACGATGAGCGAGGGCAAGTCCTCCGCCACTCGCTCGATCGCCTCCTCGCCCGTGCCGGCGGTACGAACGACGAAGCCCGCGCGCTTGAGGTACATGGCGACGAAGGATGCGATGCTCGCCTCGTCCTCGACGATGAGGATCGAGTGGGTTTGAGCATTTTTCACGGGGCGACATCCTGACACAGACCTCGGCTGGCCGTCTCGGCTCCGTGCTTACTGGCCGAGCGAGTACGTGTGGGCGCTTCTCGGCCAGGCGTGATACTGGCCGCCCGAGATCGAATAGAGCCCGGTCCGGCCGGAGTCGACTCCATCGAGCAGGAGCGAGCCCTTCGCGACGCCGCTGACGTTGATCCCCCGACCCTTGATGCGCAGTCGCCAAGCCCCGTCGTCAGCGGCGACGTGAAGGGTGATGGACCCGCAGTCCTCGCCGCGGCCGCGATAGAGAATGAGCCCCGAGGCGAGCCGCTTCCTGTACCTCCAGCAACGGACGATCACATTCGACGTCGCCACGATCCGCCCCGCCCTGATCCGTCCGAGCAGCGCGCCCTGCGAGCCGATCACGGCGCGGCCGTGGCCGTACTTGAGCGAGAGAGCGACGCTCCCCGGGGTCCGTGCCGCGGTGGTCTGCCGGGCGAGCGCAGCCGGAATCGCGGCGAGCCCCGCCAGCACGAAGATCCCGATGAGAAGGCGCCGCCGCATTGCGCTTTGTGCGCCAACTATCTCGCGGGTCGGTGATCCTTCTTTGAGCGATTTGTAAAGAGGGAGTTATCGGCTTGCAGGGCTTTTCGCCCCGGGCGCGAACTGTCCAACCGACGTCCTACTAACGCTCTCTTCGGGGGATCCTCACCATGGACTCGAACACCCGCCACGATCGGACCGTCCGCCTGCTCGCAGATCGCCTCGAGACCCTCGCGGTCGCCTCCATCCGCTCACCCGGCGGTGAGCGCGCCTACCGCGACCACATCCTGGCGGCTCTCGCGGCAACCCGGCACGCCGTCGCCCTGAAGCTGCTCACGCCGGTCGAGGCGGGTGCCATCTGGGACGAGGTCGCGGCCCGCCACCCGGAGGCCGGCTGGTGCAACAAGGGCCCGGAGCTCGCAAACTCGCTGGCGGCCTAGCCCTCCTGCTAAGCGACGCGGCGCACGGAGTTCCGCAGGCCCACGGCGTTCTCCTGCCCCGCTTGCCGCGGATCGCGCATCCATCCTTCACGCGCAGCCTCCGACTCGCAGAGAAAGCAGACGACGCGTCCGAGCGGCTGGTCGGTCCGTGACCGCCAGTAGCGGTAGCTCTCGCCGGCGAGGAGGTTCCGGCGGCACACGGCGCACATCGTCACCGCCCGAGAATCCTAGGTCCGACACCGGACGTGGCCGCAGGTTTGAGCGGTCAGCCAGAGCGGGAACGAGATTCACGCGGCTGCGAAGCCCGAATGCGGGAGGCCCAGGTCCCGTGGGAGAGCCCGAAAGCGACATCGGCAGGGTCTGCGAGGAATCGGTCCGACGGCTCGCCACGCGCCTGGAAGACGTCGAGGTGGGATGCCTGTTCAGGTTCGGTGACGTGCTGCGACACGTCGCACACACCGGCCGTCTGCATCTCATCTACGAGATCCCGAGCGACCAGGGCGGCGTCGCTTGGAGGGCCGCGCACCACGGAGAGCTGCAGCTCGTCGAGGACGTCCGCGCCGATCCCGACTACCTCGCTGCGGACGAGAGTGTCCGCTCGGAGATCGCCGCACCGGTGCGGAGCTCTGCCGGTGTCGTCGCCGTGCTCGACGTCGAGTTTCCGGGCCGCGTCTTCGATCAGGATGCGATCGCAGCCGTCCAGGACGAGGCCGAGCGCCTCGGAGGCGAGCTCGAGCCCTACGCGTCGTAGGAGAAGAACCCGCGCCCGGTCTTCCGGCCCAGGTGGCCGGCCTCCCGCAACTCGAGCAGCCGGTCCGGGGGCGCCATGCGAGCATCGCCGAGAGCCTCGTGGAGCGCCTCGGAGGCGTGGACGTGGACGTCCACGCCGATCAGGTCGATCAACGCGCAGGGCCCGATCGGCCAGTTGACGCCTGCGGTCATGGCCGTGTCCAGATCCTCGGGGCTGACACCGGCCTCGTCGAGGACACGGACGCAGTCGTTGAGGAGCGGGATGAGGATGCGGTTGACGACGAAGCCGGGCGTGTCGGCACAGCGGATAGGTTGTTTCCCGATGCGCTCTGCGAACGCGTAAGCGGTCTCGACGGCCTCGTCCGAAGACTGGGCCGCGCGGACGACCTCCACGAGCGGGAGGACGGGGGCCGGGTTGAAGAAGTGCATGCCGACGACGCGTTCGGGGCGGGCGGTCAACTCGGCAATCGCGGCAACTGACAGAGCCGACGTGTTGGTCGCGAGCACCGCCTCGGGTCGAACGACCGCCTCGAGCTCGGCGAAGAGCACGCGCTTCGCCTCGAGCTCCTCGACCACCGCCTCGATGACGAGGTCGCAGTCGGCGAGCTCGGCGAGCTCGGTCGTCGTCATCAGCCGCTGCAAGGCCGCCTCTCGCTCCTCCTCGGTCAGGCGACCCTTCTCGACGCCGCGCGAGAGGTAGTGGTCGATCCGGCCCCGAGCGGCCGCGCCGAGCTCGTCGCTCACCTCCCGGCCCACGGTCTCGACGCCGGCCTGGACACAAACCTGGGCGATGCCCGCGCCCATCGTCCCCAGGCCGACGACGCCAACCTTGCGAACCTCGATAGTCAAGAGCCGGAGGGTACTGATTGAATAGGCCCATGGCGGTGACCGTGCAGGAGCGCAAGCTCCTTCTCGACGGCGAATGGATCGAGACGGGCGAGTGGCACGAGGTGCTCTCGCCGTACTCGGGGGAGCCGGTCGGGCGCGTCCCCCAGGCGGGCGCGGAGCAGGCCAGGCGCGCGGTCGATGCGGCGGCGAAGGCGCTCGAGCAGCCGCTGCCGGCCCACCGCCGCGCTGAGATCCTCGATGGGGTCGCGGCGCTTCTCCGCGAGCGCAGGGACGACGTGGCCGAGACGATCTCCGCCGAGGCCGGGAAGCCCATGAAGGCGGCCCGGGTCGAGGCCGAGCGCGCCGTGTCGACGTTCACCATGGCCGCGGTCGAAGCACGGCGGCTCGCGGGCGACATGGTCCCTATGGATGCCTCTGCAGCCGGAGTCGGCAAGCTCGCCTACACGATCCGGGTGCCGATCGGCGTCGTCGGCGCGATCACGCCCTTCAATTTCCCGCTCAACCTCGTCGGCCACAAGGTCGCGCCTGCTCTCGCCGCCGGATGTCCGGTCGTACTCAAGCCGGCCGGACAGACCCCGCTCTCCGCGCTCCTCCTCGCAGAGCTCGAGCTGGAAGCAGGCCTTCCTGCCGGCTGGCTGAACGTCCTCGTCGGCCCCTCGGCCGAGATCGGGGACGTCCTCGTCGAGGACGAACGCGTCCGCCTGATCACGTTCACGGGCTCCGCCGAGGTGGGCTGGAAGATCCGCGAGCGTGCGGCCCGCAAGAAGGTCAACCTCGAGCTCGGGAACGCCACACCCGTGATCGTGGCGGAGGATGCGGATCTGGAGCAGGCCGCAACAAAGCTCGCCGCGAACGCATTCGCGTTCGCGGGCCAGAGCTGCATCTCCGTCCAGCGCATCTACGTGCAGCGAGGCGCCTACGACGACTTCGTCGGCCGCTTCGTCCCCAAGGTGGAGGCGCTCAAGGTCGGAGACCCCGCCGAGGAGGACACTGACGTCGGCCCCGTGATCGACGAGGGCGCCCGCGAGCGGATCGTCTCCTGGGTCGAGGAGGCGAAATCAGGAGGCGCCGAGGTCCTGACGGGCGGCGAGCTCACCGACGGCCTCCTCCGCCCCACCGTTCTCGCCGACGTGACTCCGGAGATGAAGGTCTCGTGCCTCGAGGTGTTCGGCCCGCTCTGCACGGTGTCCCCCTATGACACGATCGAGGAGGCGTTCGACCTCTCCAACGGAACGGAGTACGGGCTCCAGGCCGGAGTCTTCACGGCGAACGTGCACACGGCGCTGGCGGCGGCCGAGGCTCTCGATTTCGGCGGCGTCACGATCAATGAGGCGCCCACATTCCGCGCCGACCAGATGCCCTACGGGGGCGTCAAGGCCTCCGGGAACACCAAGGAAGGCCCTCACTACGCCGTGCGCGAGATGACCGAAGAGCGCCTGGTCGTATTCGCCCGCTGACGCGTTAGACTCGGCGCGCACGATGCCCTGGGCCAGGAGACCGCGACGGCCGCCCGCGACGGATCCCGCGCCTGATGCGCCGGTCGCGCCTCCGCCTCCGGAGTCCCTGGATCGCACGCCGAGCCCTGCGCAGATGCGCCGTGAGCGCCGCGCGCTGGCGCGGCGGCGCGAGATCGAGATCCGCGACGTGGGCGGGCTCACGGTCGAGATGGTGCGTCGTGACCGCTTCCGGCCCGAGCTCCTGTACGCGCGCGCGAACGACGTGCTCCGCGTCGAAGAGCGGATGAACGAGCTCGACGGGCTCCTTCTCGCCGTCGCCGCGGCTCCACGCGGACTGCGTTCGCTGCCGACCTGCCGTTGTGGAGCTCCACTTCTCCCCGGGACGCACTTCTGCTCCAATTGCGGGCGCCCGTCGAGCGCCGCGCCGCCCGTCCTCACCTGCTCGCACTGCGGGAAGCCGCTTCCTGCGGATACGAACTTCTGCGCTTTCTGCGGCCATGCGGTCGCAGCCGAGGAGCTCGAGGGCGGACAGGCCGACGCCGACACGATCGTGCGCCGCCGGTCGGCCGGCGAGGACACCTAGTGGTCGAGCCGCCACCGCCACCTCCCCCGCCGCTCGATCCG
Source organism: Actinomycetota bacterium (assembly GCA_046728735.1). GTDB lineage: Bacteria > Actinomycetota > Thermoleophilia > Gaiellales > Gaiellaceae > JAIBJP01. The sequence continues at coordinate 5,694 of JBKPFG010000198.1, forward strand.
GAGGGCCCTCCCCCGGGTCCACCGCAGCCCGAGCCCGGGCTCTGTCCCACCTGCGGAGCGCCCCACGATCCCTTCCAGGAGTACTGCCTCGAATGCGGCCACAGGCTCCCTCCTCCCTACGGCGTTCGGCGCGAGGTCTGGACACGCGGCTCGCCGGTCTGGCTCTGGGCGGCTCTGCTCGCCCTCCTCCTCGTGGCTCTCGTCGCCGGCGCGATCGTCGCGGTCGCCGCGACGAGGGGAGACGAGGAATCCGGCTCCTCCATTCCCGTCGTCTCGACGGGCCCACTGACCACCGACACCGTCGGGGTCATCACACAGCCTCCGACCGTGACGATCAACCCCCCGACGACGACCTTCGTCCCCACGACGACGCTCTCGACCACGACGACCTCGACGACCACGACGAGCGGGACGATCACGTGGCCGGCGGGCAGGAACGGCTACTCGATCTTCCTCAAGTCGGTGCCGACGAGCCAGGGGCGCGGGCCCGCTGACGCGGCCGCGCAGAAGGCGATCGACAACGGCCTGACGCAGGTCGGAGTTCTGAACTCCTCCGACTACTCGAGCCTGAACGCCGGCTACTGGGTCACGTTCACCGGCGTGTACGACTCCGAGTCGCAGGCGAACAGTGCGCTCCCCAACGCGCGCTCGAAGGGTTTTCCGACGGCGTACGTCCGGCGAGTCGCCGACTAAAAGGCGCGGGAGTTTGTAACAACCCGGGCGGGGTACTTTGTGACACGCTCGCGGGCCGATAGGATGTCACCCCAGACGCCTCTCCCAGTACTCGCTTAACGTCCGCTTAATCCAATTTGCAGGCACTTCGTCGGGCCCGTGGGTAAGCTCGGTTCCGACGAGCCGGTACGGCGAAGTCGCGCGTATGTATCAGTACTCCAGAGCCATTTATCGCTCCATCAAAGACCTGATCGACCCGTACGTCGACGTGGAGAAACAGCTCGAGTACAGGCGCGAAGTGCTCGCCGCCTGTGAGGACACGGTCGAGCGGCTGGCCAAGGATCCGCGCTACTTCGCGCATCCCGAGCGGACGCTTTTCCAGGACATCCGCCGCTACTTCCCCATCACCTGCCAGGCGCAGGTCTCCTGGGCGGTCACGGAGGGGATCAATGCAGCGGTCGAGTTCATCGAGGCTCAGATCGAGGCGGGCGCCTTCGACGGCGGCGTCGCCCGCTGCCGGGCAACCACTCGCAAGGGGAAGCCGTGCCAGCGGACGCCGCTGCCGGAGCGCGAGTACTGCCCCTCGCACCAGCACCTCGAAGCCACCCCCGCCGCGGCCTAACCTATTAGGGGTGCAGCGTGCGGTGCTCCTCGAGCATCGTGACGAACTCCTTCAGCCTGCGGGCGCGCGTCTCGGGCTTCTTCGCGTCCTGCAGGCGGTAGAGGATCGCGTAGCGGTTCCTGCTGTCGAGCGAGGCAAAGAAGGCCGCTGCCCGCGGTCGTGAGTCGAGCGCACGCCGGAGATCGTCCGGAACGGTCGCCGTCGACTGCGGCTCGTACGCAGCCTCCCAGCGGCCGTCGGCCCGGGCGGCCTCGATCGCCGCGAGGCCTGCCGGTCTCATCCTCCCGGCGGCGATCAGCCGCTCGGCGCTCTCCCGGTTGATGCGCGACCAGGTGCTCTTCCGCGTGCGCGGCGTGAACTTCTGCAGGAAGTGGCTCCGGTCGAGAGCCCTCCGCTGGCCGTCGATCCAGCCGAAGCAGAGCGCGACCTCGAGCGCCTCGGCGTGCGTGACGGTCTCGATCCCTGAAGCCTTCTTGGCGATCTGCAACCAGACGCCGACCGACTCGGCGTGGTTCGCGTCGAGCCATTCTTCCCAGGCCGCCTGGGAAGCGAGGCTGATCGTCGGAGCCTCCCTCATCACGTGAGCGCGAGCTGCTGGTACGGCTCGAGGTTCGAGACGCCGACACCGACGAGCCGCAGGGCACCCGGCCTGTCCTTCAACCCGCGATCGAGCAGGCTGCAAGCGATCTCGCCGATTCGCTCTCCGTCGGCGCAGCCGGCGGGGAGTGTCACGGAACGGCTGCGGATGGAGAAGTCCGGATAGCGCAGCTTCGTGGTGACGGTGCGCGCCACGCGGCCGTCCTTCTCCAGACACGCGGCGAGGTTGAGGGACATGCGGCGGAGCTCGGCGTGGAGCTGCGCCCGGTCGCTGACGTCGCGGGCGAACGTCTCCTCGTTGCTGATCGAGATGTTCTCCGGGGGAGTCCGTTCGATACGCCGCGGGTCGATCCCGTTGGCCCGGTCTCGCAGGAGGCGCCCGACCTTGCCCGGCAGGACACGCTTGAGCTCGACGTCCTCCAGAGCCGCGAGCCCTCCGACCAGCTCGATACCCGCGGCACGGAGCCGCTCCTCGGCCCGCGGGCCGACACCCGGGAGGAGCCGCACCGGGAACGGCGCGAGGAACGAGGCCTCTCGGCCGGGCGGAACGACCGTGATGCCGCCCGGCTTGCGCCGGTCGCTCGCCACCTTGGCGACGACCTTGGTCGTCCCGACTCCGAGCGAGCAGGAGAGGCGCGTCGCTCCCCTGACGGCGATCTGGACGGCCTCCGCGAGAGCCCGCGCCTTGCGGAAATCCGGAAACACGTCCGCGAAATCGAGATAGCCCTCGTCCATGCCCGTCCGCTCGACCGACGGCACGACTTCGCGCACCGTATCCCAGACCGCGCGGGAGTACTCGCCGTACGTGCGGTGACGCGGCCGGACGAAGACGGCCTGCGGGCAGCGCCGGCGGGCCTCCGCACAGCTCATCGCCGAATGGATCCCGTATCTACGGGCGTGGTAGTTCGCCGTCGCCACCACCCCGCGGCCGTGCGGATCGCCCCCGACCACGAGAGGCTGCCGCGCGAGCTCGGGTTGCTCGAGCTCCTCGACTGCCGCGAAGAAGGCGTCGAGGTCGAGATGAGCCACGATCGTCGAGGGGCTTGCCACGGCTGAAAGAATAGGTCCGGTGTCGCACGACACTGACAAGCTCATCCGACAGCTGTCGCTCGTCGCGTTCCTGATGGCAGAGCGGCGGCCGCTGACCGCCCGGGACATCAAGTCGACGGTGGAGGGCTACTCGGAGATGTCGGACGAGGCCTTCGCGCGGCGCTTCTACTCCGATCGCACGGAGCTGATCAATCTCGGCGTCCCCCTCCACTCGCAGCGCGACGAGTTCACCGGTGAGGAGCTCTACACGCTCCGCTCGGAGAACTACTTCCTGCCCGAGCTCAGGCTCGACGAGGGCGAGCTCGCGGCGCTCCAGACCGCCCTCTACCGGCTGGAGGGAGAGTTCGCGTACTCGGAGCCGCTGCGCCTCGCGCTCCAGAACCTCGCGCTGGGCCGGCCCGGAGTCGACGAGGAGCGCTCGGAAACGGCTGTGCGCATCGCCGTCAAGGACCCCGACTACTCGCCCGAGATGTCGGGGCGTCTGACGAAGCTCGAGAACGCGATCGCCAAGCAGCGCACCGTCAAGTTCCCCTACTACTCGATCGCCCGCAACGTGGAGTCCGAGCGCACCGTCAATCCCTACGCGCTCCTCCACGACCGCGAGTCCTGGTACGTGATCGGCTGGGACCATGTGGCGGAGGACATCCGCACCTTCCGCGTCTCGCGCGTGCGCGGAGACATCCGCTTTGCCACGCGGCGGGAGCGTGATTTCCGCCCGCCCACGGACTTCGACCCCTCCGCGTACCGGGGCCGGCAGGACTGGCAGTTCGGCGAGATCGTCGGCGAGGCCGAGATCGAGCTCGACCCGAACAC
>JBKPFG010000182.1:0-4380 GCA_046728735.1 Actinomycetota bacterium
ACTCCGGCGAGCTCGAGCTCGACGAGCAGGGCCGCGACCTCGGCCGTCGTACGACCGCTCGAGCGTGAGAGATCGTCGGCGTCTCGCGCCCCGTCGGCGAGCAGCCGGAGGACCTGCGAGGCGGCGGGAGAGAGCGGGGGCGGCTGTCTCGCACCGGGCTCGAGGCCCAATGCCTCGAGCACATCGCGTGCCGCAAGAAGCGGGGCGGCCCCCTGGCGCAGGAGATCGTTCGTCCCAGCCGAGAGGGCCGAGGTGATCTCGCCGGGAACGGCGAAGACGTCCCGACCCAGCTCGAGCGCGAAGTCCGCGGTGATGAGAGCACCGGAGCGCTCGCGGGCCTCGACGACCACCGTGGCGGCGCAGAGCCCCGCGATGATCCGGTTGCGCGCCGGGAAGCGCCACGGGGCGGGCTCGATCCCCGGCGGATACTCCGAGACAACGGCGCCGCGTTCGCGGATCCTGCGCGCAAGCTCGGAGTGACTGCGAGGATAGTCGCGGTCGATCCCACACCCGAGCACCGCGACGGTGCGCCCGCCGGCATCGAGCGTCCCGCGGTGAGCTTCCCCGTCGATTCCCCGCGCGAGCCCGCTCACGACGACCACGCCGGCGGCGGCAAGCTCGCGCGCCAGGTCGCGGGCGACCTGGGCTCCGTAGGGCGAACAGCTGCGCGCCCCGACGATGGCCACCGCGGGCTCCTGCAGGAGCTCGGCGTCCCCGCGAACGTGGAGCGCGGCCGGCGGGTCGTGGAGCTCACCGAGCAAGGGTGGATACAGCCGGGAGCCGCGCCCGAGTGCCTTCAGCTCCACGCGGCCAGCTCCGAGGGCGAGCGGTACGAGAGAGCCTCGGCAACGTGCTCCGGCGCGATGCGCTCCTCACCGGCGAGCGTCGCGATCGTCGCGGCCACCCGCCCGACCTTCGCCCTGCCCCGCGCCGAGAGCGGGAGCGTGTCCACGGCCCGATCGAGGAGTTCGGCCGCCACGCGCTCGAGCGGCGGGGGCTCCTTGCTTGCTGCTGCCTCGACTCGCGCACGAACGGCATCCGAAGGCTCGCCAGGAGCGCCGAGCTCGCGCGACCGCGCACGCGGGACGACGACGACGAGATCGAATCGGTCGAGGAGAGCGCGCGAGAGCTTCTCGCGATACGAGGCGAGCCTCTGCGGCGAGCAGGAGCATTCGACCGCTGGATCTCCCCGCACGCCGCATGGACACAGGTTCATCGTTCCGACGAGCCTGATCCGCGCAGGGAAGACACATTGGCCCTGCACTCGCGAGATGGCGACGAACCCGTCCTCGAGCGGCTGACGGAGAGCCTCGAGCGCCGGCCGGTGGAACTCACCCAGCTCGTCCAGGAGCAGGACACCGAGATGAGCCAGGCTCGCCTCTCCTGGACGCGGGCCCGACCCGCCGCCCACGATCGCGGCAGTCGAGGACGTGTGGTGTGGAGCGCGGAAAGGCGGCCGCTCGACGAGCGGACGACCCTCGGGGAGCACTCCGGCCACTGAGTGGATGCGCGTGACCTCGAGCGCCTCTTCGAGCGTCAGGGGCGGCAAGATCCCCGGCAACCGCCTCGCGAGCATCGTCTTGCCCGTCCCGGGCGGGCCCGCGAGCAGCAGGTTGTGCCGCCCGGCCGCCGCCAGCTCGAGAGCGCGGCGGGCGCGTTCCTGCCCCCGGACGTCGGCGAGGTCGGGATGCTTCCCGTTCGGGAGCGGCCGGATCGCGTCCACCGGGGGTGGCTCGAACGTCCCGCGCAGATATGCGGCCGCCTCGGTCAGGTGGCGCACGGAAACTGGCTCGATGCCCGCCAGCGCGGCCTCCGGCGCGGATTCCTGCGGACACAGGAGCCGCGTGGCTCCGGCGCGACGGGCGGCTTCGGCCGCCACGAGAGCGCCGGGCACCGGGCGCACTCGCCCGTCCAGGGCGAGCTCTCCGAGCGCGGCGTGCTCGGCGAGCCGCTCGGGCGGGACCTGACGCGAGGCCGCGAGGACGGCGAGCGCGATCGGCAGGTCGAAGCCGGAGCCCTCCTTGCGCAGGCCGGCGGGAGCGAGGTTGACCGTGATCCGCCTGAGCGGCCACTCGAGCTCGGCACTCGCGATGCCGCTCCGGACGCGTTCCTTGGCCTCCTGACAGGCTTTGTCCGGCAGGCCGACGATGGAGAACCCGGGGACCCCACGCTGCAGGTGCGCCTCGACCTCGACCGGACGCGCCTCGAGGCCAACGAGAGCATGCGTGAGCGCTCGCGCGAGCACGTGCCCAGGCTAGGCGGGCCGAACGCGCCGAAGCACCCCGCTGCGTCAAGATAGAGCGCAGGAATGGACGCGTTTCTCGCCATCGTGAGCAAGCGGGATCAGCGCGACTACGCCGACCGAGAGCTTCCTGAGGACGTCGTCGAGCGGATCCTGCAGGCAGGCAGGCTCGCGGGGAGCGCGAAGAATCGCCAGCCCTGGCGCTTCGTCGTCCTCGGAAGCCGAGAGCTCCGGCAGCAGGTTGCCGAGACGGTCTACGCGCCGGGGAACGTGCTCGGCTCGAAGCTGGCTGTGGCGCTCGTGGTCAAGGGGAGCCCCGGGTTCGACGCGGGCCGGGCGGCGCAGAACATGATGCTCGCCGCCTGGAACGACGGCGTCACGTCTTGCCCGAACGGGATGCCTGACCGAGCCAGGACGGGAGCGCTCCTGGCACTCGCCGAAGACGAGGAGGTCGCCACGGTTCTCTCCTTCGGGTACCCGGCGCGCGAGCGCCGTCCCGGGGACCTCACGCCGGACGAGTGGATCTCGCGCGTCAAGCGGAAGGCGCTCCACGAGGTCGTGGAGCGCCGCTAGCCCAACGGCACGCGCTCGATGCGGCGCCCGCGCACGGCGGCGACTTCGAATGCGACCTCGAGGCCGTCGAGGCCCCGATTCCTCGCGAGATAGGCCTCGGCGGCTCGGCGCAGGCGCCGCTCCTTCTCGAACCCGACCGCCTCGAGGGGATCGCCGTACCCCGCCCCGGTCCGCATCTTGACCTCGCAGAAGACGAGCCGGCCTCCTCGCCGCACGACCACGTCCAGCTCGTTTCCTCCGGCGCGGACGTTCCAGTCCAGCACGCGGTACCCGCGCACGAGGTAGTGCAGGCGGACCCGGCGCTCGGCCCTAGCTCCCGAGACCTGCCGCGTGCTGGGCATACGAGCGGGCCTCGAAGGACAGGCGGTGGATCTCGCTCGGGCCACGCTCGCGCACGGCGGCGGAGTGACGAGGCGTGATGTAGCCGACGTGAGAGGCGAAGCCGTAGTGCGGATAGAGGGCGTCCATGCGATGCATCGTCCGGTCGCGGACGACCTTGGCCACGATCGAGGCCGCGGCGATGGCGGCGCTGCGCTCGTCGCCGTCGACGACTGCGGTGTGCTCGGGGGCGAGCTTGCCCAGCCGGAAGCCGTCCACGAGGCACGCTTCGGCCGGCGGACAGAGGTCGGCGAGCGTCTCCCGGAGGCCCCGGAGGTTGGAGCGATGCAGGCCGTCGCGGTCGATCACGGCCGGCGGGATGACCCGGACGGCGATCTTCTCCGCGCAGCCGGACAGCGCGCGGAAGAGATTCTCCCGCTCATCGCCGGTCAGCTGCTTGGAGTCGTTCAGGAGCGCGAGCGGCCGCACGCGGTGGTCCCGCAGGCAGGCGTAGTCGAAGAGGACCGCCGCGGTCACGAGCGGCCCCGCGAGGCTTCCGCGGCCGGCTTCGTCCGCTCCGGCCACGAACCGCACGCCCAGCTTGCGGTCGAAATTCAGCAGCTTGCGACCCGTGCGGCGCACGGGCCCGAGCATAGCGACTAGCTCCGCTGCTTCTCGCGGACGCGCGCCTTCTTTCCCACCTTCGAGCGAAGGTAGTAGAGCTTGGCGCGATTCACGTCGCCGATCGACTGCACCTCGATGCGCTCGATCTTCGGCGAGTGGAGCGGGAAGGTTCGTTCCACGCCGACCCCGAAGGAGTTCTTGCGAACAGTGAAGGTCTCGCGTACGCCGGCGCCCTGGCGCTTGATGACGATGCCCTCGAAGACCTGCACGCGCCTTCGCTGTCCCTCGATCACCTGGAAGTGCACCCGAACCGTGTCCCCGGCCTTGAAGACAGGCCGGTCGTCGCGCAGCTGCTTGCGCTCGAGGATGTCGATCGGCGTGCTCATAGAAAGAGGCCCCCGCGGGCCGACCGACAATGGTAGCGGCTCCGAACCACCAATCGCAGGCTACGGAGCAACCGCCTGCGTGCGGGCTGCGCCGACGACATCCTCGACCAGCATCCGCAGGTGCTCGGAGCGCGTCTGCGGGTGCAGGATGCAGGCGCGGAGCGTCTCGCGGCCCTCGAAGATCGTGCCGGTGACGAAGGACCGGCCTCGGGCTTGCACCACCTGCGGGAGCGCGTG
>JBKPFG010000247.1:0-2432 GCA_046728735.1 Actinomycetota bacterium
CGTCTGCCAGCACCTCTGCGGCGGAATGGACGACGCCCGGCACGTAACCGGAGGGATCGATGACCGCGTCCCACTCCCGTCCTCGCAGGACATCGAGTTCGCCTTCACGGTCGCCACGGAGCTTCTCGGCCTCCGGAAACACATCTGGATTCGTGCGCCCGCGGTTGAACAACGTGACTTCATGGCCACGCGCGAGAGCGCAGCCGACGACAGCGCGGCCGAGAAACTTCGTACCGCCGAGAACAAGCAGTCTCATAGCGCTGCGAGCACGGCATCACTCTAGCCCCCGCCCTTCCCTAACCCCTTCGGCTCGGCTCCCGGCTCCTCCCGCCGCGCTCGCCAAAAAGCATCTCCCACGCGTTCGAAAAGTGCAGGCCCTCTTGCGCCATGTTCCCCCAAGTAGACGCGCGTTCAGCGCGTTGTCTCGGACCCGCTCGCGCTCGCATCCTTTGCGAGGCGCCGCCCGGACGCGCTAGCGGCTTGCGCAGGCTTCCCGGTAGGGAAGGGGGGTTCTGACACAATGGCTTCGAGTTGAAGACCAAGGTCGAAGAGCTCCCGGAAAGCCGTGTTCGGCTCGACATCGAGGTGCCCAAGGCCGACCTCGACCACGCCTTCGAGCACGCTGCCAGCGATTTGGCGGCGTCGCTTCGCGTGCCGGGTTTTCGCCAGGGAAAGGCTCCTGTAAAGGTGGTGGTCGCGCGAGTCGGGCGGGAAGCGGTCTGGCAGGAGGCCCTCAAGAGCCATCTCGATTCCTGGTTCTGGGCGGCGGCCGAGGATTCGGGCATCCGCCCGGTCGCCAATCCGGAGGTCGAGTTCGAGGGACTGCCCGAGGAGGACGCGCCCTTCACGTTCTCCGCGACGGTCGCCGTCCTGCCGAAGCCGGAGGTCCCAGACTGGACTGAGCTCGAGGTTCCCGCCGCAGAGGCCGAGGTCCCCGCCGAGCTGATCGACTTCGAGCTCGAGCGCATTCGCGAGACGGCGGCCGAGCTCGTCCCGGTCGACGGCCGGCCCGTCAAAGAGGGCGACACGGTCGTGATCGACATCACCGGAGAAGGGCTCCCGGCGCAGCGCGACTACGTCGTCGAGGTGGGCGCCGACCGCCTCATTCCGGAGCTCGATCAGGCGCTCCTCGGCATGACCAGGGGCGAGAGCAAGACCGTCGGCCTCGATCCCGAGGAGAGCAAGCAGACCGTCGAGCTCGCCGTCAAGGAGGTGAAGGAGCCCGTCCTCCCCGCGCTGGACGACGAGCTGGCCAAGGCCGCCAGCGAGTTCGAGACGCTGACCGAGCTCCGCACCGAGATCGAAACGCGCCTTCGCGAGCAGCTCGAAGAAGAATTGACCGTGGCGCTGCGGGAGGCGGCCATCGATGCGCTCGTCGACGCCTCGACCGTTGAGACCGTCGAGCCGCTCGTCGAGCGGCGCACGGCGGAGCTCTGGTCGGGGATCGCGCGCTCCCTCGAGCGCCGGGGGATCTCTGCCGAGACCTACCTGACGATGACTGGGCAAAGCGCGGAGGAGCTGGTCGGCCGCCTGCGGGCAGAGGCCGAGCGCTCGCTCGCCCGCGAGCTCGTGCTCGACGCTGTCGCGAGCAAGCTCGACCTTCAGGTCAGCGACGAGGAGGTCGACGAGTTGATCCGCGAGCAGGCAGGTGACGAGCCCGAGGAGGCCAAGCGCCTGCTGCAGGAAACCGGCGGATACGAAAAGCTTCGAGCCGACCTGAGGCTGAAAAGGGCGCTCGACGAGGTCGTGGCCGGGGTGAAGCGAATCCCGGTCGAGCTTGCGAGGGCGCGAGAGAAACTTTGGACACCAGAGAAGGAGAAGGGCAGTAAGGGAATGAACATTTGGACCCCAAGCAGCGAGGAGGCACGATGAGTCCCCTGATTCCGATGGTCGTAGAGCAGACGTCGCGCGGCGAGCGCGCGTTCGACATCTACTCGCGCCTCCTCAACGAGCGAATCATCTTTCTCGGCACGCCGATCGACGACCAGATCGCCAACCTGATCGTGGCGCAGCTGATCCACCTCGAGTCCGAGGACCCCGACAAGGACATTTCGCTCTACGTCAACTCGCCGGGCGGCTCCGTGTACGCGGGCCTCGCGGTCTACGACACGATGCAGTACATCAAGCCCGACGTCCAGACGATCTGTGTCGGGATCGCCATGTCGATGGGCGCGCTGCTCCTCGCAGCGGGCACGAAGGGGAAGCGCATGGCGACGCCGAACTCCAAGATCCTCATCCACCAGGTCGCCGGCGGCTTCCAGGGCCAGGCGACGGACATCGAGATCCAGGCCCGCGAGACCCTCAGCCTGAAGAAGCGGCTCGAGGAGATCATCTCGGAGCACACGGGCCAGGAGGTCGACAAGGTCGGCAAGGACATGGAGCGCGACTACTTCATGAACCCCAACGAAGCCCTCGACTATGGGATCATCGAC
>JBKPFG010000219.1:0-6646 GCA_046728735.1 Actinomycetota bacterium
GGGGAGGATGGCCGACTCGGCGGGGACGAGCAGGACGTCGTCGAACGTCAGGCCTTCCTTCGCGAACTTGCGCTCGAGCGCGAGGAGCCGCTCGACTTCGTCCGGACGCAGCGCCACGCTCATCCTCACCGATCGTATCAACGGGTCCGGCGGCCTCCTAAGCCCTCCTAGGAGACGACGCGCTCGAGGTGCTCGATCGTGACGAGCGGAGTCAGCCTGCTGGCCTCGCGAGGGTCGAAGCGGCCTGGGCCGGTCTCGAGCACGGACGCCGCCCCGGCGGCGACGGCCGTACGCACGGCGTCCTCGAACGACTTCCCCGCCACGCGGGCGGCCAGGAAGCCGGCGAGCAGGGTGTCGCCCGCGCCGATTCTCGAGACGGCTTCGAGCTCGGGCGCGCGTGCCCGCAGACGCACCTCGTTGCGGTCCTCGCGGAGCAGGGCGTAACAGCCCGTCTCCTGCGTGATGAGGACGTTTCGTGCGCCGAGGTCGGCGATCTCGTCGAGCCCAGTGACGAGATCCTCCTCGTCCACGAACTCGTGGCCGACAAGCTCCTCGGCCTCACGCATGTTCGGGGTGACCAGGTAGGCCTCGGCTGCGATGCCCGAACGCAGCGGCTCGCCGTCCGAGTCGACGACCGTGAGCTGGTGACGGCGACCGGACTCGCGGACGATCTCACCGAAGAACTGCGGCTCGACTCCCCGCGGCAACGAGCCGGTGAAGACCACGAACTCCGCGCCCTGAGTGAGGTACGCGAGCTTCTCCCGCAGCGTCTCGAGCTCGTCCTCGGCGATCTCCGGGCCCCACTCGTTGATCTCGGTGTAGACGTTGGAGGTCGGATCGAGCACGGCGGTGGAGGTGCGCGACTCACCGCGGATGCGTACGAAGTCGTTGAGGATCCCCTCCTGCGTCAGTTCCTCGACCAGCAGGGTTCCGTTGCGCCCGCCGGCGAGCCCCGTGCAGACGACGGGCACTCCGAGCCGCTTCAGCGCACGGCCGACGTTGATGCCCTTCCCGCCGGCGCTCAGCGAGCCGACGCTGGCCCGGTGGCGGCGGCCAACCTGGAAGTTGGGGACGAGGAGCGTCCGGTCGACTGCGGCGTTCAGCGTGACTGTGACGATCATCAGAAGGGCGAGAGGCTGGAAAGCATGTCTCTCGCCTCGTGGAGGGCCTCCCCAGCGTACCAGCCGACTTTCTTGGTCACTCCGGGTTCGGGAACAGCCTCGCTGGCGATGAGCGGCCGCTGCGCGACAAGGCGCATCCCGTCGTAGATCCTCACCTCGCCGACGGCCTCGCCGAAGCCGACGGGAGGGTCGATCTCGGCCGGTGCGACCACGCGCTCGACGAGCGGACGGTCGAGCCGAACCTCCGCCGAGGCCGCGCTTCCGGCCAGTAGCGGCACCAGCGCGTCCGAATACGGAACCGATGCTGTCGCATAGGTGCGGGTGGGCGAGATCAGGCGCACCCGTCCGTATTGGCCGAAGCCCCAGTCGAGGAGCCCGGCCAGGTCCTTGTTGCGGCGAGAACGGGTCGGCGAACCGAGCACGATCGCGTAGAGCGTGAGCCCGTCACGCCTGGCCGCGGCCACCTCGCTCCAGCCGGCTCGGTCGGTGTGGCCCGTCTTGACGCCGATGGCGCCCGGATAGCTCGAGAGCAGGTCGTTCCAGACGTAGAGGCGCCTCCCCGCCACGACGCCGCCCCTCGTCTTCACGATCTGGCGGAAGAGCCAGTGCTTCATCGCCTCCCGAGCGACCTTCAGCGTGTCGAGAGCGGTCGAGTAGCCGCCGGGCGCATCGAGCCCGTCCGGGCGGGCGTAGTGGGTGTTCTCCAACCCGAGGGCCCCGGCACGCTTGTTCATCAGCCGGACGAACCGCTGCACCTTGCCGTGCCCGACGTAGGTCGCGAGCGCGTACGCGGCGTCGTTCGCGCTCTGCACGAGTGCGGCGGTGAGGAGATCGCGCACCCGCAGCTTCTCGCCTCCGCGCAGGCCGAAGGTCGACTCCCCCACGGCAGGCGCAGGCCCTCTCACCACCACACGGTCGTTGGGCTTCGTGCGTGCGATCGTCACGAGCGCGGTCATGATCTTGGTGATGCTCGCGATGGCCCGTCGCTTGTCGCCGTTGAGCGAGTAGAGGACGTCGCCCGAGGAGTCGGCTACGACGACCGCCTTCGCCTTGACGGCAGGCGGGCCCTCGGCCGCGCCCGCCGCCGGCCAGGCCAGGATCGCCGCGAGGAGCAAGGGAAGCACGAAGCGGCGCACGAAGGGCCAGCGTATAGAGTCGAAGTCCGTATGAGTCACATCGAACGGCGTCGGAGCCCGGCCCGCGTGCGCGGCCGCGAGCGAGAGCTCGAGGTGCAGCTCGGAGCCCTCGGAGGCTTCGAGGTCCGACCCACGCGCGTCTTCGTCTGGGCCGGGACGGAACGGGGCAGGCAGGAGCGGATCGTGTCGCTCGGGAGCGCCCCGCGGAGCCTCATGATCCCCCGCCGGGAGCGCGAGCTGCTGGCCGGCGCAGTCCGGGTCCGCACGCTTGGGAACCCGCTCATGACGATCGCGCTCGCCGGGGTGCACGCCTTTCGCGCCGCCCGCCGAGCCGTCTAGCTGCGCTAGGAAACTCGGATCCTGTCGCCCGGGGAGAGCGCGAGCGGGTCGACGTCGGGGTTGAGCGCCAGGAGATCGTCCACGGTCGTGTGGAACTTCGCCGCGATCGATTCCAGCGTGTCCCCGCCCTTGACCGTGTAGAAGCGCTTCTTCTTCTTCCCGGTCGTGGCGGGCGCCGTGGTCGTCGGCGCGGACACGGAAGGCGAGGCCCGCGTCGTCGTGTCGGTGGAGCCGCCGTTCAGCCCGGCCTGGATGAGGATGATGAAGATGGTCGCGGCGACGAAGAAGGCGAGTGGGGCGGCCAGCCGAGCGGCCCAGACTCGGCGGGGAGAGTCGTGGTCTACCACCCCGAGACCGACCAGACCTCGCCGCGAAGCCGCGCGGCTTCGGCAGCGGCGGCCTTGCGCCAGTCGGCCCCGTCGACCCGGAATGCGTAGATGACCGAGCGCGAGACGGAGACGAGCGCGCTGGCCGGACCGCTCGTAAAAGCTCTCGCCACGTCGGCAGGAGTCGCGCCCTGCGCGCCGATGCCCGGGAGCAGGAGCACGGCCTGGGGCATCAGCTTGCGCGCCTCGGCGACCGCACGGGGGTAGGTCGCCCCGACGACGGCTCCCACGCTCGAGAGGCCGCGCTCTCCGACGAGCCCAGCGCCCCACTCGTTGACGAGCTGGGCGACGTGCTGCCAGAGAGGGCGGCGGTCGGACATTGCGAGATCCTGAACGTCCGCGCTGCCGGCGTTCGTCGTCTTGACGAGGCAGAAGAGCCCGGTGCCCGAGCGCCGGCACGCGGCCACGAACGGCTCGACGGAGTCGCTGCCGAGATACGGGTTGACCGTGAGCGCGTCGACGAGGGGCTCGACCCCGTCGCGCTGCTCGATGTACGCGTCGGCGTACGCGCGCGCGGTCGAGCCGATGTCACCTCGCTTGCCGTCCGCGACGACGAGCAACCCGGCCGTGCGCGCGTAGGCGCATGACTCCTCGAAGGCGCGCAGGCCGTCGGCGCCGAGAGCCTCGAAGAATGCAAGTTGCAACTTCACCCCGACGACGTACGGCGCCACCGCGTCGATGAGTCCGCTGCAGAAGCGCGCACAGGCCTCTGCGGCGGCCTCTCGGCTCAAATGGGCCTCGCCGCGAAGCTCCACCGGCAGGAGGTCGGGGCGCGGATCGAGACCGACGAGGAGCTGGCTCCTCTTCCTCTCGACGGCGTCGGCGAGACGATCGGCGAAGGGCGTGAGCGCCGTCTGCACGCCGATGCCGACGTCTTGGGCCATGCACTGAGCTTACAAGCGCAATCCGCTGGGCTAAACGGGATCAGTGGATGGGCGGGGGCGCCGATGGAGAGTCGGGGGCGTCGATGCCGTTCGGGTCGCGTGGAGAGTCGGGCTCCTGAAGACCCCCTTCGCGTTCGGGCTCCGGCGAGTCGGGCCCGCCCGGGATCCCAGGATCCTGCGGGAGGTCCTCGTCGGGCGTCTCAGGCTCCCACGGCTGCTCGGCCATCCGCGGGGTCATACCCTGCTTCGAGCTCCGCGAAGCCCACCGCTGTCAGCTCCGGGGGAGGCTTGCGGAGAAAGGAGCCGACGAGCAGAAGCTCGTCTGCATCCTCCGGTGCGAGCGAGGCCGTCGCGGCCCGCGCTTCGGCCAGGCCCGAATCGAGCTCGAGCGCAGCGCCCGGACCGGAGGGCAGCGTCCGCGCCGCAGCGATTCGCCCCTGCGCGACGAAGAAGGCCTTGCGGCACCCCTCCTCATGGGCCGGGACGAGGAGGCACAGCTCGGCCGCACGCAGCCGCTCGAGCTCGGCGAGACCGGCGACGACACGCTCGAGCGCCGAGATCCGGTCTCGCAGCCGCGCGGCATCCTCGTAGCGGAGGCAGTCGGAGAGGTCGCGGAGCTTGGCTCTCAGACGTGGCAGCGGGCCGCCCGAGGAAAGAAGCGCCAGCTCTCCGCCGGTCGCTCCCGCGAGCGCGCGGGCGGCGAGCTCGGCCCGTCGCCGGCTGCGGATGGGGCCGAGCGGCGTGGGCTTCGAGGTGACGGACACACCGTCGCCCTTCGGCTCGAGATACACGTACCGGTCGGGGCGCGCGCCACGGGCGTTGCCTGGAGGGCGAAGCTCGCGGAGGAGCCGGAGCTCTTCGAGCGCAGCTTCGAGCTCCGACCCGAGCACCTGCCACTCGATCCGCTCGGCGGCGCCGAGCGCGGCTTCCACCGCCGGACGCTGGCGCTCCGTCCGGAAGTAGGAGCGGAGCCGCGCGCGGAGGTCGCGGGCCCGACCGACGTAGAGCGGCTCGTCGCCCGGGCCGCGGAAGACGTAGACGCCGGGACGGCTCGGCGCACCGAAGGCGAGCGAGCGCTTGGCGTACACCCTGCGCGCCTTCGGAGCGGAGAGAGCCGAGAGATCGGCCACCGTCTCCGCCCCCCGCTCCTGTGCGAGCCCGACGAGGGCGACGAGGATCTCCGCCGTAGCCTGCGCGTCCGGCAACGCCCGGTGACACGGCTGCACGGAGGTGCCGAAGAAGTAGGAGAGGGAGGCGAGGCTGGCGCGGGCGACGCGGCCTGCGAGCAGGCGGCGGGCGAGCCCGACCGTGTCGATCACGGGCGCCGCGACGCGACGGCCGGTCAGGCGCTCCACCTCTCGGTCGAGAAACGCGACGTCGAAGCGAGCGTTGTGCGCGACGAGGACCGCATCGCCGGCGAAGGCGAGGAATTGCCGTACCGCCGGCCCAGGGCCTGGCGCCTCCCTGAGATCGGCGTCGACGATCCCCGTCAGAGAGGAGACGAGCGAGGGGAGCGGCCTCCCCGGATCGACGAACGTCTCGAAGGTTCCGGTGGGAACGAGCGCCTCGATGCGCACGGCCCCGATCTCGCAGATCCTCGCCTGCCCGGGCCGCAGGCCTGTCGTCTCGAGGTCGACCACGACGAAGCGAGCGAGCTCGAGCGGCGAGTCGGCGCCCAGGGCGGACGCGAGCGCAACGGCGCCGCCGCGCCAGACCAGCCGCGAGTCGCCGCCGACGACGTCCTCGAGCAGGCTCCTTGCGAGGCCTTCCGGAGCCTGGCGCAGCGCGAACAGCACGCGCGCGGCCTCCTCGGCGGAAACCGCTCCGCGTCGCTCTTCGACGAGCTCGACGAGGCGATCGGCGGCGTCGAAGGCAAGCTGCATCCTCTCGAGGATAGGCGAACGTGTGTTCGCTTACAAGGGAGCGCAACGCCAACGATCCTCGGGAATCGCGAGGGCCGCCTCGCGGCGGCCCTCGAAACGCTGGTTAGGAAGGAGGGGCGGGTGGCTCTAGCCGCCCTTGACCGCCTGCTTGAGCGAGCTTCCCGCCGAGAACTTTGGAACCCGTGCGGCGGCGATCGTCACCTTCTCGCCGGTGCGCGGGTTGACGCCTTGCCGCTCCTTGCGCTGCTGGGGAGAGAACTTGCCGAAACCGGTGAACGACACGGACTCTCCGCCCCTCAACGCATCGGTGATGCAGTCGAGGAACGAGTCGACAGCCTTCGTCGCGTCACGCTTCGAAAGTCCACTCCTCGACGCGACCCTGTCGATGAAATCGGCCTTTGTCACTTGCCTTCTCCTTCCAGTCGCTCGGTTGCCTGGGGACCGCGCGGCAGCCTAACAGCAAGTCGCAACCTCACGCAACCATGCGGGTTTGCGGGTGTTTTAGGAGCTTTCCCGGTAGAACGCTCGTCGCAGGGGCACGATAGATGGAGGCGAGGCAGGACGCAGGGAGCGCTCGTAAGGTCACTAATCGACGCGTCAGCGTTGCGACCGAGGAGGCGGCCTCGCGCCAGCTAGCGTGATTCCGGCGGCACAGCTCCATGCCGGAAGAGCTCCTTAGGCTTCGATGACGTCCTGTGCGCGGAAAAGAGGGGCCAGGCGGACCGCCTCGCGCGCGAGAGCGTCCGCGCCTCCCTGCTCCCGATCGACGACGCAAACCGCCGTCCGGCAGGTGAGCCCCGCCTCCCGTAGTGCCCTGATCGCGGCGACCGCGGCGCCGCCGCTCGTGACCACGTCCTCGACCAGGCAGACCTCCTCCCCCTCGCGGAACTCGCCCTC
>JBKPFG010000133.1:0-1546 GCA_046728735.1 Actinomycetota bacterium
AGGTATAGGGCGCGGAGGTCGTGTCCTTCATCGCTTCGCCACCTCGACCCCGACACACAGATGCCCGCCGTTGTTGTCGTAATAGCCCGGACGACCTTGGTAGTTCCCCTGCAAAGCAGCCTCCCCGAGCGAATACGCGTCTGCGAAGCCGAGGAAGAGTCGCGTTGCGCCCGGCGGGACGTCTACAGCCCGGTTTTTGCCGTCGCCGACGAGAAATGTCTGGCCGACTCCGGGTGCCAGGGTTCGAAACCGCTCGTGCTTGGTGAAATCAAGCCGTCTTGGCGGCAAGTTCGACGGAGGGTCGTCGGTGAGGAAGACCCCGACGAGGAACATGCCGTGTCGACGATCGACGATTCCCGAGATGCCGCCGTACGACGTGATGTCCGTCTCACCCTCTCCGTCGCCGCCCGGCCCGTGGTAGCCGATGGAACCCATCCGCGCCGTGACCTTTCCGGTGACGGTCGGAAACGCGACGACGCTCGCGCCCTGCGGTAGCTGAACACTCGGTGGAACAACCCCTCCGCCACCCCCGCCCGGGCCCGGGGCGAAGTCCGAGCCGGCGCCGAAGATGTTGGCCTGGGCCGAGACCATGGTTAGGCCGGTTGGGCACGAAGCTGCTTCCGTGGAACCCGCAGGCCCGGTCATCGCGGGCGGCGTAGTGGATCCTTGGGTCATCGGTCCACCCGCAGTTGGGGATTCGCCGCCGCCACAGGCCGCCAAAGCCGCAGCGCCGATGACCGCCGGCAAAAAAGTGACTTTCAACACGAAGACATTGTTGCGCTACCACCACTCGAGTACCAGCGCATGAGGGGGTCGAACTCGGGTCTCTTCGGAGTTATCCTGCAAAAGAGACTGGAGGAACAATCTCCCGGGTGACGCTGGTCATGCTGCGCGACGACTGGTGGTGGCCCTGGTGGGTCAGCACCTTGATCGACCTCGCCGTTGTGGCGATCGCCGTCGCCGTGTTCATCGTAAGCAGGCGTCGAGCGATCAAGCTGATCGCTGCAGCGGTTGTCGTTGCGGGCGTGGTCGCGGCGATCATGGCTCCGATCGTCATGACCGACGAGCCAAACGGAGGCATGGAGCGCATGGAGCCCGACAACACGCCCACGATGAGCCCCTAGCCCGAGAGCAGCTCGACCGCGTGCGGAGCAACGCAGACACCGACCCGGTGAGGGAGGTGCCGCCCGGCCTCGCGGCGATGAGCGAGCGTTGGGTCGGCATCCTGAGCGGCGAGAGCATCCTCGCCTTTCCGCAACGAGCCGGCAGGCGCCTCTTCGGCCTGATGCCGAGCCCCTGGCGATGCAAGTTCTGCAACGCACCGTTCCGCGGTCCCTACGCCGGGACGATGAAGCGGATCGGGTACACGCCCTCGAGCAAGAACCCGCACATCTGTGCGCGCTGCATCGAGCACGCCCCGGAAGGTGGCGCCATTGTGCCTGTCACGGTTCTCTTCGCCGACGTGCGTGGATACACATCCCTCTGCGAGCAGATGACCCCGGCGGAGGTGAGCACGTTCGTGAACCGCTTCTACCAAACCGCCTCG
>JBKPFG010000264.1:0-2670 GCA_046728735.1 Actinomycetota bacterium
CCGCGCCAGATCGAGACCTCGAACGCGCGGGTCGAGCCGCGTGAGCTCAGCGATCTGCTCCCAGCTGTCGTCGGCGCTTCCGTCGTTGACGAGGACGAGCTCATACTCGAGCCCCCGCGTGCCGAGCGCCTCCGCGACGCGCTCCGAAAGCAGTCGGAGCGTCGGACCGCTGTTGTAGACGGGGACGACGACAGAGATTTCCGGGGTCAGCGCTCGGCCCCAGTCTCGTTTCGGTCCCGCACGGACGGACTATACGCCGTCCTCGATGAATTGATCCTTTTGCGCCGTCGCGGTGCACGCGGGCGCCGCCCGCCCGTTGGTGGTCGTCGCCAGAAGCCGCCGTCGCGTCGGTCAGGTGAAAGCAAGGATGAGAGCCGACGTCGCCCCCCAGGCGGCTACGGAGACGAGGATCGGCGCGTCTGACAGCAGCACCCGCTCGGGCTCCTCGCCCAGGTCGCGTCGGTGCACGAGAAGCAGGTAGCGGAACACGCCGAAGAGCACGAACGGGATGGTCGCCATCATCGCCTTCGAGTCGCGCGCTGTGAACGTGTACAGCGAATACGCCATGACGGTCGAGGAGGCGACGACCGAAACGAGCTGGTCGACGAGCTCGAGCGAGTAGCCATCGAGGACTGGTCGCCCCGGCGCCTCTTCGGCGTCGACGAGCACCAGCTCGGCGCGCCGCTTCGCAAGGCCGAGGAAGAGCGCTAGCAGCGCGGTGCAGACCAAGAGCCAAGGCGAGATCCGCACATCTACGGCCACAGCGCCGGCGGCCGCCCGGATGACGAACAGTGCTCCGATGGTCATCACGTCGAGCAGCACGACGTGCTTCAGCCGAAGCGAGTAGGCCGCCTGGAGGGCGAGGAAGAGCGCCAGCAGGCTGAGCGAACCGAAACCGAGCGCGGCTGCGATCACGACTGCCAGGGTGGCCAGGAAGGCCGCGAGCGCGAGCGCCGTCTCCCGGGGCAGCTCCCCGCGCGGGATCGGCCGCAGGCGCTTGACCGGATGCAACCGGTCCTTCTGCTCGTCCAGGAGGTCGTTGGCGATGTACGCGGCGCTCGAAGCAGCACAGTAGGCGAGGAACGCAGCCCACGCCTCCAGCCACCGGCCACCGTCGCCGAGCTCGGCCGCGAAGACGATCCCCGCAAACAACAGTAGGTTTTTCGTCCACTGCAGCGGTCTCAATGCGACGAGTGCCGCCATCAGCGGAGGCCGCCTCGCCGACAGCTCTGTCACGGTTTTCGAAGCCGTCTCGGTCACGGCCGCGGATGGTGTTCGTTACTTTCCACCACACTTTCACAGTATTGGCGGTCCGCCCGGATCCGCCGAAATCAGGACTTTCGGGGGGTCCCCTCAGGAGCGTGAGGCGCGAGACGGAACCGCGTAAATGGCGACGTCGGAGTCCGAGAAGACGAGCCGCCCGAGTGCGGCCACTCGTTCGATGTGACCGCCGTGGACCCGGTCGACAAGAAGATAGCGAACGCCGTAGTCGCGCACGAGCGTGCGTAGAGCATTCCGGTCGCCACGCTGGAAAACGGCATCGTTCAGCCGGAGACGCTCCGGATACGGCATGTTCGGCCCCGTGACGATGGAATCCCCGAGCCTCTGTTCCTTGATCGAGTAAAGCCAGCCTTCTAGAAAGACCCGCCTTTCGGCGAAGGCTGAGTAATAAAGGTCGTCAAACTCCGGCTTGTTCGGATCGAGTGAGTAGTTGCTGACCGCGATGACATCGTCGGGGTTCGTTCGATGTCGAAGCCACTCGAGCCCCTGATACAGCCCACTCGTCAAGCCGCTCCCTCGGTCGTAGAAGCTTCTCGATCCTCGCCAGGCGTCAAACAAGCCCTGTCCCAGATCGAGCGGGACGTTCAGAGCCGCGGCCGCGAGGACGCCGACGAGCAACAGCCGAACGCCGAGACCGCGAAGTGGGGGAGCTGCACGTCGGGTAGCGATCGCAAGTACAGAGAGAACGCAACCGACAAGGCCGTACCAGAGGAGGTAGAGGAACTTGTCGGATGAGACCACGAGAAGGGACAGCCTGATGACGAAAATCAGAGTCGCCAGCCAGGCCGCAGCGAAAAGGACCACCAATGCCGAGCCGTTTCGGACACCTGTGTACGAGCGCGTCCAAAAACAGTAGATGCCGATGGCTGAAACCAACCCAGCCGCCACGAATCCGTACTCCGTGAAGAACAGCTGATTGAGTGTGACCGATTGGTTGACGAGGTACGGAACGAGGGAGACTACGAAGATCGACAGGAGTAAGGCGTGGGACGGCCGCAGTCGCTCCCGGGGGGCCCTTACAAACCACAGCAAGCCGCACAAAGGCGCGCCAAAAAGGCCAATGAGCCCGACGATGACCGCGACGGTCAGTAGAAGCGGATGTGGTAACCACCCCAGCTGGTCTTCGACCAACTGGACCGCGTACCCCACTGTGGCTGGAAAGTGGAACCGCAGCCCAGTGCTCGAGCCCCTGTACATGGTGAGCAACGAGGCCCCAAAGATGACACACGAGAGTAGGAGTGCACCGAGACCTCTGCGGTCGAAACTCCGTCTTACGACCAGGAATAGCGTGAGGCCGCCGATGACGACCGGCATGATCGTGACCTTCGCGCCGGCACCCCCGGCCATGAAGCAGGCGAGCAAAGTCCAGTCTCGCCAGGTCGAAGGGCG
>JBKPFG010000067.1:0-5465 GCA_046728735.1 Actinomycetota bacterium
CGCGCGTCCATCTCGGCGGGCATGTCGAACCTTCGCGCCGAGTTCTCGACTTCCTTGAGGTTCTGCTTCGTGTAGCCGCCCATGGCTCGATTCTAGATCCGTCCGGAGCGGATGACGCCCCAGGCGAGCCAGAGACCGAGCATCATCGAGAGCCCGAAGCCGACGATGGAGAACACGTGCACGCCGAGGATGTGAGGCCCCGACTCCACGAAAGCGCCGAGGAGCGCTGAGCCGATCACGCCGGTCCCTGCGATGATCGCCACCACCATCCGGTTCGTGACCTTGTCGAGGTGCATGAACAGGTCTTCCAGTCCTTCGTGGCGGAAGCCGACCTCGATCTGGCCGTCGCGCACCTGCTCCATCGTGTCGTGGATCTGGTACGGCAGCTCCTTCACCATGCTCGCGAGGTTGCGAGCTTCCTCGGCGCTGCGGCGCACGACCCTCTGCGGCGTGAAGCGCTCGATCATCAGCTCGCGCGCGTAGGGCTTGGCGACGTCGAAGACGTTGAAGTCCGGATAAAGCTCCATGCCGGCCGAGCCGAGAGTCGCGATCGCGCGGTCGAGGAGCACGAAGCGGGTCGGCAGCTGAAGGTGCATCCGGTAGATGAGCGCGAACGCCTCCCGGATCAGCTGGATGGGGTCGATCTCGGAGAGGCGGGCCCCGTAGTAGCGGTAGTAGACGTCACGGAGCTCGTTGACGAACTCCTCTTCTCTGTCCTTCGGGTAGCGGACGCCCAGAGCGGCAAGCCGCCGCGGGAGCGCCTCGATCCGCTCGTTGACCGCGTCGATGAAGAGCCCGGTCAACTTCGACATGTCCTCGTCGGTCAGCTTGCCGACCATGCCGAAGTCGATCAGCCCGATCTTCTCGCTTTGCTCTAGCACCATGATGTTCGACGGGTGGGGGTCAGCGTGGAAGAAGCCGTGGCGGAAGATCATGTGCATCCATGCCTCGGCGATCAGGTACGAGAGCCGCTGGCGCTCGTCGATCGTGTAGCTGGAAAGATCGAGGTCGCGCAGGTGGACCCCCTCGAGGTACTCGAGGGTCAACACACGCGAGCGCGAGTAGCTCCAGAAGACGCGCGGGACCTCCACGTGCGGATGCCCGACGAAGTTGCGGTGGAACTGCTCCGCGTTCCTGGCCTCCAGGCGGTAGTCGAGCTCCTGCCGGATCGTGCGGGCGAACTCGTCGACGAGCGCCACCGTGTCGATGAACTCGAGCGCCTTCACCCGCTCGCGGACGAGGCGGGCGACCTGGTACATGAGCTCGAGGTCGGCTTCGATCTGTCGCGGGGCGTCAGGGCGCTGCACCTTCACCGCCACCCGGCGGCCGTTCGGAAGCACCGCGCGGTGCACCTGCCCGATCGAAGCCGCCGCCACCGGCATCTCCTCGAACTCGAGGAAGAGCTGCTCGATCGTCAGCCCCAGGTCCTCCCGGATCACGACCTCTGCCTCTTCGAACGGGAAGGGCCTGACGTCGTCCTGCAGCGCCTTCAGCTCGAAGACGATGTCGGGAGGGACGACGTCCGGGCGCGTCGAGAGGAGCTGGCCGAACTTGACGAAGGTCGGCCCGAGCTCGTCGAGCATCTGGCGCAGGCGCAGTCCGCGGCTCGAGCCCGCGTCCGGCTCGGGCGCGATCTCGCGCTGGCGGCGGGACCTGAACGAGCCCGGGCCGTGCGTGTCGAAGAAGTAGCCGAAGCCGTGTCGGGCCGCGACCTGAGAGATCTCGGAGATGCGGCCGAGTCTGCGGACGGCCGGCCGCGTGCTCATCGGACGCCTTTCGTCCGTTGAGCATTTGGTGGGGGGGTGGAGGAACACAACGGTTCCCCCACACTTAAGACGGGGGAACAGGGGGGAAACCTGGTTTCCCCCGTGGGAGCTCGCCTGAGGCGAGCGACGGTCATGGCGCCCGATCCGGCGGCGGAGCCTTGGGCCTGCCCTCGATGAGGCGCAGACGGTGCTCCAGCTGGGCGAGCCTGAGCTCGAGCTCCTCGTGCTCGCGTCGGGTCACCAGGCCGAGCTCGCGGAAGAAGCCCGCCATGGTCGCCCCGGCTCTCTCCCCCATGCGCAGGGCGTCGCCGCGCCAACGCCCCATGACGTCGTCGACGAGCTGGCGCGCGTCCTCCTGCGTGAACTTGCCCTTCTGAGTCAGCTCGCCGACGAGCTCATCGGCGCGCTCCTTTGTCAGCGCAACGGCTCCGAGGCCCGCGAGGACGGCCTCCTCGGCGAGCTCCTTCAGGCGGCCCGAGTTGTTGTCACCTGGCTCGGCCATGGGGCCTGGCCCTCCGGCGTTTGCGGCGTGCCTCGCGCCTCGCTGCGGCGCTCCCGTCACCCGGCGCGACCGGGAGCGGAGCAGCCGGTGCGGGCTCCTCCTCCGCGGCCTCGGGCTCCTCGGGGAGGGGCGGTTCTTCACCGTCGACCTCGTCGAGCTTCTCCCTCAGGCCGGCAGATTTGCGCTTGGCGAACTCGGGCTCCCGCTCCTTGAGGATGACGAGGAGCGGCGTGGCGATGAAGATGGTCGAGTAGGCGCCCGAGCTGATCCCGACGAGGAGCGCGAACGCGAAGTCCTTGAGCGTCTCGCCTCCGAAGATGAAGAGCGACGTGACCGGCAACAGCGTGATGAACGTCGTCGCCAGGGATCTGCGGATCGTCTCCCAGAGCGACTGGTTCGCGATCGCGGCGAAGCTCGAGCGCCGCATGAGCGGGATGTTCTCCCGCACTCGGTCGAAGATGATGATCGTGTCGTAGATCGAGTAGCCGAGGATGGTGAGAACCGCCGCGACCGTCGACGTCGTCACCTCCCGCCCGGTGACGGAGTAGATCCCGAGCGTGATGAAGATGTCGTGGACGAGGGCGGTCAGGACCGGCACCGCGAACTTGAACTCGAATCGCCACGCCACGTACCCGACGATCAGGAGCAGCGAGACGATGATCGCAATGATCGCGCTCTTCAGAATCGTTCGCGAGAAGCTCGCCGAGACGCTCTTGACGCCGATCGACGTCGCGTCGAGCTTGGCCTTGATCGCGTTCTGGAAGTCGTTCTGCTGCTCGACCGGAAGCGTCTTCGCCCTCACCTGGAACGAGGTGTAGCCCCCGTTCTGGAGCGCTCCACGGCCCTGAATGACGGCTCCCCCGAGCCCGATTGCGGCGGCGTCGGCCCGCACGGCGTCGACGGGATGCGGCGCGGGCGTCTTGAACGAGATCTGCGTCCCGCCCTTGAAGTCGATTCCGAGGTTGAGCCCCTGGATGGCGAGCGAGCCGATCCCGACGGCGAGGACGATCCCGGAGAGGATGAACCAGAGCCTCGTCCTCGAGATGAAGTCGATCCGCTGCCAGGCCGGGATCTTCTGTGCGCTGGCGCCCATGAAGGCCGGGTTGTTGAACCAGCGAAAGCCGCCGACGACGCCGAGGAGGGCGCGTGTCGCGGCGACGGCGGTCACCATCGAAAGCAGCGTTCCGACCAGGAGCATGAGCGCGAAGCCCTTCACACCGCCGGTGGCCGCGAGGAAGAGGACGAGCGCGGTGATCATCGTGACGACGTTCGCGTCGATGATCGTGTTGAAGCCCTTCCGATAGCCGGTGGCGATGGCGGCGCGCACGGATTTCCCGGCGCGCACCTCTTCCTTGATGCGCTCGAAGATGACCACGTTCGCGTCCGCGGCGACACCGATCGTGAGGATGAGGCCCGCGAACCCCGGCAGCGTCAGCGTCACGCCGAAGATCAGGATCGCCCCGTAGAGGAGGACGCCGTAGATGCCGAGGCCGAGGATCGCGATCAGGCCGAGGAAGCGGTAGAAGAGAAGCAAGAAGAACGCGACTGCCAGCAGACCGCCGATACCCGCGAGGAGCGCCTCGTGGAGCGAGTCTTCGCCGAGGGTCGCGGACACGTCCTGAAGCTGGAGCTGCTCGAACTCGACGGGCAGCGCGCCGGTTTGCAGGACGAGGGCGAGATCCTTCGACTCCTGCACCGAGTCGAGCCCGCTGATCTCGGCGCCGCCCCCGGCGATCCCATCCGGGTAGTCGTCGAAATCGACCGAGGGGAATGACCGGATCTCCCCGTCCAGAACGATTGCGAAGCTCTGGTTGTAGGCGTCCCGGTCCGAACCGGTCGCGCCGTTGAGGTTCGCCTGCTGAAGCCCGCGCTGAGCGAGTTCCCGGGTGATCTCGTGGAACTTGTCGCCGCCCTTGTTGGTGAAATCGATGCGCACGATCGGCTGGTTTCCCTGGCCGAAATCCGCCTGCGCGCCACTGAGGTCGCTGCCCGTCAGCTCGGGAATCGGCTCTTCGGGGTCGGTGGGCTGATACTTGAAGAGGTAGTAGTACGTCCGGGTCGGCGGCGACTCCGCGACCCCGGGACAGGCGGTCGCGCTGGGCCCGCAGGTGAGGATCGTCCGCCCCTCGGGCACCCCGTAGAACTTCGAGCCGACCGGCTCGGAGCCGCCGAACTGGCGCTTGATGGCTTCTTGCGTGTCCTCGGGGCCGGCGAGGCGTTTCCCCTGGTGTGAGTAGAGGTACCAGGCCGTGGGCGTGCCCTTCTCGGCCAGCTTCTCCTGGCTCCGGAGCAGCGGCAGGAGCTGAGTGCTCGGCTGGGGCTGGCCCGCGGCGCTGACCGACGGGGGCAAAAGGTCGGCCTGCAGGTTGTAGAACTGGAGCTGCGCGGTCTGGCCCACGAGCTGGGCCGCCCGCGCCGCATCGTGGACGCCCGGAAGCTCGACCGAGATCTGGTCGTTCCCCTGCTTGCGGATCTCGGGCTCCCCGACGCCGAGCTTGTTCACCCGCTGCTCCATGATGTCCTTCGAGCGGTCGAGGTCCTCCTGGGTGACCTCACGGCCCTGGGGCGCCTTCGCCTGCAGCAGGACCTCGATGCCTCCCTGGAGATCGAGGCCGAGGGTGGGCGAGCGGAACAGCGCCAGCACGATGACGCCGCCCACGGCGGCGAGGATGGCGCCCAGGATGAGGAGGTGGCGGCGCACGGGCCTAGCGGGCGGTGGTGCGCTCCTCCGCCGTGAGCGGCTCCTCGGCGGTCACGCCGTCGTCCTTCTGCTCGTCCGTCGCCTCGACCTCGTCCTCCTCGGACTCCAGGCGCTCGAGCTCTTCCGGGGGTACGACGCTCGCGATGGCGCGCCGCGCGATCGCGATGCGGACGTCGTCGTCGACCTCGAGCATCACGCGCTCCTCGTCGAGCTGGACGACCTCGCCGTAGATGCCCCCCGTGGTCACGACCTCGTCGCCGGGCTTGAGAGCCCCCAGCATCTCCGTGTGCTTGCGCTGCTGTGCGCGCTGCGGCCGGATCATCATGAAGTACAGAAAGCCGAACATCGCGAGAAGGACGAGGAAGAAACCACTACCCACGAGAAACCTCCTGGCCTGGCGCTGCGGCGGCTTGCTCGAGGCGGTCGAGCGCCGCCGCCTTGAACGCGGCGAGCTCACCTCGCTCGATCGCCACCCGCGCCCCGGCCGTCAAGTCGA
>JBKPFG010000270.1:0-10316 GCA_046728735.1 Actinomycetota bacterium
GAGGGCAAGCGCTTCCGTTTCACCGACCGCATTCCGCGCGAGCAGGGACTCGGGTCGAGCGCTGCCGTGATCGCGCTCGGGCTCGTGGCCGGGGCGCGGGCGGCGGGAATCGATCCCGATCCGGAGCGCTTGCTCGCGGAAGGTGTCGAGCTGGAAGGCCATCCGGACAACCTCGCGGCCGCTCTGGCCGGCGGCGTCATCCTGACCTGGGAGAACCGCATCGTGCAGGTGTCCGACCGGCTGCCCGCGATCCCCATCGCGATCGTGCCCGAGTCCACGGTGTCCACCGTCGCCGCCAGGAACTCCCTCCCCGAGTCCGTCCCGCACGCGGATGCCGCCTTCACCGCCGGGCGCGCCGCGCTGCTCGGCGCCGCGGTCGCCCGGGGCTCGGCCGACCTGTTCGGAGCCGCGCTCCACGATCGCATCCACGAGCCCTACCGGGCCGCCGGGGCGCCGCTCCTCGAGGCCGTGCGCGCGAGCCTTCCGGACGGAGCGCTCGGCGCGACCCTCTCCGGCTCCGGCCCGACCGTGATCGTCTGGGCGCGCGAGCAAGCCGCGGACTCGTGCGAAGCTGCGCTCGCCGCCGCCCACACCGATGCGACCGTGATTCGATTCAGCATCTCGACGGAAGGAGCCTGCGCGGAATGAGCGTCACTCGCCTTCGGCTCGTTCCCCGGGTCATTTCGGACGCGTCAGCGTTCCCGTGGACCCCCTTCTTTGACACAGTGAGGGAACCTCCCGGATCCCTCGCACACCCTCCACACAATCATTCGCCGGAGGTCGGCGAATGAGTGATTCCGACAAGCGCAAGAGCGCGGCGCTGACCGACGGGCCCGAGAGGGCGCCGGCACGGGCGATGCTGAAGGGAGTCGGCTTCAGCGACGAGGATCTCGCCCGCCCGCTGATCGGCGTCGCCACGACCTGGATCGAGACGATGCCTTGCAACCTCAACCAGCGCGAGCTCGCCCAGCACGTGAAGCGCGGCGTACGCGCGGCCGGGGGCACGCCGATGGAGTTCAACACGATCTCCGTCTCGGACGGCGTCTCCATGGGGACGGAAGGCATGCGGGCCTCCCTCGTCTCCCGCGAGGTGATCGCCGACTCGATCGAGCTCGTCGCCCGCGGGCACCTCCTCGACGGGCTCGTCTGCCTCGTCGGCTGCGACAAGACCATCCCCGCCGCCGTCATGGCGCTCGCGCGGCTCGACCTGCCGGGCCTCGTCCTCTACAACGGTTCGATCGCGCCGGGGAGGTTCCGGGGCCGCGACGTCACCATCCAGGACGTCTTCGAAGCCGTCGGCGCCCACGCGGTGGGGAAGATGACGGACGCCGACCTGCACGAGCTCGAGGACGTGGCCTGTCCGGGTGCCGGCGCCTGCGGCGGCCAGTTCACCGCGAACACGATGTCGACGGCGCTCGACTTCCTCGGCATCAGCCCCGCCGGGTTGAACGGAATCCCCGCGTTGCACCCGTCCAAGAGCGAGGCCGCGGAGGAAGCCGGGCGCCTCGCCATGGACATCCTCCGCCGCGACGTGCGTCCCTCCCAGATCATCACGCGCGAGGCGCTCGAGAACGCGGCCGCCGCGATCGTGGCGACGGGTGGCTCAACAAACGGCGTCCTCCACCTTCTCGCGATCGCGCGCGAGCTGGAGATTCGCCTCGTGCTGGACGACTTCGACGACATCGCCGCCCGCACGCCGATCGTGGCCAGCCTGAAGCCGGGCGGACGCTTCGTCGCCACCGACATGTACGAGGCGGGCGGTGTCGCACTGGTCGCTCGCGAGCTCCTGAAACGCCAGCTCGTGCATGCGAGCGCCCCCAACGTCGACGGGCGGTCACTCGGCGAGATCGCCGCGGCGGTCGAGGAGCGGCCTGGGCAGGAGGTCGTCGTCTCGATCGAAGAGCCGCTCAAGCCGATCGGGGGGCTCGCCGTCCTCCGCGGGAACCTGGCGCCGGAGGGTTGCGTGGTGAAGCTCGCGGGCCATGAGCGCCTTCATCACCGCGGGCCCGCGCGCGTCTTCGACTCCGAGGAGAAGTGCTTCGCGGCCGTCAGGGACAAGCGCATCCTGCCCGGAGACGTGGTCGTCATCCGCTACGAGGGGCCGGCGGGCGGCCCCGGGATGCGCGAGATGCTGCATGTGACCGGCGCGATCGTGGGGGAGGGCCTCGGGGAGGAGATCGCGCTCGTGACGGACGGGCGCTTCTCCGGTGCGACGCACGGGCTGATGGTGGGCCACGTCTCGCCGGAGGCGGCTCGCGGCGGTCCGCTCGCCGCGCTGGAGGACGGCGACATGGTCGTCCTCGACGTGGAGGGTCGTACGCTCTCCGTCGAGCTCTCGGAGGACGAGCTGGCGAGTCGTCTTGCGAACTGGACGGCGCCGCCGCCGCGGTACACGACGGGCGTCTTCGCCAAGTACGCCGCGCTCGTGTCGTCTGCCTCCGAAGGGGCAGTGACCGCCCCGGGGGTCGCGACCTATACTCCGAGTTGAGCGACGGGCAGCGGCCCCGCTCGCATCAAGAGAGGCTGAGGGAACCGGCCCTGTGAAGCCTCGGCAACCTACTCCGTCGGAGCAAGGTGCCAAACCCGGCCGAGCCTCGAGGCTCGGGAGGATGTAAGCGAAAGGAGACCGAGTTGCCCGCCCAATCCCTCCGTTGCCGTAGCTGTGCGAGCGAGTATCCGCTCGAGGACCTCGGCACCTGCCCCGCCTGTTTCGGCCCGCTCGACCCCGTGTACGACTGGGACTCGATCGCCCGCGTCGTCAGCCCCGAGACGATCGCAGTGGGCCCGCCGTCGATCTGGCGCTACGCGGCGCTTCTGCCCATGGAAGCGCCGCCTGAGCCGCGCCTCGCGCCGGGCTTCACACCGCTCGTCTCGGCGCCGAGGCTGGCCGAGGAGCTCGGCCTGCGGGAGCTCTGGCTCAAGCTCGACACCGCCAACCCCACACATTCCTTCAAGGACCGGGTCGTTGCGGTCGCTGCGCAGAAGGCGCGCGAGCTCGGCCTCGACACCCTCGCCTGCTCGTCGACAGGCAATCTCGCCAACGCCGTGGCCGCGCGGGCCGCAGCCGAAGGAATGGTAGCGGCCGTCTTCTGCCCTGCCGATCTCGAGCCAGAGAAGCTCGTCGCCACGGCGGTCTTCGGCGCCACGATCTACGCGGTCCAGGGCACCTATGACGACTGCAGCCGGCTCACGGTCGAGCTCTCCTTCGAGCTTCCCTGGGCTTTCGTCAACGTCGGCCTGCGCTCCTACTACGCCGAAGGATCGAAGACGGTCGCGTTCGAGATCGCGGAGCAGCTCGGCTGGGATGCGCCCGACGCGGTCGTGGCTCCGATCGCCTCGGGCTCGCTTTACTCGAAGATCGCCGAGGGCTTCGACCAGCTCCGGCGTGTCGGTCTCGTCGACGCGCCGGTCCCGCGTATGTTCGGGGCACAGGCGGAAGGCTGCTCGCCGGTGGCCGCCGCGTTCGCTGCGGAGCAGAAGGTGGCGCCGGTCCATCCGCGCACGGTCGCCCGCTCGCTTGCGATCGGGAATCCGGCGGACGGGGACAAGGCTGTCGCGACCGCCCGCACCACCGAAGGCGCGGTCTACGCGGTCGGGGAAGAGGAGATCGGCCCCAACATGGCCACGCTCGCCGCGCACACCGGAGTCTTTGGCGAGACGGCGGCCGGCGTTTCCCTGGGGGCCCTGCGTGAAGCCGTCGAGAGAGGAGAGCTGGGCCGCGAGGACC
This sequence comes from Actinomycetota bacterium, assembly GCA_046728735.1. GTDB lineage: Bacteria > Actinomycetota > Thermoleophilia > Gaiellales > Gaiellaceae > JAIBJP01. The sequence continues at coordinate 3,728 of JBKPFG010000270.1, forward strand.
GGGTCGTGCTGGTCGTCACGGGCGACGGCCTCAAGACCCCGGGACCGGTGGCCGGGCTATTCGAGCCGGTTCGCATCGAGGCGGACGCAGACGCCGTCCTGGAGCGGCTCGGCGTGCTCACGTGACGGTCGTACTACTTCCCGGCGACGGGGTCGGCCCGGAGGTGATGCGCGAGGCGAAGCGCGCCCTGGCGGCGGTCGCGCCCGACCTCGAGCTCGAAGACCGTCCCTTCGGGGCGCAGGCGATCCGGGAGACGGGAGACTCGCTTCCTGAGGAGACGCTCGCCGCCTGCCGAGATGCCGAAGCCGTCCTCAAGGGGCCGATCGGCGATCCCGAGTTCGACGCGGCCGAGGTGCGTCCGGAGCAGGGGATGCTCCGCCTGCGGGCCGAGCTGGACGTGTACGCGAACCTACGGCCTGCGCGCAGCGAAACGGTGAACCTTGTCATCGTGCGCGAGCTCGTCGGCGGCCTCTACTTCGGCGCGCGGGGCGTGCGGGAGGACGGGACGGTCTTCGACACGATGGAGTACCACCCGAGCCAGGTGGAGCGGATCGCGCGCCGCGCGCTCGAGCTTGCCCGGAGCCGCGAGAAGAGGCTCCACTCAGTGGACAAGGCGAACGTGCTCGAGACCTCGCGGATGTGGCGGCGCGTCGTCGACGAGGTCGCGGCGGGCTACGACGACGTCGAGGTCGAGCACATGCTCGTCGACAACGCGGCGATGCAGCTCGCCTCCGCGCCGGAGCGCTTCGACGTGCTCGTGACCGAGAACATGTTCGGAGACATCCTCAGCGACCTCGCCGCTGCAGTGACCGGTGGGCTCGGGCTCGCGCCGTCGGCCAGTCTCTCGGACGAGGGGCCGGGAATCTTCGAGCCCGTGCACGGATCCGCGCCGGACCTCGCGGGGCTGGGGGTGGCGAACCCGGCGGCGATGCTGCGCTCGACGGCGCTCATGCTCGGGCACGGTCTCGGGCGGCCGGACGACGCCCGCGCCGTCGAAGCCGCGGTGGAAGCCGCGCTCGCGGGCTCGCCGACCCCGGACCTGGGGGGGACTGCGACGACCGCCGAGTTCGGCGACGCCGTCCTCAGAGTGCTGTCGTAGCGAAGCGAGGCGGGTGGGCGGCCTCGAAGGCGGCGATCTCGTCCCCGTGCTGGAGCGCCCGGGCGATGTCGTCGAGCCCCTGGAGCAGGCACTCGCGCTCGAAGGGATCGAACTCGAAGGGAAACGGCCCCACCGTCTGCTGCTCGAGATCGACCGTCAGCTCCGCCGGGTCGGCCATGAGCGCTTTGACCTGCTCCTGCGGGAGGACGACCGGCACGAGCCCGATCTTGATGCAGTTCGTGCGGAAGATGTCGCCGAAGGAAGGGGCGACGATCGCCTCGAATCCCCAGTCCTGGAGCGCCCAGGGCGCATGTTCGCGCGAGGAGCCGCAGCCGAAGTTGCGCCCGGTGAGCAGGATCTTGGCCCCTTCCGCCTCGGGGCGGTTGAGCTCGAACTCGGGGTCCTTCGCCCAGTCGTAGAAGAGGAACTCGCCGAAGCCGGTGCGCTCGATCCGCTTCAGGAACTGCTTCGGGACGATCTGGTCGGTGTCGACGTCGGCCCGGTCGAGGACGGCGGCGCGCCCGGTGACGCTCCGGAAGGGTCTCATGCGACGGGGGCGAGCGCGAGCTCGCGGATGTCGACGAAATGGCCCTCGAGCGCGGCGGCGGCGGCCATCGCGGGGCTGACGAGATGGGTGCGTCCGCCCGCGCCCTGGCGACCTTCGAAGTTGCGGTTCGACGTCGAGGCGCACCGCTCGCCGGGCGAGAGGATGTCCGGGTTCATGCCCAGGCACATGGAACAGCCCGCGCGGCGCCATTCGAAGCCCGCGGCCTCGAAGATCCTGTCGAGCCCCTCGGCCTCGGCCTGCGCCTTCACTGTCGCGGAGCCGGGGACGACCATCGCGCGCACGTCGTCGTGGACACGCTTGCCGGCAACGACCGAGGCGGCGGTGCGGAGATCCTCGATCCGGGCGTTCGTGCACGACCCGATGAAGACACGATCGAGCTGGATGTCCTGGATGGCCGTGCCGGGCTCGAGCGCCATGTAGGCCAGCGCCCGCTCGGCGGCCTCCCGCTCGTCGAGGTCGTCGAAGTCGGCGGGATCCGGAACCGCGCTCTCCACCGAGGTGACCATCCCCGGATTCGTGCCCCAGGTGACCTGAGGCGCGAGCTCGCGGACGTCGATCTCGACGTCGCGGTCGAAGACGGCGTCCTCGTCGCACACGAGCTCTCGCCAGCGGTCGAGAGCCCGCTCCCACTCGGTGCCCTTCGGGGCTGCGGGCCGGCCCTCGAGGTACGCAAACGTCGTGTCGTCCGGCGCGATCATCCCCGCCCGAGCGCCGGCCTCGATCGACATGTTGCAGATCGTCATGCGGCTCTCCATCGAGAGGCCGCGGATGACCTCGCCCGAGTACTCGATCACGTGGCCGACACCGCCCGAAACGCCGATCCTGCCGATCGCGCCGAGGATGACGTCCTTCGCGGTGACGCCGAACGGCAGCTCGCCGACGAAGCAGAGGCGCATCGAGCGCGGCTTGCGCTGCGGGAGCGTCTGTGTCGCCATGACGTGCTCCACCTCCGAGGTGCCGATTCCGAAGGCGAGCGTCCCGAAGGCGCCGTGCGTCGAGGTGTGGCTGTCGCCGCACACGATCGTCATGCCGGGTTGCGTGAGCCCCAGCTCTGGGCCGATGACATGGACGATTCCCTCACGGCCGCTCCCAGTCGCGTAGAGCGGCACGCCGAACTCCTCGCAGTTCCTGCGCAGAGCCTCGAGCTGCGCCCGCGCGAGCGGGTCGCGGACCGGCCCGTCCTCTGTGGGCACGTTGTGGTCCATCGTCGCCACCGAGAGATCGGGTCGGCGGATCCGGCGATTTGCGAGGCGGAGGCCGTCGAAGGCCTGCGGAGAGGTCACCTCGTGGATCAGTTGCAGGTCGACATAGACGAGCGCCGGCTCCCCGGGTGGCTCGGCCACGAGGTGGCTCTCCCAGATGCGATCGAAGAGCGTTTTTCCCATCTGAGCCAAAGCTACCGCATCGCTGAGAAGGCCTGGCTACCCCTTCCGGGTGACGCGCGGGCGCCGTTTCGAGCCGACCGTCGAAGGAGGATGCTGCGGGTTCTCCTCTACGTCACTCTCCTGGCCGCGCTCTTCGTGGGCTCGGTGCTCTGGGCCGGAAACGCCATCGGGGCGTTCGAGCCGCCGAACGTGCCCGCGCACGCGCCGGGTGTTTCCACGGAGAAGGCCAAAGTGCACAAGCCGCAGCACCGCAAGCACAAGCAGAGCTGACGGTTTTTCTTCCATCCGCAGGGGAAGAAATCCCCGATGCGGATCAACTTCGTCGGGCTCGTCTATCTGATCATCGGCGTTGTCATCGCGGCGACCTACGACTACTTCAAGAACTTCGACACGGTCAAGCGGGTCATCTCGGCCCTGCTCGCGGTGCTGCTGTGGCCGCTCGTCCTGCTCGGCGTCGACCTGCACATCAACTAGGCAACGACCAGCGCGTCCCGGCGACGAGCGACATCCCCCAAGCCGTCCCGAATCGGTATCTTCGAGGCGGATGACCGCCGTGATCGAGCACCTGCTGCAGGAGGCGTTTCCGGACGCCCGCGAGCTGGCCGTGGTCGATCGCACCGGTGGCGGCGACCACTTCCACGTCACCGTCGTGAGCCCGCGCTTCAACGAGCTCCCGCTCGTGGATCAGCACCGCTTGGTCTACGACGCGCTGGCCGCGCCGCTCGACGACGGCACCATCCACGAGCTGCGAATCACCACGCGAGGAGAGACATGAGCGAGTTGAGGGATCAGATCAAGGAGACGATCGAGCGCGAGCCGGTCGTCGCGTTCGTCAAGGGCACGCACGAGCAGGCGTACTGCGGCAACTCCGAGCGGGCCATGCAGGCCCTGCGCTCCGTGGGGGCGCCCTTCGTCGCCGTCGACGTTCTTCCCGACCCCGCCATCCGCCAGGAGCTCTCGGCGCTCTCGAGCTGGCCGACGATTCCTCAGATCTTCGTCCGCGGCGAGCTGATCGGCGGGGCCGACATCGTCCAGGAGCTGGCCGCGACCGGCGAGCTGGAGGCGACGCTGGAGGAGAAGCTGGGGGAGGGGTGGCGAGACGGCGAGGAGCGCACGGTCGCCCTCACGGACGGGCAGAACCCGTTCCGGGTCGTTCGGTAGCTTCCAGACGCTTACATTTGGCTCAACCAAGCCCTTTTTGGAGCCTATGGGGCTGTTTAGCGGCCCACCCTGCGGGTAGGCGATAAGTACACGAATCGGAGCCCGGCTCCGAAGGGGGTTTGAGCACATGGCTACCACTGAACTGTGGACATACACCATCGCAACCCCGGGGATCGACCTTTCGACGGTCGATCTGACGGGGTTCAAGGTCGAGGCGGCCGACGGCAGCATCGGCAAGGTGGACGAGGCGACCCATGAGGCCGCCGGCAGCTTCATCGTCGTCGACACCGGCCCGTGGATCTTCGGCAAGAAGGTTCTGCTTCCGGCCGGCATGATCCGAGACATCGATCTCGACACCGAGACGATCTTCGTCAACCTGACGAAGGACGAGATCAAGAACGCCCCGGAGTTCGACGAGAACACCTACCACGACCGGAACTACCTGGACCGGCTCGGCGAGTACTACCGCGGTCGCCAGGAGGTCCGCACCGGCGAGCGCATCTAGGTTTCGCTCTGGTCGGAGTCGCGAAGCCCCGCTCAGGCGGGGCTTCGCCGTCCTTTACGACGTCGAGATACATCGCGCCGTGACTCGAGCGCCGTCCGCGTAGTGGTCGACGCCCGTCTGGTCGGGATTGTCACGGAGGATCGCGCCCCAGTCGGAGAACCGCTCGACCTTGAAGTCATACGCTCGCAGAAGGAACTTCAACGCGGGGACGCTGGGCACGCCGACGAGCGTTCGGCTTGCGTGCGAGAACGGGTCCTCCACCGCATACGCGTCGCGGTCGACGCCCTCCTTCCGGAGCTCCAGCGAGCGGGACGCCTCACCGGGAACGACGGCAGTGTCGATCAGAAGGTGGCCTGGGCTCACGTCCCGGATCCGGCGCATGAGCTCGCTGTGGCGGACCGTGTGGTAGAGAAACCCCAGGCAGAGAACGACGTCTGCCTCGAAGTCCTGCTCGCGCAGGACTTCGAAGACATCGCCTAGGACGAAGCGGTAGCGACCGGCGTCCGTCACATATTCGGCGAGGTTTTCGTTCGCGGCGCGAACGAGATTTGCTCGCGCCTCGATTCCGACGACCTCGGCCGCGCCTGTCTCGAGCGCGGCGAGCGACCAGCGGCCGTCGTGGCTGGCGATGTCGAGGACGCGAGCGCCCGCGAAGACGTCCGCATTCTCGGCGAAGATCGCCTCGTAGCGCAGGTTCAGGCGACCTCTGGTTGCTCCGACCTCGCTCGTCTCGTAGAAGCGGGGAAACGAGTCGAAGAACATCGACGCCCGCGCCGCTCCGGGCGGTCGACGCGGTGCGAGCGCCGCGCGTATGCGACGGCTGCGCTCGGCTTCTTGCATGCGCCCAAGCGCGGCGCGGAACACGCGGCTCGTCCCGCGTCTCAGCGTCGACGTGTTTGCGATGGGCGGATCCTATGCGGTCGTTTCCGAGCTATCGCGTTCGGGAGCCGGCCAGGATCGCCTTGATCGTCTGATGGCTCTCCTCGCCGGGCGACTCGCTGATCACGGTTGCCGGGCGCTTGAACGGCTTCAGCGCGTCTCGTAGCGGCTCGGCGCGCAGCGTCCCCTCTCCGTACGGCAGGTGCTTCGTCTCGTTGCGGTTGGCGAAGGCGATGTCGGAGAAATGGATGTGGAACGGCGCGCCGGGCTCGATGACGCCGTCGGCCGCCTTCAGCACGCCCGCGAACGCCTCCTTCGCGACGAAGCCGCCGTCCGTGACGGCATGGAGGTGTGCGAAGTCGAGCACGGGCCGCACCCAGTCGAAGCGCGCCGCGAGCCAGAAGACGTCTTCAGGAGTGCCGAGCTCGCGTACCCGGCCCATGATCTCCATCCCGAACGCGACCGTGCGTCCCTTCGGCTCGAGCCGTTGGCGCAGCGCCGCGAGATCCTGGGCGACCGCTTCCAGGGCGGCCTCCCGCTCGCGGCCGAGCAGATAGCCGGGATGAACGACCATCAGCTCGGCGCCGACGGCGGTGGCGACGCCCGCGGAATGGTCGATCATGCCGAAGGCGCGCTTGCGCTTCTGCTCGTCGCCCTCGAGATGGCCCAGGATGGCGGCGATGGGCGCATGGACGGAGAGGGCGATCTTGTTCTTCTTCGCCAGCTCGCCGAAGCGCGCCGCCCACTCCCATTCGGGCTTCATCCAGAAACCGCCCTCGAAATCGATCTCGCAGGCCGTGTAGCCGCGCTCCAAGAGCAGCTCCACCGCGGCCTCCGGGCTCTCGCGGCTAGGAACGCGGGCGGGTCCGAAGCGGGTCGTCATGCCGTCCGACGCCAAGAGTACGGTCTTCCACATGGCGAAGCGACCAACGCGCATCGAGCTCCTCGAGCTGGACATCGATCTCCGGCTCGCGGACCTCTGGAGCGAGGCC
>JBKPFG010000085.1:0-3542 GCA_046728735.1 Actinomycetota bacterium
TGGCCGGGGATGTTCCGGACGCTCTGGAACGACGACGAGCGCTACGTGGACACGTACTTCTCCAAGTACGGGCCGGAGACCTACTTCACCGGTGACGGCGCGAAGCAGGACGCGGACGGCTACTTCTGGCTCATGGGGCGGATCGACGACGTCATCAACGTCGCGGGTCACCGCCTCTCGACCACCGAGATCGAGTCCACGCTCGTCGAGCACGAGGCGGTGGCGGAGGCCGCCGCGACAGGCGCCGCCCATCCGCAGCGCGGGCAGCAGATCGTCTGCTTCGTCGTGCTCAAGGCCGGCCAGGACCCCTCGGACGAGCTCGCTGAGGAGCTGCGCCAGTGGGTGGCTCAGAAGATCGGCAAGATCGCGCGCCCCTCCGCAATTCTCTTCGGGGACGATCTCCCGAAGACGCGCTCAGGGAAGATCATGCGCCGCCTCTTGAAGGACATCGCCGAGGGCAACGAGCTCGGAGACACGACTACTCTCCGCGATGCCGCGGTCGTCGACGACCTCAAGCAGAAGGCCGACGCCGCGCTCCGCGCCGGTTAGCCGCTAATCAAGGTCCCTCGCGAAGCGGCGAAAGCGCTCGCGCGCCTCGTCGTCGGGCCCGACGGGCTCCTCCTCGGCCAGCTTGGGATCGGCGGCCACCTCCCGCGCAACCGCCTTCACCTCCTTGGCGGCTGCGGCCCGGTGCTCGGGGTCCGCGAGCAGCTCGTCCACCCAGGTGCGCGACCCCTCCGGCTTGACGTCGTGGTCGACGAGCAGGCTCCCGAGGAGCACGCCCACGCGGATGTAGGCAAACGTACGAAAGGCGAGCTGCCGCGTGGGCGAGGCGAACAGTGCGGCGAGCTCTTCGTCCTCCCGCTGGAGCTCCGCGACGAACTCTCCGATCGGTTCGTCGACGAGCGGAAGCCAGACGTCCTCGGCGGACATACGCCGAGTTTAGTGCCGAACCGACCAGGCGAGGCGCGCCGCGACGATGACGAGCAGGCACGCGAAGAGACGACGGAGCGTCTCGTCGGAGAGATTGTCGGCGAGCAAGACCCCGCCTGCGACGCCGAGCGCCGAAGCAACCCCGATCACAAGCGAGGCCCGCCAGCTCACGTGGCCGTACTCGTTCTGCCGCCAGGCGCCCACCGCGGCCACAGGGATGATCGCGGCGAGGGAGGTCGCCTGCGCCTCCAGGTGGGAGAGCCCGACGACGAGGGAAAGCGTCGGCACGAAGAGGATCCCTCCGCCGACCCCGAACATGCCGGAGAGGATGCCTGCAGCCAGCCCCAGCACGATGGCGAGCGCGATCGTCATTCGAGGAAGAGCCGCACGGCAATCGCGAAGAGCAGGAGGCTGAAGAGCCCGACGAGCAGGCGCGAAGACACCCGGAGCTGCAGCCAGGTTCCGACGAGAGTGCCTGCCATGGCGGGAAGCCCGACGAGCGCCGCGTAGCCCCAATCGACCTCGCCGAGAATCCCGAAGGCGATCATCCCGAAGAACGCGGTCAACCCGATGGCCGCGAGCGACGTGGCCGTTGCCTCGGCCGCCGCAAAGCCGGCCAAGAGGATCAGGAGCGGCACGATCACGGTGCCCCCGCCGACTCCGAAGAGAGCGCTGAAGAACCCCGCCGCGACCCCGATCCCCACGAACACCGCTCGGGACGGGTGGGCAGGCGTCACGGCCGTATTCTCCCGGCGATGACGGCCGACCTGCTGGCACCGCTCCGGGAGGCTCCTGAGGAGAGCGCGCTCATCTTCGACGTCGACGGAACCGTCGCGCCCATCGCGGCGCGGCCCGAGCTCGCGGTGGTGCCGGCGAAGACGCGCGCCGAGCTCGAGCGGCTCGCCGCGCGCTACCTGCTCCTGGCGTTCGTCAGCGGGCGGCCCGGGCGGGAGGCCGAGACGCTCGTCGGCGTCCCCGGAGCGCGCTACGTCGGCAACCACGGGCTCGAGCTCGACCCGAAGGCATCGGAGATTGCCCCCAGGATCGCCGCCTTTCGTGCTGGGGTCGGCCTGGAGGCGGAGGACAAGGGACTGACGCTCGCCTACCACTTCCGCCAGGCCGAAGACGAAGCCTCGGCGCGGAGGGAGCTGGAGGCGGTCGCCGCTCGAGCACGGGACGAGGGCCTGATCCCGCGCTGGGGCCGCAAGGTGCTCGAGATCCGGCCGGATCTCGACTCCGACAAGGGCACCGCGGTCCGTGCGCTGCTTGCAGAGTCGGCCGCGCGCTCGGCGCTCTACGCAGGGGACGACACGACCGATCTCGACGGCTTTCAGGGCATCGCGGAGGCCGGGCTCGAGCACTTCGTCCGCGTCGCCGTGCTCTCCGACGAAGCTCCTGCGGGACTCGTCTCGGCCGCGGACTTCGTCGTAGCGGGACCCAAGGAGCTTCGTGTGCTTCTCGCCCGCCTCTAGCGGGTAGGGAAGCGCCATGCGCTTTCGGCGAGGAGCCCGGCTCGACCCGGGCCAGGTAACGGATGTACGCGGCCGCCGCGTCGGCGCCGGCGGCCTGGCGGTGGGAGGCGGCGGGCTTGGCCTGGTCGTGCTCGTGGTCTACCTGCTGATCACCGTGCTCTCCGGGAACGGGGGCGGCCTCGGGCCGCTCGATCAGCTCCAGGACGAACGGGTCGGCCAGGGCGACACGCCATCGTCCATCTCACAGGACTGCAAGACGGGCCAGGACGCGAATGAGCGAGAGGACTGCCGAATCGTCGCCGTCGTGAACAGCGTGCAGGAATTCTGGGGCGACGTCTTCCAACGCAGCAGCAAGCAGTACCAGGACGTCGACACGGTCTTCTTCACGGATCAGGTGAACACGGGCTGCGGCTTTGCGAGCTCCCAGGTAGGCCCCTTCTACTGCCCGCGCGATCACCTCGTCTACATCGACCTGGGCTTCTTCGACGAGCTGTCGCGCTTCGGCGCCAAGGACACCGTCTTCGTGGAGTCGTACGTGCTCGCGCACGAGTACGGCCACCACGTACAGGATCAGCTCGGGATCCTCGACCAGATCGGGAACGACACCCAGGGCCCCGAGAGCCGTGCGGTCCGCTCCGAGCTCCAGGCCGACTGCTACGCGGGGGTGTGGGCCGCACACGCGGTGGAGACCGGTTTTGTCGTCGATCTCACCCAACAGGACATCAACGACGGGCTCGACGCCGCCGCCGCGATCGGCGACGACCGGATCCAGGAGAAGGCGCAGGGCCAGGTCAATCCCGAGACCTGGACACACGGATCGTCCGAGCAGCGGCGCCGGTGGTTCTCGCGCGGCTACGAGACGGGGAAGCCGGCCGCCTGCGACACCTTCACCGGCTCGATCTAGCGACTAGCCGGCAGCGGCGCGGAGGAGCTCCCAGACACGCGCGACGTCGGCTTCGGTCGTGCGCGCGTTCCCCACTGCCAGGCGCAGGACGAAGCGTCCGTCGAGGCGGGTTCCGGAGAGGAACGCCTCCCCTGAGTCGTTGACGCGGTTGATGATCGCCTGGTTCTCCTCGTCGCTGCCTTCCCGGCGGAAGCAGACCACAGAGAAGTCCGGCCGCACTACCACTTCCCATC
>JBKPFG010000204.1:0-16768 GCA_046728735.1 Actinomycetota bacterium
TACCATGAAGGTCCTCGCCCGCGCTCCTTTTCGGTGGCGTCGGCGGACCTGTCCAGGATCTCGTGCCTCTGCAAGACGCGGTGCAGACTGTTGCGGAGATGTTGCGGCACTCCAGGCTCTCGCCCATAAAGCGCTGCAAACGCAGCACTTTCGACGTGAGAGGACGGCTGGATCGCACCCAGGAGGTCGCCGGTTCGAGTCCGGCTAGCTCCATGAAAGACCTGCAAAACGCGGACTCTGCGTTTTCCGGCTTGAATAGGGAGAGGGCTTGGATTTAGTCCAAGAGATAACATCGTCTGCTATTGCGCGGCGGTGGCCTGCAGCTCCGCGAGTCGGGCCCGCGTGCGCTCCGACATGACGAGGTTCTCCTTGCGCTCGTAGCGCACGAGTGCCTGCGTGTAGGCGCCGGCCGCTTCGTCCGGGCGCCCGGCCAGCGCGAGCACCTCGCCGAGATCCGCGTGCGCATCTCCCTGTGCGTCAAGCAAGTCGGTCTCGTCGCCGAGCGCGACCGCCTCGCGGGCGAGGCGCTCGGCCTCGCCGTGGTCGCCGCGACGCGCGAGCACCCTCGCCTTCGCCTGCCGCCAGAGGATCTGCGTGAGGGCGTCGTCGCTCGCGCCGATCTCGTCCGCGACTCTCGCCCACTCCTCCGCTTCGTCCAGTCGACCGAGCTCGTAGAGCGCCCGCGCGAGGATCCCTGCCGCCGTCGACGCGAAGGACCGCTCCCCGAGCTCGTCGTACATGCCCATCGCCTCTCGCCCGAAGGCGACTGCCGCAGCGGGATCGCCGGCCAGGAGCTCGAGGCCCATGGACTCCTGGCCCAGCGCATTCGCGCGGTTGAGGTCGCCGCCGCGCTCAGCGGCGTTCGTCAGCACTTGGCTCATGAGCGAGCGGCCTTCGTCGAAGCGGCCGAGCATCGCGAGAGCCAGTGCGCGCCGCATGTCGAGGCGATCGTCCGAGACGCCACGCGCTGCCTGCTCGTCCAACCAGGCGAGCAGCTCGGAGGTCGGCGTCGTGCCGTAGTACCGTCCGGTCGCCCGCCACCCGAGCCACTCGAACGGCCTCCCGGCTCGGCGCGCATGCGCAGCGGCGCGCTCGTAGGCGTCCCGGACGCCGTCCGCGCGGGCACGCATGTTCATCACTTGACCGAGCGCCTCGTAGGCGCTGTAGAGCGCCACGTCGTTCCCCTCCTCCTCGAAATAGGGCAATGCGTCATCCAGGAGCGCCGCCAGATCATCGGTCGCCCCCTCGGGCTCGAGAGACATGCGGAAATGGGCCTCCTTGATCCGTGCGCAGAGCTCGGCCGTCCGGTCGCCCGCGGCGATGGCGCGATCGACGAGCGATCGGGCAGCGCCGAGGCCGTCCTTGAGCCTCCCGGACCAGTAGAGCGAGTCGAGAAGGTCGCTCTCGAGAACGAGGTCGATCTCTCCGGCGGGGACGAGCGACACGGCGCGCTCGAGCAGGGCGGCGGCGGCGGGATCGTCGTTACGGATGCGCGCCCGCACGCCCGCCGCCGCCAGCCGCTCCCGAGCGGCTATGGCGAGCCCTTCCTCGACGGGCTGCCCCAGCTCGCGGCGGTAGCGAACCGCCTGCTCGAGGTGGTAGCCGAGGATCTCGTCCAGCTCGACCAGGCCGGTGCCATGCTGCTCGAGCCAGAGCGCAAACCGCTCATGAAGCTCCGCGCGGGTGGCCTTCGGCAGCGCGTCGTAGGCCGCGTCGCGGATCAGCAAGTGGCGGAAGCGGAAACCATCCTCACCCGGCAGCTGCGGCGTGTCCGGCCGGATCAGCTCCTTGCGCACGAGGGCAGCCAGCCGCGGCGTCACGTGCGACTCCTCGGGCGCGAGCGCCTGCACGCCGCCGCGATGGAATACCTCTCCTTCGATCGCCCCGCGCTCGAGCACGCCCCGCTCCGGCGGCTCGAGCTGGTCGAGGCGCGCGGCGAGGAGAGCCCGCAGCGTCGGCGGAACCTCGATCTCCTCCGGCGCGTCTTTGGTCATCGCCACCATCTCTGTGATGAAGAGCGGGTTGCCGCCGGCGGCCCGTGCGATCCGCTCGCGCAGCTTGGCGCCGACGGTCGCCGGAAGGAGCTCTTCGACGTCGTCCGGGGTCAGCGGCTCCAGCCGCAGGCTCACGGGCCACTGCGGCCGGCGGTCGAGCAGCTCGGGACGCGCCATGCAGGCGAGCAGGACCGGCGCACCCGTGGAGAGGAGGGCGACGTGCTCGACCAGGTCGAGGAACGTCTCCTCGCCCCACTGGATATCGTCGAAGACGACGATGAGCGGCCGCTCCGCCGCCGCCTGCTCGAACGTCTTGCGCACCGCCCAGGCAATCTCCTCGGCTGAGACCGGGGCCTCTGTCGTGCCGAGCAGCGACCCGATGGCGGCCGCAGCCGCCTCGTCGGCGGGCGCCACGCCGAGCTGCTTCAGCGCCTCGACCACAGGCCAGTAGGTGATCCCCTCCCCGTATGGCAGGCAGCGGCCGCGGACGACGGTGGCATCGACGCGACTCAGGAGCTCGGCGACGAGGCGCGACTTCCCGGCGCCCGCGTCAGCGATGACCGTGATGAGCTCGCAGCGACGTTCCGCCTGCGTTCGTTCCCAGGCCTCCCGGAGGAGCGCAACCTCGCGCCGTCTGCCGACGAAGCGCGTCTCGTGCCGCCGCTCCGGCGCCTCCTGCACGCGTAGGAGCCGGTAGGCGGCGGTCGGTTCGCTCTTCCCCTTGAGTGCGAGTGGCGCCACCTCCTCGACCTCGACCGCGGCCTCGACGAGCGCAAGCGTCGGCGCGCCGAGGAGGACTTCGCCAGGCGGCGCCGCCTGCTCGAGCCGGGCGGCGACGTTGACGGCGTCCCCGGTCGCGAGCCGCTCCTCGGTGCCGGTGACGACCTCGCCGGTGTTGACGCCGATGCGAGCCTGGACGTCGAGCTCGGGCAAGGCGTCGCGCATCTCGGCCGCGGCGCGCACCGCCCGCAGCGCGTCGTCCTCGTGCGCGACCGGCACGCCGAAGACGGCCATCACCGCATCGCCGATGAACTTCTCCACGCTGCCGCCGTGCCGCTCGACGATCTCCTTCATCCGCTCGAAGTAGCGGGCGAGCAAACCGCGCAACGCCTCGGGATCGACCGACTCGCCGAGCGCGGTCGAGCCGGTGACGTCGCAGAAGAGGACGGTCACGGTCTTGCGCTGCATGACCGCAGGCTAGAACGCGTCCGCTCGTGAAACAACGTCAGCTGGCGCGAACGGCCTACGTCTTTGTCGCAGCGGAGAACACACTGGAGAGTATTGGGGAAGATGTTGGGGGAGCCGTCCCTCGGTGCAAGAAAGCTCCTAACCAAGCCAAATCTGGGCCGGAGACCGCCGAGATCGCACTCAGGAGTTTCAGCCTCTTCCAGGCGAGCTCTACGGCAGGTGCGCGCGCCGCGTTGGAGCGGTTCGAGGGCCGCTGGGTCGCAGTGGACCTGGCATCTCCGCGGCTGGCCGCCGCGGCCGACCTCGACAAACTGTACTCGGGCGCCAACGCCGTGCTGGCGACCGCCGAGGAGGCGCAAGCGGTTACCGGTTCGGGGCCTGAGGAGGCGGTGACTGAGCTCGCCGCGAGGTTCGGACTCGCGTGCGTGAAGCTCGGGGATCAGGGGGCCCTGGCCGCGGAGGGCAAACGCGTGATTCGAGCGCGGGCCGACCCGGTCGCGCGCAGGTCGAGATTCGGCGCCGGTGACGCCTTCGCCGCCGCCCTCCTCGTCTCGCTCGGGAACGGCCAGGCCATCGACCGGGCTCTCGACGCGGCATGCGCGGAGGGAGCTCGCGCCGCCGCCTCGAGGGACGGCTGGCCGGACACGATGGCGGCCGCACGGAAGCGCTTTCCTTCCTGCTAGGGGCTCGCCGCAACGCTCGGGGAGCCGCGCCACTTCGCGCGGCTCCCCGTAGTTGTTGGTATCGCTGCGCCTAGGCAGCGAGATCGAACGCGGGCTCGCCGGCCTCCACGGGCTGTTCGAGCTCGTCGCGCCGGATGAGCGTCGCCGCGGCGAAGATCCCGAGGGCGGCGATGATCGCCCCCGCCAGGAAGGCGGCCGTGAAGCCGTCCACCAGCGCCGTCGGCAACGCGGAGCCGGACGCGACGGCGTCGTCTGCTTGCGAGGTCGCGATCGTCGAGAGCGCGGCGATTCCGAGCGCGCCGCCGATCTGCTGCGACGTGTTGATCAGGCCGGAGGCGAGCCCGGCTTCGCCCGGTTCCACCCCGGCGAGGGCCGCGATCGAGATCGGCACGAACGAGAAGCCGATGCCGATGCCGATCAGGAGGAAGCCCGGCAGGAGGTCACCGACGTAGGACCCGCCGACCGAGACCTGCGTGAAGTAGACGAGCCCCGCCGTCAGCAGCGTCATCCCGGTGACGAGCACGGGCTTGACGCCGATTCGCGTGACGAGCTGGGCGGCGACGGCCGACCACAGGATCGCCGTGCCGGCCACCGCGAGGTAGGCGACGCCGGTCTTCATGGCGGAGTACCCGAGCACCTGCTGCATGTAGAGCGTCAGCATCAGGAACATCGAGAACATCGCGGTGCCCATGATGAAGCCCGCCACGTTCGCCCCGCTCACCGTGCGGGTGCGAAGGAGGCCGAAGCGCATGAGCGGCTCCGGGTGCCGGAGCTCCCAGCCGACGAAGCCGGCGAGAAGCGCGAGGGCAATAGCGAAGAAGCCGATCGTCCGACCCGCGAGCCAGCCGTCTTGCCCGGCCTGCGTGATGGCGTAGACGAGGGACGAGAGCCCGCCCGTCACGAGGACGGCGCCCGGCAGGTCGAAGGTCTTCACGCGGGCGTCCCGGCTCTCTTTGAGCAGGAACGGCGCCAGCGTGAACGCCAGCACGCCCACGGGGACGTTGACGAAGAAGATCCATTCCCAGCTGAGCGCGTCGGTCAGGATCCCGCCCAGGAGAACACCGGCAGCGGCTCCGAAGCCGCCGACGGCGCCCCACACTCCGAGCGCGATGTTCCGCTCTCGACCCTCGACGAAGGTCGTCGAGAGAATGGACAGCGCCGCCGGGGTGATGATCGCAGCGCCGAGGCCCTGAACCGCGCGGGCGGTGATCAGCGAGGCCTCGGACCACGCCAGGCCGGCGAAGAGCGAGGCGAGGGTGAAGACGATCACTCCGGCGAGAAAGACCCGCCGGCGCCCGAGGAGGTCGGCGGAGCGGCCTCCCAGAAGCAGGACCCCGCCGAAGACGAGCGCGTAGGCGCTGATCACCCATTGCAGGTTTTCCTGCGTGAACCCGAGATCGACCTGGATGGACGGCAATGCGACGTTCACGATTGCGATGTCCAGGACGACCATGAACTGGACGACGCTGAGGAGCGCCAGCGCCGGCCACTTCAGTCGATCCGATGCAGTCATGTCGTCCGGTTTCCTTTCAAGTGTGTAGACAGTTCTGAGAAGTTAGCAGCTATTACTTGCGATATGCAAGTAGTAGCTTAACGACAGCAAGTACATCCGCTACAATTCGGGCCATGACGAAGCGCTATGACGAGTACTGCCCTGTCGCGCATGCGCTCGGTCTCGTGGGCGAGCGCTGGGCCCTCCTCGTCGTGCTCGAGCTGATGCGCGGCCCGAAGCGCTATACCGATCTCTCCGACAACCTCCGTGGAATCGGCACGAACATTCTCGCCTCGCGCCTGCGCGATCTGGAAGCGTGCGGGATCGTCACCAAGCGTGTGCTTCCACCGCCGGCCGCCTCACGCGTGTACGAGCTCACGGACTATGGGCAAGAGCTCCGCCCGGTCATCCGCGAGCTCGCCCTCTGGGGCGCCCGCTCGCTCGGGCCGCCCAAGGACGAGGACGAGCTCTTCCCCGGATGGCTGGCGAACGCGCTCGACACCGTGCTTGCGCCGCTCGCCCCGCCCGGCCGCTTCGAGTTCCGGGTGGGCGACGAGGTCGCTTCGCTCGTGGACGGAGAGGCGCAGGCCGGCCCCGTAGAGGATCCCGACGTCGTCATCGAGGGGGATCCCGAGGGCGTCTACTACATGTTCATCGAGCGCCAGCTCGACTGCGTAAAGGTCGAGGGCGACCGCGCGTTGCTCGAGCGATTGATCGAGGCTGCGCCGACGCCGGTCGAGCTCGCAGCCTCCGGCTGATCCTCAGCTCCCTGCCGCTATTCCTGCTCGATGAGCTCCGGCGCGAGCTCGGTCTGGCTGTCCTGCCGGCGGGACGCCCAGCTCCGATGCGCGAGGTACACAAGGAGCGTGGTCATCCCCGCGGCGAGGGCGACGACGATCGCGACGGTCGCCCCCGGCACGTTCAGCAGCCGTAGCCCCGAAAGACCGAGGACGGTCGCCAGGACGCTCCGAAGAAGCCGTTCCGGGATCGACAACGTGAGCTGGCTTCCGATCAGGACGCCTGGAATCGATCCGATTAGGAGCCAGCCGACAGCCCCCATGTCGACGTTGCCGGCGATGAAGTGGCCGAAGCCGGCCACGTAGAGCAGGGCGGCGGCGTGGAAGATGTCGGTTCCGACCACCTTGTGCGCCCGCAGGGGGAAGACGACGAGCAGCGTGAGCCCGAAGAAGACTCCGGTTCCGACCGACGTGAGGCCGACGATGAAGCCTCCGACGAGCCCGATGAGGACGGCCGCTATGCGATCACGGCGCTCCAGATTGAAGGGCCCCGGCGGGACGTGCTTCGGACGGACCAGACTCTTGGCGAAGAGGCCCACGCTGCCGAAGAGCAGCGCGCCCCCAAGCACCTTCGCCGAGACGGAGTCCACGCTTGCTCCGTAGCGGTGCTCGAGCGAGGTCGCCAGGGCGACGCCCAGCAGCGAGGCCGGCGCGCTGCCGAGGAACATCCAGCCGGAGAGGCGGGCGTGGACATTGCCCAGCCCCCGATGACGGATCGCTCCGACGGTCTTGAAGATGGCGCCGTGGGCGATGTCGGTCCCGATCGCGACCGTCGGGTTGAAGCCGAGCAGGAGCACCAGGATCGGCGTCAGGAGCGAACCTCCGCCCATGCCGGTCATCCCGACGAGCGTTCCGACGAGGAGCCCAGCGAGAATGAACTGCCAACTCAAGGCCCACTAGGCTAGTTGACGCTTGTTCGATCACGTAACGATTCGCGTCTCGGATCGCGCCGAATCGGAGCGCTTCTACGAGCTCGTCCTGGCGACACTCGGAATCGAGCAGACGTATTCCGGCGAGCAAGGGGCCGAATGGGACGACTTCTCGCTCTCCCCGACCGAGGAGGGAAAGTCGGTCACGCGCCGGCTGCACCTCGGGTTCGTCGCGCCGTCTCACGCCGAGGTGGACGAGTTCTGGCGGGTGGCCACCGAGGCGGGCTTCCGTGACGACGGGGCGCCGGGCCCGCGGCCCGAGTACGGGACCGACTACTACGGGGGCTTCCTGCTCGATCCCGACGGAAACAGCGCGGAGGCGGTCCACCACGGCAACCTGCGCACGGGCGGGGTGATCGACCACGTCTGGATGCGGGTGGCGGACGTGGCGGAATCGAAGCGCTTCTACGAGGCCGTCGCGCCTCATGCGGGCTTTCGGCTCAAGCGTGACCTTCCCGAGCGGGCACAGTTCACGAACGGGAACGGCTCCTTCTCGCTCGTCCTGGGGATCCCGAGCGAGCACGTGCACATGGCCTTCGCCGCCCCCACGAACGCGGTCGTGGACGAGTTCCATCGGGCGCTCGTGGCAGCCGGGTACAGGGACAACGGCGCTCCCGGCGAGCGGCCGATTTACCACGCTGGCTACTACGGCGCGTTCGTTCTCGATCCGGGCGCCAACAACATCGAGCTGGTCAACCACAACCGCTAAGCAAAACGGCTAGCCCTTCTTGTAGCTGAGCAGCTCGTCCCGGTCCGAGCCTCCGGAGACGGTGATCTCGAGCACGACGCCGACGCCCTTGGCGTAGATCTTCTCCTCGATGACGTTGGGCTCGATCCCGCTGAAATTCCTGGTCTGGATGCCGCCCGTGAAGCGACCGTAGGGGACCTTGGCGAGCGCGTCCGTGCCGATGATCGAAGCGCCGTCCTCGGCATGGCCCTTGTAGTACTCCTCCCGGTAGGTCATGCCGACCTGAGGGTCGGCGGGCATGATGATCCCCGGTAGAGCGCCGTCGACGCCGGCTTCCCAGGACCCCTCCTTCGTCTTCGGCTTGCCGTTCTCGTACTCGGTCGTGTCCTCGCCGAGGTACCAGAGATTTCCGTCCGCGTCCTGGGCATACCAATCGAACGTGTCCTCCTTGACCTGGCCGTCCTCGCTCACCTGGTCGTGGACGATCCGGGCTTCGACGCCGTTGGCGATCATCTTCGTCTTGTCGAGCACCGTGACGACGACCTTCGACGCCGAGCCCTCGGCGTCGGTCTCGCGGAAGATCCACCGACTCCCCGGCTTCATCGGCCAGTAGGGGTTGTCGATCTCGGTCGTGAACTCGGACGGATCAATCTCGAACGGCTCGCTTCCGACCGGAAGCTTGGCCGCGGCTGCCTCGGTCGTCGGCCCGGAAACGGTGACGGTCTGCGTGACGGTCTCCGAGCTCCCTCCTCCGCAGGCCGTGGCACCGCCGATCAGAAGAGCTGCGCCGAGAAGTGCGATTGGTCTACGCATGGGCGAAACCTCCTTGTCGGGCAGGACGGTAGGAAGCGCGCATGAGATCTCCGTGAGAGCACGGCGCGCCTGCTCTCATCGACATTTCATCCGGGGGTCTTACCGTCGGAGCCGATGGCAAACTGCATGCAAGGAGGCCCAGGATGAACAAGCGAACGCTCAAGCTCGGCGCAGCCACCGGAGGCGTGGTCGTACTCGCCCTCGGCGGCGCGGCCATTGCGCGTGCGACGGGAGCCTTCGACGACGGCGACTCGAGCCTCTCCGGCCCCCAGGCCGACCGCGCCAAGGCGGCGGCGCTCCAGATCACCGGGGGCGGTCATGCGAACTCGGTCGAGCGCGACTCCGAGGACAGCGCCACATTCGAGGTCGAGGTGACGAAGCCCGACGGCAAGACAGTCGACGTTCGGCTCGACGAGAACTACAAGCTCGTCGTCATCGACGGCGACTCGGAGTCGAACGACTCGAACGACGGCTAGCTCACCCGGACGCTCTCGCCCACAATGAGCCCATGCGTGCCCTCGTCGTCGAAGACGAGCTGAAGATGGCCGCGCTGATCGGGCGCGGCCTCATCGAGGAGGGATACGCGGCGGACCTGGCCCGCACTGGGGAGGAAGCTCTCTGGATGGCGCGCGCGACGCCGTACGACGCGATCGTCCTCGACCTCATGCTCCCCGGCCAAGACGGGCTCGAGGTATGCAAGTCCCTGCGCGAGAGCGGCGTCTGGTCGCCGATCCTCATGCTCACCGCCCGTGACGGGGTCGAGGACAGGGTTTCCGGGCTCGACAGCGGCGCTGACGACTACCTCAGCAAGCCCTTCTCCTTCGCCGAGCTGCTCGCGCGCCTCCGGGCCCTGACCCGGCGTGGCCCGACCGAGCGGCCGGCCGTCATCGAGCTCGGCTCGCTCCGCCTCGATCCCGCTACGCGGCAAGCCTGGCGCGGCGAGACCGAGATCGACCTCACCGCGAAGGAGTTCAGCCTCCTCGAGACGTTCATGCGCCACCCCGGCGACGTGCTCACGCGCCTCGACCTGCTCGAGCACGCCTGGGACTACGCCTACGAGAACAAGTCCAACGTCGTCGACGTCTACGTGCGCTACCTGCGCGCGAAGATCGACCGTCCGTTCGGTCTCGACTCGATCGAGACCGTTCGTGGAGTCGGGTACCGACTGCGGCGCGAGGAAGCCTGAGGCGTGGGACCGACCGCACGGCTTCCCATCCGGCTGCGCCTGACCCTCGCCTTCGCCCTCGCGATGGCGGTCGTCCTCGCCGTCCTGGGCTTCCTCCTCTACGCGCTCATGTCGAATTCGCTCGACGGCGCCGTCGACCGGAACCTGCGCGGCCGGGCAGACGACATGGAGGCCCTCGCGCGCCACGGCGGCATCGGTCTCCCCGCTGGGGTCACGTTCGCCCAGGTGCTCGACGAAAACGCGCACATCGTCGACACGACGCCCGAGTTCGGCGACCCCCTGCTCAGTCGGGCGGACGTCGTGCGGGCGCAGAGCGGGGAGTTCTCCGTGGAGCGGCACGTGCCTGGTTCGGACGAGCTGGCGCGCCTGCTCGTCAGGCCTGTCCACCTCGACGGTCTACGGCGAACGGTCGTCGTGGGCGAGTCGCTCGAGGCGAAGGGCGACTCGCTCGAGAGCCTGCTCATGCTGCTACTGATCGCAGGCCCTCTCCTTCTGCTCCTCTCCTCTGTCGGCGCTTACATGCTGGCCGGGCGCGCGCTTCGACCGGTGAGCGCAGCCCTCGCGCGAGAGAAGCGGTTCGTCTCCGATGCGAGCCACGAGCTACGCACGCCGCTGGCGGCACTTCGCACGGAGCTCGAGCTGGCCCTGCGGCGCGAGCGCTCGCCGGAGGAGCTCGAAGCGGCCCTACGCTCGGCTGCGGAGGAAACGGACCGCCTCTCGCAGCTGGCCGAGGATCTCCTCGTCCTCGCGCGGGCGGAGGACGGCAAGCTGCCCGTCCGGCGCGAGCGGCTCTCGGCCGCCGCCGTGCTCGGGGACGTCAGAGAACGCTACGCGCGTCGAGCCGACCGGGCCGGGCGGGCGCTCGAGCTTCGCGCGGACGACGGGCTCGCCCTCGACGCGGACCGGCTGCGGGTGGAGCAGGCGCTCGGGAACCTCGTCGAGAACGCACTCCGCCACGGCGGCGGGCGCATCCTGCTCGCGGCCACGGCCGTGGACGGCCGCGTCGAGCTGCACGTGCAGGACGAAGGAGCCGGCTTCCCGCAGGGCTTCATCGAGGACGCCTTCGAGCCCTTCAGCCGCAGCGACCCGTCCCGTTCGAGCCAGGGCGCGGGGCTTGGGCTGGCGATCGTCGACGTCATCGCCCGGGCGCATGGGGGAAGCGCCCATGCGGCGAACCTCGAGCCCGGCGCGGACGTCTGGCTCGCCTTGCCGCGCTAAGTTAGGTACGTGGGCGCTGACCTGGCTGCGTTCCTCGGACTCTCGGTCGTCGTGATCGCCACGCCGGGTCAGGACACCGCGCTGACGATCCGGAACACCTTGCTTGGGGAGCGGCGGGCCGGGATCCTCACCGCGGCGGGAGTCGCCTGGGGGCAGGCCTGCTGGACGCTCGCTGCAAGCGCCGGGGTCGTCGCGCTCCTGCGGGCCTCCGAGGCAGCATTCCTCGCTCTCAGGCTTGCGGGCGCCGCCTACCTCGTCCTCCTCGGAGTGCAGGCTCTCGTCAGTGCAGTTCGAGGGCAGGAAGGCAAGGGCTTGTTCGCGGGCGGCTCGTCTCGGCCGCTCACACCCGGGACGGCGTTCTGCCAAGGGCTCGTCAGCAATCTCGGGAATCCGAAGATGGCCGTGTTCTTCACGAGCCTCCTCCCCCAGTTCGGCTCTTCCTTCGTCGGGCTCGCGGGCCTCGGGCTTCTCTTCTGCTCGCTCACGCTCATGTGGCTCTCGCTCTACGCCGTAGTGGTCTCGAGGGCCGGCGACCTCTTGCGGCGGTCCCGGATCCGCCGCGCGCTCGAAGCCCTCACTGGCACCGTGCTCGTGGCGCTCGGCTTCCGGCTCGCCGCCGAGCGGTGAGCCCCGGCTAAAGAAAACCGGGGTCCCGATGCGTCGTACGGTCATGAAGGGCGCCGACCTGGACGAGATCGAGGCCTTGTATCGCGCGCGCTACCACGCCTTCGTGCGCACAGCGGCCGCGGTCGCGGGAGACGTCGAGTCCGGGCGGGACGCCGTGCAGGAAGGATTCGCCACTGCGGTTCGCAAGCGAATCACCTATCGCCGCGAGGGCCCGCTGGAAGCATGGCTGTGGCCGATCGTCTTGAACGAGGCGCGCAACCGGCTTCGGCGCCGAGCGCCGGCAGTCGTCGTCGGCGCCGAATCCTCCGACGACCACGAAGTAACGGACGACGAAGCGTTGCGCATGGCGCTCGCCGCCCTTCCGGAGCGCCAGCGGCTCGCGGCTTTTCTCCGCTACTACGCGGATCTCGACTACGACGGCATCGCGTCCGTCCTCGGCATCGCGCCGGGCACGGTCGCGGCCACGTTGAACGCGGCCCACGCCGCCCTCCGGGAACGGTTAGAGGGGGTGCACTCGTGACCGATCCATTCGCCGAAGCCCTCGACCGGCTCATTCCGGCGGTTGCCTCCGAGCCCGACTGGGAGGACGTCCTCGCGCGCGCCGACGCAAACGTCCCGATCTACCCCAATCGTCGAGCCTGGTACGCGCTCGCCGCTGCGGCGATCGTGCTCGGGATCCTGGTCAGCCCCGCATTCGGGCTCGGCGGGCGGATCCTCGACTTCTTCACGGGCTCTCCGGCCCCCGAGCCCGTCAAGCAGGAGCTCGCCTTCGGCTCGAACGTCGGGGACCCGGAGATCGACGAGTTGATGCATCAGCAGGTGAAGTCGAAGGTGCTCGTGGGACAGGCGCACGGCCTCCTCGCTGCGCAGACGCCGGCCGGGCTTCTCCGCATCTGGGGCGCACCGACGGGCGACGGGGGGCTTTGCACGTACATGCGCGTGGACGGCGCGTCGAGCGGCTGGCTTTCCTGCGACACGCTCACTTCCGATTCCGGGCCCTTCGTCGGAACCGCGGAGGAGCGCAGCGAGGGAGGAAAGACGGTTCGATACGTCTCGGGCCAGGCGCGAGAGGAGATTGCCTCGATCGAGCTACGCCTCGCCGATGGGACAATGTTGCCGGTCCGCCTGGTCGGCTCCTTCTTCTTCCGAGCCCTCCTCCCTGGCCAGGAACCCGCTGCCCTCGTCGGTCGGGACTCGTCAGGCGGGGTCGTCTCGGAGCTCCCGGTGGCCTTAGGCGGCCCCGGCGGAGTGCTGCCGCCGACGTACCCGGTCGGCCCGAGCCACCAGGTGTTCGTGCTCGCAACCGGCATCGGGCGGATCACCATGGAATTGGCGCCCGGCCCGGACGGAATGCGCTGCTGGATCGTCACGGCCGAGGCGAGCCAGGCAATCAGCTGTCGCGCCGTGCGTGGAGTCGAGTTCGACTTCGGGCCCTACTACAACCCGGAGCAAACCAGACGCGTGGTCCTGCTCAGCGGGCTCGTCGGGGAACGAGTTCGGTCGCTTCGGCTCGAGTTCGAGGCTGGAACCTCGGTCGCGATCCCGCTCGTCCAGCACTCATTTGTCTACGAGCTTCCCAAGAAGCACTGGCAGACGGGGCGGCGGCCGACGCGCCTCGTGGCCCGCGGATCCAACGGTGAGATCATCGTGCGCCGACGCGTCTTTCCTGACGGGCTCTAGCCTGCGCCCGGACTTGATTCCTCTGTCCCTCGATCGAGGGACTAAGAGGACTCCTCCGTCAGGCCGACGACGGCGGTGTGCCCAGCGCGCGCTCGATCAGCGCCACCGTCCTGGCATTCACGACTTCGCCGGCTCCGGCCGGCCCTCCTCCGGGCTCTGAGATCGCCCACCTGGAGAAGTCCACGCCTCTCTACGCGAGCCCCAACGGCGCCCTCGTCACGAGGCTCTCGACGAGAACGGAGTTCGGGTCGCCGCAGACGCTCGGGGTCGTGCGCCATCGCGGTCGTTGGCTCGCCGTCGTGTCGACCCTGCGACCGAACTCCCGGCTCGGCTGGGTTCGCGCCGGAGCCGTTCGTTTGACGAGAACCCAGGCGAGCCTCGTTCTCGACCTCTCTCGACGCCGACTCCTCTTCAAGGAGGGCGACCGGGTCGTCCGCCGGGTGACCGTTGGAGTGGGCCGCCCGAGCTCACCCACGCCCACCGGGCGTTTCGCGCTGACCGACAAGCTCTCTGGCTACAACTACGGGTCGTACTACGGGTGCTGCATCCTCGCCCTCTCCGCCCATCAGCCGAACCTGCCTGCCGGCTGGACCGGCGGCGACCGGATCGCGATTCACGGCACGAATGCGCCCTCGACGATCGGCGCGGCTTCCTCGGCGGGATGCCTGCACGCGCGCGATACCGACCTGCGCGTGCTTATGCGCCGCGTGCCACTCGGGGCGCCGGTCTTCATTCACTCATAGCCGGGTATAGGGCCTTCGTGGCCCAGGACCAGCTCTTCGGAGTGGAGACTCGGAGTCTCGACGAGCTGCGCGCGGAAGCTGCCGACTGCAAGGCCTGCGACCTCTGGAAGACGGGGACGCAGACGGTGTTCGGTGAAGGGAAGAAGAGCGCGGAGATCGTCTTCGTCGGCGAGCAGCCGGGGGACAAGGAGGACCTCGCGGGCCGGCCCTTCGTCGGGCCTGCGGGGCGCGTGCTCGACGAGGGCCTCGAGGCAGCCGGCATCGACCGGTCCCTCGCGTACGTGACGAATGCGGTCAAGCACTTCAAATGGACGGCGCGCGGCAAGCGCCGCATCCATCAAAAGCCGAACGCCGCAGAGATGGCTGCGTGCCGCCCCTGGCTGGAGGCGGAGCTCGCTGTCGTTCGGCCGAAGGTGCTGGTCGCGCTGGGGGCCACGGCGGCGCAGTCGCTGCTCGGGCGTCAATTTCGCGTCACGAAAGAGCGTGGGAAGCCGGTGGAGTCCGACCTGGCACCCTACGTGGTCGCCACCGTCCACCCCTCGTCGATCCTCCGGCAGGAGACAGAAGGAGATCGCGCCTCTGCGATGAAGGACTTCGTCGCCGACCTCGAGGTCGTCGCGGAGCTCCTGCGCTCAGCCGGCTGATCCAGGGCTGCACGCCCTTGCCAGCTCGGCCCATCTTCCGGGAGATGCGTTAGGCTCCTCGACTTCTCCGCGAGAGAAGCCCAGCCATGCGCTCCGGCCTGACTTTCATCGCCGTGCTGGCCGCCGCACTCGCGGTGGTCGCCGCCTCCCCCGCGGAGCCCGGCCAGATCTCCTCCAAGCGCGCGGACGCCCAGCGGGTTCTCACCGAGATCAATGCGATGGACGCGGAGCTCGACCGCGCGGTCGAGGCCTACAACTACGCAACCGTCCAGGTCAAGCGGATCAAGAGCGACCTCGCCGCCAACCAGAAGCGCCTCGTCGCCGCGCGGGCGAATCTCGCAGAGGCGCGCAAGCGAGTCGCCGATCGCGTCCTTTCCCTCTACACCTCCGACGAACCCGACACGCTCGCGGTCGTCCTCGGCGCTTCGAGTCTCGGCGACCTGATCGACCGCATCGACTCGGTCAACCGGATCTCGGCCGACGACGCTCGGATCGCGCAGGAGGTCACGCGCTTCCGGAACGAAGTGCGCACGCGAGAGCAGCAGCTCGAGCAGGCTCAGGCGAAGCAGAACCAGGTCGTCGCGCAACGGGCCGCGCGGCGCTCCGCCATCGAGGGACAGCTCGTCGCGCGCCAGGAGCTCCTCGCCTCGATCAAGGATCAGATCGCGACGCTCGAGGCCGCCGAGCGGGCGCGACAGGCGCGGCTCGCGCGCCAGGCAAAGGCTCAGGCTCGCTCGACGCAGCCGCCCTCGGGCGACAATGAGCCCGCGCCGCCGCCGAGCGATCCCTCGCCGGCGCCTTCCCCTTCGCCGAGCCCGCCCCCGGCCAGCCCGCCGCCGCCGCAGACACACAGCGCTGTCGTCAACATCGCGCTCCGCTACCTCGGTGTTCCCTACCGCTGGGGCGGCGCGTCACCGTCCGGCTTCGACTGCTCGGGGCTCCTCGTCTACGTCTTCGCCAAGGTCGGCGTCTACCTCCCGCACAGCTCGTACATGCAGTTCAACATGGGCCACTACGTCGCGCGGAGTCAGCTCCAGCCCGGGGACGCGGTCTTCTTCAACGGCGCTTCGCACGTGGGCATCTACATCGGCGGTGGCCGCTTCGTGCACGCGCCGCACACGGGCGACGTGGTCAAGATCTCGAGCCTGAGCGAGTCCTGGTACAGCTCGACCTACTCGGGAGCGCGGCGCTACTAGCACTGCTTCCTCGTCCGAAAGGGACGATGGAAGTTCTCGACGGATCGCGGTAAGGTCGCCTCCCCTGCGCGGTGACACGCCCCGCAATGGAAGCCGTAGTCGAGACCAATCACCCGCCGCTCTTCAGGCGCCATACACGCCGTCCTCGACTCACGAGGCTGCTCGACGAGAGCCGAGCGCAGGCGATCGTGATCACGGCGCCGGCCGGCTACGGAAAGACGATGCTCGCGACCGAATGGCTCCAGGGTCGCGAGCGAGTCGTCTGGTATCGAGCGACGAGCGCCTCTGCCGACGTGGCCGCTTTCTCCGCGGGCCTGGCGGACGTCATGGCGGAGCTCCTGCCAGGGATAGGCGAACGCCTGAAGCAGCGCTTGCGGGTGTCGGACATGCCCGAGAGAGCGGCGCGGCCGTTGGCCGAGCTTTTGTCGGAGGACCTGGCCGACTGGCCGTCAGACGCACTCCTCGTCATCGACGACTATCACCTCGTCGCGGACTCGGCGCCGGTCGAGGACTTCTTCGACTGGCTCTTGACGCTGGCGCCGCAACTGCGGGTGTTGGCCACGAGCAGGCGTCGCCCCAGGTGGGCATCTGCGAGAAGAATCCTCTACGGCGAGATCACAGAAATCGGACGCGACCAGCTCGCCATGAATGCCGATGAGGCGGCGCGAGTCCTCGGCGACGATCGGTCCAGCGAGTCGGTTCGCGCCCTTGTCACGCAGGCGGAGGGGTGGCCGGCGCTCATGGGGCTGGCCGCCCTCACCGCCTCTCGCGAGATTCCAACCGAGCGTGTCTCCGAGGCTCTCTACAGGTACTTCGCAGAGGAAGTCGTGCGTCGCGAGGCGCCGGAGGTCGAACGCTTCATGCTGCTGGCTTCAGTTCCCCCGACAGTC
>JBKPFG010000258.1:0-1667 GCA_046728735.1 Actinomycetota bacterium
ACCGCCTACATCCGCGAGGCCGAAGGTCTGTTCGCCGCGTCGGCCTAGACGATCTGTTACAAGGGTCATGGAGCCGCGGGACCGGGGGTGGCCGCAGCCTCTCCAACTCGCGGCTCCTTCTACTAGATCCATGCGGGGAAGGAGAACTTGCGCATGACGGACGGCGAGCTCCAGGGACAGGTCGCGCTCGTCACCGGTGGCGGGCGCGGGATCGGGCGCAACATCGCCGTCGAGCTCGCGGGCGCCGGGATGAAGGTGGCCGTCGCGGCCCGCTCCACCGGAGAGATCGAGGAGACCGCCGCCGAGGTCGGCGGGCTGGCGATCCAGTGCGACGTCAGCGACCGCGACGCCGTCGAGCGCATGGTCGGCGAGACCGAGGAGAAGCTCGGCCCGCTCGACCTCCTCGTCTCGAACGCCGGCATCTCGATCGAGGAGGGCGCCGCCTGGGAGCTCGACCCGGACGAGTGGTGGCGCGTCTTCGAGGTCAACGTGCTCGGCGTCTACCTCTGCTGCCGCGCCGTCATCCCGGGGATGCTCGAGCGCGGTCGCGGCCGGATCGTCAACGTCGCGAGCGGCGCCGCCTACCTTCCGGGCTCGAGCTCGACGGCGTACGGCGCCAGCAAGGCGGCCGTGCACCGCTTCTCGGAGACGCTTTCGAACCAGCTCAGAGGCCGAATCCCGGTCTTCTCGATCAGCCCGGGCCTCGTCAAGACGCGCATGACCGAGCCGTTCGCCGACGACGCGCCGTGGACACCCCCGGAGCTCGCCCCGCGACTCGTCCGCGCGCTCGCGTCAGGCCGCCTGGACGAGCTCGCGGGCCGCTACCTGCACGCGGAGCACGACGACGTCGACGCTCTCGCCGCGCGGATCGACGAGATCCTCGAGCAGGACCTCAACGCGATTCGCCTCCAGCGCTAGGCCGGCGGCTTGCCGTGCACGCGGTCGTAGAGGCTCTTCGCGATGTCCTCGACCTGCCCCTCCGTGACCTTGCCGGGGTCGCCCGAGAGGATGATCCGGTACGCGAAAACGCCGTCGGCGAATCCGATCGAGAAATCGTCGAAGGGCCTATCCTCCGTGTCACCCGTCTGCTGGATGCTCTCGGCCGTCGCGAAGCGGTGCGTCCCATACGCGCCCGGGATGCCGTCGACGTCGAACTCCTCCGCCTGCTGGGCGCACGTCTCCGGACATGGGCGGACGCTGTCTGCCTTGAAGAAGGCAAGCGCGTCGTTCGCGCCGCGGTCTGAGTCGAACTGCATCGAGAGGGAGAAGATGTGGGGCGCGTTCCGGATGTGCGGCCCGCCGGGCGTCGCCGGCATGAAGAGGGTTACGTTGAGGGCCTTCACGAAGCCGCTGGACTTGAAATCGCTGACCTCCTTGGGCGTCGGGTTGATGAAGCGTTCGCCGAGCCGGGAGATGAACTCGTCGGCGCCGCTCACCGTCACGGGCTTCTCGACCGGGTCCGCCTCGAAGTCGGGCGCGTCCTCCTTCGTCACGACCCGTTGGTCCATCGGTACCGGCCCCGTGGCCGTGGCGCTCCCCTCGTCTCCCCCGCAGGCGGACAACGCGAGCATGGCCGCGACGGTCAGGGCGAGGACGAGGACGGCCTTCAAGGGCCAGATCCTAAGCTGCTGGACCGTGGGGTTCCAGGCTTAGGCGCGTCAGGGGGG
>JBKPFG010000282.1:0-23303 GCA_046728735.1 Actinomycetota bacterium
CGAGGAGCTGACGCGGGAGCTCGAGCGTGTGCGCAAGGAGCCGAAGAAAGCGCGTCCGGCGGAGCCGGACGTCGTCGAGGAGAGGCGCAACAAGGCCGGCGAGGTCGAGGTGATCGTCATGGAGCTCGGCGC
Organism: Actinomycetota bacterium; assembly: GCA_046728735.1. GTDB lineage: Bacteria > Actinomycetota > Thermoleophilia > Gaiellales > Gaiellaceae > JAIBJP01. Next base: position 133 of record JBKPFG010000282.1, read on the forward strand.
GGCGAGCCCGGAGGACATGCTCGCTTTCTCCGATCGCCTGATGCAGCAGAACGCGCCGGCAGCGGTCGTGCTCGGCTCGCGCGACGACGGGCGCGTCCATCTCCTCGTCAATCTCGACCGCTCCCTCGAGCAGCGCGGCCTCGACGCCGTGAAGGTCGTCCGCGAGGCGGCGGCGCTCGTGGGCGGCGGCGGAGGAGGACGGCCGACGATGGCCCAGGCGGGCGGCCGCGAGCCGGAGAAGCTTCCCGACGCGCTCGCCCTGGCCGAGCGAGCACTCCTGGAAGCTCTCCACGACTAGACTCCGCCGCCGGTGAAGGTGCTCGCCCTGGACTACGGCTCGGCGCGGACCGGCGTGGCCGTCTCCGACCCGACCGGGACCGTCGCGCGCCCGCTTGGGGTCGTCGAGGCCGCTGCGAGCGAGCAGGGAATCGCCCGGCTGGTCGAGCTCGCCCGCGAGGAAGGGGTCGAGCGCGTGGTCGTCGGGCTTCCGATCACCCTGCGCGGGGAGGCCGGCGCACAGGCTGAGGAGACCGACCGCTTCGTCGCGCTCTTGCGTGACGCTCTGGACTTGCCGATCGAGAGCTTCGATGAGCGATTCACGACCAAACTGGCGGGTCAAACTCTGCAGGGGCGAGCGAAGCGACCCCCCGCGGAGGATGCTGTCGCGGCCGCGCACCTCCTCATGAGCTACCTGACGTGGAAGAGCACCCGCCCCGCGTGACCCGGCACCGCTCCGGCGCGTCGCCGGCGGGGCGTGCACTGGCCGTCGTCGGGGGGCTCATCCTCGGCGTGGGCGTCCTCGCCGCCCTTGCCTTCGCACTCGTCGGTCGAGGTGACGAGAAGGCCGCCGCGACGACCCAATCCGCCACGACGACCGGACCGCCTCCGAAGCCCGTCCTCCGGATCGTCTTCCCGGAAGGGTTCACGATCGACGACATGGCTCAGCGGATCAAGGCCGTGAACAAGATCGCCGAAACGAAGCGCAAGATCACGCCGAAGCTGAATCCAAAGCAGTACTCGCGGGTTGCCGATTCGACCTCTCGCCCTCCGCAAGGCTTCGAGTACAAGAAGCGCGTCCCCAGCCTCGAAGGGTTCCTGTTTCCGGCCACCTACGAGTTCACCGAGGACACGACGAGCCGAGAGCTGATCGCCGAGCAGGAGGACGCGTTCATGCGTGCCTGGAGCCAGCTCGACCTGCGCTACTCGCAGTCGAAGAAGCTCACGAGCTACGACGTCCTCATCATCGCCTCGATGATCGAGAAGGAGGTTCAGGTACCGAAGGAACGTCCCCTCGTCGCGGCGGTCATCTACAACCGGCTGCATCTCGGCATGAAGCTCCAGATCGACGCGACGCTCCGCTACGGGCTCCACATCCCGCCGACGGCGTCCATCCACGTCAGCGAGCTCGAATCTGACACGCCCTACAACACGCGCAAGTTTCTCGGACTGACCCCGACGCCGATCGCCAATCCCGGCCTGGCGTCGCTACAGGCGGCGGCGCACCCGGCGAAGGTCGACTACCTCTACTACATCCGCAAGCCTGACTGCAAGAGCCACTTCTTCACCGCGAGCGAGGAGGAGTTCAACAACTATCCTCGCGGCGGCCTGAACTGCGGTTGAGCGTGACGGGGGAGACCAGGCTCGTCGGGCTGATCGGCGATCCGGTCTCGCACTCGCTCTCGCCGCGCATGCAGAACGCCGCCTTTGCCGCCCGCGGCCTGGACTGGTCGTATGTCCCCTTGCGGGTCGAAGCGGCGCGGCTCGAGGACGCGGTCACCGGGCTCGTCGCGCTCGAGTTCGTGGGCGCCAACGTCACGATCCCGCACAAGACTGCGGTCGTCTCGTATTGCGACGAGCTGGACGAGGTCGCCGAGCGGGCCGGGTCCGTGAATACGCTCGTAGTCCGGGAGGGCCGGGTGCTCGCCTCGAGCACCGACGGACCCGCGGTCGTCGGCCTCGTCGAGGCAGACGGGGCGTCCGTGCTCGTCCTCGGCGCGGGCGGGGGCGCTCAGGCCGCGGCCACTTCGCTCCTGGACGCCGGGGCGCCCTCGCTCACCGTGGCCGCCCGGGACGAGGAGCGCGCGCACGCCCTCGTCGCGCGGTTGAAGACGCTCTTCAGCGACCGGGAGATCCAGGCGGCCGAGTCCTGGCCGCCGATGAGCCCCGCCACGCTGCTCGTCAACGCGACGCCGATCCGGGACGAGGTGCCGGCGGCCCTCGACGGCGTCGAACAGGTCGTCGACCTCGCCTACACCACGGACGGCAGCCCGACCGCGCTCGTGGCCGCCGCTCGACAGGCAGGGTGCGGGCGGGTCGTGGAAGGGGCCGAGGTCCTCCTCGCCCAGGGCGCGGCCTCGTTCGAGCGGTGGACGGGGTTCGAGGCGCCATTCGAGGTCATGCGCGCAGCCTTAGGCTTCTCTGCGTGAGTCTCGAACTGACGACCGCGGGCGAATCGCATGGGCCGGCGCTCGTGGCCGTGGTGGAAGGCCTTCCTGCGGGGCTCGTCCTCGACCGTGGAGCCATCGACGCGGATCTCGCGCGGCGGCAGCAGGGGTACGGCCGCAGCCCGCGGCAGAAGATCGAGACCGACCAGGTCGAGGTCCTCGCAGGGCTTCGCCACGGACGGACGCTCGGGACGCCGCTGGCCCTCGTCATCCGCAACCGCGATCACGAGAACTGGAAGTGGGGCATGAGCCCCTGGCCGCCCGAGGGCGAGCCGACCGGCAAGGGGAAGGAGGCGGTCACGCTTCCCCGTCCGGGGCATGCCGACCTCGCGGGCGTCATGAAGTACGGGCTCCCGGACGCTCGCGATGCTCTCGAGCGCGCGAGCGCGCGTCACACCGCCGCGATCGTGGCGGCGGGCGCCGTGGCGAGAGCGCTCCTCCGCGAGATCGGCATCGAGGTGAGCGGGGGCGCCGTCGGGGACGACCTCGAGGAACGAATCGACGCGGCCAGGGCAGAGCGCGACACCGTGGGAGGAATCGTCGAGGTCGTGGTCCGGGGAGCTCCGCCCGGCCTCGGCTCGTACGCGACGAAGGCGGAGCGCCTCGATGCGCGACTCGCGGCCTCGATCATGGGCACGCAGGCCGTGAAGGGCGTCGAGATCGGCGCCGGCTTCGCGCTCGCGGGCCTACGCGGCTCCGAGGCGCACGACGAGATCCTGCGCGACGAGCGCGGCTACCACCGGGAGACCAACCGCGCCGGGGGCATCGAGGCCGGCGTCTCGAACGGCGAGGAAATCGTCGTGCGGGCGGCGATGAAGCCGCTGCCGACGCTCATGCGCCCGCTCAGGTCGGCCGACCTCGAGACAGGAGAAGCCGCCGAAGCGCTCGTGGAGCGCTCCGACGTCGCGGCCGTGGAGGCACTGGCCGTCGTCGCAGAGGCATGCGTCGCGTTCGAGCTCGCCCGAGCAGGGCGGGACAAGTTCGGCGGCGATGCGCTCGTGGACTTCGTCGCCGCTCACCGCGCCTACGTCGAGCGCATTCCGTGGTCTCCGAGGTAGGGGCTCTCGGGAAGCACCTCGCGCTCATCGGCTTCATGGGCGCGGGGAAGACGACCATCGGGCGCGAGGTGGCCGAGCGGATCGGCCGAGCGTTCATCGACCTCGACCGAGAGATCGAGAAGCGTCATGGCCCGATCCCGGAGATCTTCGAGAAGCGCGGCGAGGAGGAGTTCCGCCGGCTCGAGGAGCAGGCGCTCGCGGAGGCCCTCGCCGGCACCGACGCAGTGATCGCGCTTGGGGGCGGGGCTGTCCTCTCTCCGCTGAACCGGGAACGGCTCGAGGCGCGCGCCTTCCGGGTCTTCATCGATGTCGACGTTGAGACGGCTTGGGAGCGGGTCCGCGGCTCCGACCGGCCGCTCGCCCAACGGGAGGAGGACTTCCGAAAGCTCTACGAAACGCGGCTCCGGTTCTATTTCGAGCTCGGCGATACGAGCGCGCGAGATGCCGACGGCGTCGTGCTTGCGGCGCTCAACATCGTCGTTCCTGGCGGGCTCGTGATCGCAAGCCCTTACGTCGTGATCGGCGACGAGCGCGTTCTCGCGCTCTACCCTCGCGACGAAGGCGAGCGCGTCCTGACCGTTCCGCCGGGTGAGGAAGCAAAGTCGGTCAGAGTGGTCGAGCGCCTTTGGGCGGAACTCGATCTATCCCGGGAAGGGACAATCCTTGCTGTTGGCGGCGGATCGACGACCGACGTCGCGGGCTACGTCGCCGCGACGTACATGCGGGGCGTCCGCTGGATGGCGGTTCCCACGACGCTCACCGGCATGGTGGATGCCGCCATTGGCGGCAAGACGGGCATCAACACGAAACAGGGCAAGAACCTCGCCGGCGCGTTCCACTTCCCGCAGAGCGTCGTCATCCATCGCCAATACCTCTCGACGCTCCCGGAGGAGGACCTGCGAGCGGGAATGGCCGAGGTCGTGAAGACGGGCCTCCTCGCGGGCCAGGAGGTCTGGTCGCTGCCCGAGGAGGAGATGATCCGGGCGTGTGCGGCCTTCAAAGCGGGCGTCGTGCTCTCGGATCCGTACGAGCGGGAGGGCCGCAGGGCGATCCTCAACCTCGGTCACACGTTCGCGCACGCGCTCGAAGCGGGCTCCGGATATCGCGTGCGCCACGGCGATGCGGTCGCTCTAGGGCTGCTCGCGGCCCTGCGGCTCTCCGGCCAATCGACGGAGACCGTCGAGGAGCTGCTCGCGCCCGAGCCCGTCGAGGCCGACCCGGAAGCTGCCTGGGCGGCGCTCAAGCGCGACAAGAAGGGCGAGGGCGTCTTCGTCCTCCTCGAGTCGCGGGGGAAGCCGGTCGTCACCACGGTCCCCGACGACGATGCGCGCGCGGCGTTGGAAGCGCTGATCGCGAAGTAGACTCGCCGCCGTGCAGGTCGTCGTCCTCAACGGCGCCAATCTGAACGCGATCGGCGATCGCGATCCCACGCTCTACGGCGGCATCGGCTACTCGGAGCTGGAGACGCGAATCTACGGGTGGGGACGCGAGCTCGGCTGTTCGGTGCGGTGTCTGCAAACGAACAGCGAGGGACAGTTCATCGACTGGTGCCACGAGGCGCGCCGCTACGCGGAGGGCTTGATCGTCAACCCAGGCGCGTGGACGCACTACAGCTACGCGATCCGTGACGCGATCGAGCTCTTCGCCGCTCCGGTGGTGGAGGTCCATCTCTCGGACATCGAAACGCGCGAGGAGTGGCGGCGGGTGTCCGTCATCGCGGAAGTCGTGACGGAGCGCGTCATCGGCAAGGGCCCCGACGGCTACCGCGAAGCGCTTGCGTTCCTGCTGGAAAAGAGAAAGGGCGAATCGTGAACGGCCGAGTCGAACGGCTACGAGAGAAGCTCGAGCAGCTCGGAGCTGCCTCGTTTTTCGTCTCCAACCCGATCAATGTCCGTTACCTGACAGGTTTCGAGAGCTCGAATGCGTTCGCGCTCGTGAACCCGGAGCACGTGCTGCTCTTCGCCGACGGGCGCTACATCGAGGCGGCTCGCGGTGTCGACGGGGTGGAAGCCGTCCTCGTCGACAGGGAGTTCACGCCCGGAGTGGCGGCGACGCTTCCCGACGCTGCGGAGCCGCCCGTCGCCTTCGAGTCCGACGACCTCACAGTGGCACGGTACGCGACGCTTGCTGAGAAGGGGCTCGAGCTCGTCCCGACGAGGGGGACCGTTGTCGAGCTCAGGGCGGTCAAGGACTCGGCTGAGCTGGACGAGATCAAACGGGCCGCCAGGATCGCGGACAAGGTCTACGAGCGGCTCTGCGGCGAGCCGATCAGCGGCCGCACCGAACGGGACGTCGCCTGGTGGTTCGAGCAGGCGCTGCACGAGGAGGGAGCGGACGGCGTCGCCTTCGACGTCACCGTGGCGAGCGGGCCGAACGCCTCTCAGCCTCACCACCACACCGGCGACCGCAGGATCCAGCCTGGCGACACGGTCGTGGTCGACGCCGGCGCGAGGGTCGACGGCTACTGCTCGGACTGCACGCGGACGTTCGCAATCGGGTCGCTTGCCGACGAGCTCCGTCGGGCGTACTCGGTCTGCCTGTCCGCCCAGGAAGCCGCGCTCGCCGAGGTGAAGGCCGGGGCTGACGCGCGCGGGCTCGACGCGATCGCCAGGAGCGAGATCGAGCAAGAAGGCTTCGAAGTGCTCCATGGGCTCGGCCACGGCGTCGGTCTGGAGGTCCACGAGCTTCCCGTCCTGCGTCCGACCGCCGAAGGCTTGCTCCAGCCGGCCAACGTCGTCACCGTGGAGCCCGGCGTCTATCTGTCCGGAGCAGGAGGCGTTCGTATCGAGGATCTCGTGATCGTGACGGAGCGGGGCGCGGAGGTGCTGACCCCGTTCACGAAGGAGCTCCTGACGCTCGACTAAAATCGCTGCGCTTTGGCCGAGATGGTCTCCACCAACCAGTTCCGGAACGGAATGCACGTCGAGCTCGACGGGCAGGTGTGGCGCATCGTCGAGTTCCAGCACGTCAAGCCCGGCAAGGGCGGCGCATTCGTCCGTACGCGCCTCAAGAATCTCGACTCGGGCGCGGTCGTGGACCGCACCTTCCGCGCCGGAGAGAAGATGCCGCGCGTGCGCACGGAGACGAAGAGCGTCCAGTACCTCTACGACGCCGGCGACGAGGTCGTCTTCATGGACACGGACAACTACGAGCAGATCTCGCTTCCGCACGGGGAGCTCGAGGGCGAGCTGCCTTTCATGCAGCCGTCGAGCTCGGTCATGCTCCTGCTGGTCGACGGCCGGCCGTCGGGAGTCGACCTGCCCGCGTCCGTCGAGCTCGGTGTGGTCGACACGGAGCCCGGGGTCAAGGGCGACACGGTCTCGAATGTGACGAAGCCCGCAACGCTCGAAACGGGCGCGGTGGTTCAGGTGCCGCTCTTCGTCAACGTCGGCGATCGCATCAAGGTCGACACGCGCGAGCGCCGCTACATCTCGCGGGCCTAGGAGCTCATGCCCGAGCTCGTCGACACCACGATCCGCCTTCTTTCCCAGGAGCCCCTGGCGGCCCGGATGCAGGGGTCGCGGGTGCTCGAGCTGGCGGGGATCCTCGACAAGGCCGGCTTCTCCCACCTCGAGGTCTCCGGCGGCGGCTGTTTCGAATGGGCCGTGCGCCGTGGGGTGGAAAGCCCGTGGGAGCGAATTCGGGCCATCAAGGCGCGCTGCTCGACGCCGCTCGGCATGGCTCTTCGCGGCCGCTTCCTGGTGGGCTCCCGTCCGCTCTCCCGCGACCTCGTCAGGCGCTTCGTCGAGAGTGCGGCTGCGAGCGGCATCGACGTCTTCCGCCTCCACGATCCCCTCAACGACCTCGGGAACCTGAGCGAGGCCGCCGCGGCGATCCACGGCGCCGGCAAGGAGCTCTCCGTCGGCCTCGTGCACAGTCCGGGACTGACGGGTGAGACCGAGGTGCTGCTCGAGCGCGCGCATCAGCTGAGCGAGCTCGGTGCGTCTCGCGTCCTCGTGCACGATCCTGCCGGCTCGCTCGCGCCTGCCCAGGCTCGCGAGCTCGTCGAACGAATCGGCGAGGCGAGCGGGCTACCCGTCGGCTTCCACGGGCAGGGTTCGGGTGGGACCGCCCTGGCGGCGGGGCTCGAAGCGGCTCGCGCCGGCGCTGCCCTGATCGCCTGCACGCTCTATCCGGTCGCCCTCTCCCTACACCGAGTCTCGGGGGAGGCGCTGGCGCAGTCCCTGGCCGGCCTCGACCTCGACCCGGGCGTCGACGTGAGCACGCTCTGGAGGGGCTCAGAGCTAGTCGATGAGGCGCTTGGGGACGAGCCCGTTCCTCCTCTCTCTCCGCGGGTGGCGGTGCGGGCGGCGGAGCACCGGTTGCCCGCCGGGCTCGTGGCCGAGCTGGACAGCCAGCTTCGTGCGCAGGGGGTGGCGGACCGTCTCGACGACGTGCTCGAAGAGCTGAATCAGATCCGTGCCGAGGCGGGCTGGCCGCCTCTCGCTTCGCCGATCGGCCAGATCCTCGGCTCGCAGGCCCTGCTGCACGTTCTCTCCGCGCAGCGCTGGCACATCGTCGTGGACGAGCTTCGCGATCTGATCGAAGGCAAGTACGGCTCGCCGCCGAGCCAGGTCGACCCGGTCGTCAGGCGGGCGGTGCAGCTTCTCGACGACGGGACACCGCGGGTCGAGGAGCCGCCCCAGGAGATCGACGATCTCCGCGAAGAGGCGGAGGGCATCGCCTCCAGCGAGGAGGAGCTCTTGCTGCTCGCGCTCTTCGCGGACGAGGCCGAGCCGCTTCTGCGCTCGATCAGGAGCCGCGGCGCGGAGCCTGAGTCTCTGACCGGTGCGGGTGTCGACCGGCGGGAGGCCGACCGGATCCGGGAGATCATCAGGATCGTCCAGGAGACGGGGATCGGCGAGGTGACGATCGAGGAAGGGGAGACCCGGGTGACGATCCGTCGCGGCGACGAAGGCGGCGCGACCGCCCCCGCGGTCGGGCTTCCAACACCGGGCGGGTCGGAAGAGTCTCCGCTTCCCCTGCCTCCGCACGACGACTTCATCCGTATCGAGTCTCCGATGGTCGGAACCTTCTACCGCGCGCCGGAGCCCGGAGCGGAGCCGTTCGTCGAGGAGGGCGATCCCGTTGCTCCGGGACAGACGCTCTGCATCCTCGAGGCGATGAAGCTGATGAACGAGGTCAAGGCGGAGGTCGAGGCGATCGTGCGGCGGATCTGCGTCGACAACGCCCAGGCCGTCCAGTACGGCGATCTCCTGTTCGAGCTGGAGCCCTTGAACGGGCGCCCGCTCGACGCGCTCTAACGTGGCTCGAAGGGACGGGTCGCGCCTGGGGCCGCCGCGGTCCTCCCTCCGCTTCGAGCCTACTGCGCAAGGACCTGCGCAGGTGTCGCGGAAGGGAAGAAGAGTGAGCCGGTGTTCGAACGGGTCCTGATCGCGAACCGCGGCGAGGTCGCCGTCCGCATCATCCGCGCCTGCCGCGAGGTCGGCGTCGAGACCGTCGCGGTCTACTCCACGGCCGACCGGGATGCGCTCCACGTCCGCCTCGCCGACCAGTCGGTCCACATCGGGCCGCCGCCGCCGGCGGACAGCTACCTGAAGATTCCCTCTGTTATCGCCGCGGCCACGACGACCCGCTGTGACGCGGTCCATCCCGGCTGGGGCTTCCTCGCCGAGAACGCGGCCTTCGCCGCCGCCTGTGAGGACAACGACCTCGTTTTCATCGGCCCCCGCCCAGAGACGATCGAGACGATGGGCGACAAGGTCGCGGCCAAGGCTGCCGTCGCGGCGGCCGGGCTGCCGCTCGTTCCGGGATCGAATGGGGCGGCCGCGCTGAGCGATGCGAAGCGTCTCGCGGAGGAGATCGGCTTCCCAGTGCTGCTCAAGGCTGCCGCGGGGGGAGGCGGACGTGGCATGCGTCTCGTCGAATCGGCCGCAGAGCTCGAGGGTGCATACCGCACTGCCGCCTCTGAGGCGCACGCGGCTTTCTCGGACGGCTCGCTCTACGTCGAGAAGGCCGTGGTCGGAGCGCGCCACGTGGAGATTCAGGTGCTCGGCGACGGCGAGGGCCGCGTGCTCGCTCTCGGCGAGCGGGACTGCTCCATCCAGCGCCGGCACCAGAAGCTGATCGAGGAAGCACCCTCGCCCGCGGTGTCCGCGGGCCTTCGCAAGGAGATGCAGGACGGCGCGCGCAGGGCTTGCGAGGCGCTCCGCTACCTCGGCGCAGGCACGCTCGAGTTCCTCCTCGACGAGGACGGACGCTTCTACTTCATCGAGATGAACACGAGGCTGCAGGTCGAGCATCCCGTCACGGAGCTCGTCACAGGACTCGATCTTGCCCGGGCCCAGCTTGCCGTCGCCGCGGGAGAGGGTCTGCCCGCCGAGGGTGAGGCAGCGCTCCGCGGGCACGCGATCGAGTTCCGGATCAATGCGGAGGACCCCGCCCGCGAGTTCCTGCCGGCCCCTGGGACGATCACGCGCTTCGCGCCTCCGCTCGGGCCGGGCGTGCGCGTCGACACCCACGTCTTCGACGGCTACACGGTGCCTCCGTTCTACGACTCGCTCGTTGCCAAGATCATCGTCTGGGCCGAGGACCGGCCGGCCGCCATCGCCCGCTCACGCAGGGCGCTGTCAGAATTCGAGCTCGAGGGGGTTCCCACGACGCAGGCTCTGGCCATGGAGATCATCGAGACCGAAAGCTTCGCGAGCGGCGCCTATACGACGGCGTTTCTCGGCGACTCCTCACTCGCGGCGCTCGGCGGACCGGCGTGAGCCGCAAGACAGCCCGTCGCGATGCCCTCTTCGTCCTCTATCAGTGGGACGTGACCGGTCAGCCCTTGGCTTCGCTCCACGAGGGCGAGCTCGACCCGTACGCCCGCGAGCTCGTCGAAGGCGTGGCGGAGGAGGCGGCGGAGCTCGACGTTCGCATCGACGGAGCCTCGAGCGAGTGGAGTGTCGAGCGGCTGGGGGCTCTGGAGCGAAACGTTCTCAGGATCGCGCTCTGGGAGCTCGACCGTGGCGACGTGCCCCTCGAGGCGGCGCTCGATGAGGCGGTTTCCCTCGCGAAGCGCTACTCCTCCGAGGACGCAGGCCGGCTCGTGAACGGCATTCTCGGCCGGGTCGTGCGGGAGGCGGCCCGGTGAGCGACTCGGCCCCGGAGCCCGTCGCCCGGCTCGAAGAGCTCATCCAGCGGCTCGAGTCGGTGCGCGCGCGTCTCGAGGTCACGGACGATCCCGAGCAGGCCGTCGAGGTGCTGAGAGAGCTCGCCGAGGTGGCGAAGGAGGTGCAGGCCGAGATCGAGCGCGCTCGCCGCGAGGAGAGCTCGTGAACTCCATCGGCGAGCTGCGCGACCTCGTCGACGACGAGCTCGCCCGCCTTCCCTTCGCCTCGGAGCTCGGGCGCCTCGAAGAAGCGCTGCGCTACTCGCTGCTCGGCGGCGGCAAGAGAATTCGGCCGGTCCTCTGTCTGGCCACTGGCGAGGCCTTGGGACGGGCACCACGAGAACTCTTGCCGGCTGCCTGCTCGCTCGAGCTCGTCCATACGTTCAGCCTCGTGCACGACGACCTGCCGGCGCTCGACGACGATGATCTCCGCCGGGGCCAGCCGAGTGCCCACGTCCGCTTCGGGGAGGACGTGGCCATCCTCGCCGGCGACGCGCTGCTCACGGAGGCCTTTCGCCTCGTGCTCAGCTATCCGGCGCCCGACGCGGCGCGTGAGCTCGCGCTCGCGACGCTCGGGATGATCGGTGGCCAGTACGTCGACGTGACCACGGACGGCGACCTCGACGGGCAAGGGCTCGCCGAGCTCCACGACCTGAAAACAGGACGACTGCTGCAAGCGTGTGTCAACTGTGCGACTGCGGTCGCGCGGGTTCCGGCCGCGGAGCGCGAGCCCTGGGCGGCCTTCGGAAAGGAGCTCGGCCTCCTCTTCCAGATCGTGGACGACATCCTCGACGCGACCGGGACCGCCGAGGAGCTTGGCAAGACGCCCGGAAAGGACGAAGCGGCGGGGAAGGTGACCTACGTCTCGCTCTACGGCCTCGACCGCGCCCGTCAGCTCGCGGACGACGCACGGAGGCGCGTGAACGAGCGTCTGGAGGTGCTTCCTGCGGACACGTCCGTGCTCGGCGAGCTCGTTTCCGCCATCAGGGAAAGGCGCGCCTGAGCCGGTACGCTCTAGTCGGCTATGAAGAAGCGGCTGGACGTGCTGCTCGTCGAGCGCGGCCTGGCCGAGACCCGCTCGCAGGCTCAGGCGCTCGTGCTCGCGGGCCGAGTCCCGGGGCACTCGAAGGCAGGCGAGCAGGTGGACGAGGGCGCAGAGCTCCAGGTCGAGCCGGGCACGCGTTTCGTCTCTCGGGGTGGGGAGAAGCTCGCGCATGCTCTCGAGAGCCTCGGGATCGACGTCTCGGGCGAAGATTGCCTCGACGTGGGCTCCTCCACCGGCGGCTTCACCGATTGCCTCCTGCAGGCCGGAGCCGCGCGCGTGATCGCGCTCGATGTCGGCTACGGGCAGCTACACCCGCGGCTGCGCTCCGACCCCCGTGTGACCGTGATCGAGCGCACGAACGTGAGGGCGCTCGAGTGCGGCGAGCTTCCGTTTCGGCCGACGTTCGTGACGGCCGACGTCTCCTTCATCTCACTCGCGAAGGCGCTGCCGCCGGCGCTCGCCTGCGCCGCGCCGGGATGGCGCTCGCTCGCGCTCGTCAAGCCTCAGTTCGAGGCCGGGCGCGCCGACGTGGGGAAGGGCGGGGTCGTGCGGGACCCGGAGGTGCGGCGCCGGGTGCTCGACGAAGTTTCGGCGCTGGTGCCAGAGTGGGGCGGGCGGCTCGAGGCGATCACCGACTCCGGCCTCCCAGGAGCGAAAGGAAACCGTGAGTTCTTCGTCTACTTCGCCGCAGCCGGCTAGCGTCCCCCGGCCCGTGAGCCGGATCGCCGTGTTCACGCACGGGCAGCCCGACCGGATCGGCGACGCGCTGGCACAGGCCGAGCAATGCGCTCGTGCTGCCGGCATCGAGATCGTCCCCGCCGCGAGCGGCGAAGCCGACCTCGTCGTCGCCCTCGGAGGCGACGGCACGATGCTGCGGGCCCTGCGCGCGACGCTCGGAACGGACACACCGGTGTTCGGCGTCAACTACGGCCGCGTCGGCTTCCTGACGAGCGCGGACGGAAGCCGCCTCGAGGAGGCGCTGCCGCGAGTCCTCGCGGGCGAGTTCCGGGTCGTCGGGCTCTGCACGCTCACGGCGCGGGCGGCCGGCGGCTCGCACGCAGCGGTGAACGACGTCGTCGTCACGAGCTCCCAGCCGGGACGCATGGTCGAGCTGGCCTGGGAGATCGGCGGCGAGCAGCTCGACGCGCAGCCCTGTGACGGGATGATCTGTTGCACGCCGTCGGGCTCGACAGCCTACAACCTCTCCAACGGCGGTCCCGTCATGATGTGGGGCCTCGAGGCGATGGCGATCACCTTCGTCGCGCCGCACTCGCTGCACGCCAGGCCCGTCGTTGTCCCTCGCGGCCTCGATCTCACCGTCACGAACCGGACCGTCGAGACGGCGGTCACCGTCCTCGTGGACGGAACGACCGTCGGCGAGCTCGTCTCCTCCGAGTCGCTTACCGTCGGCATAGACGAGCAGACCTCGCAGCTGGCCGTCCTGCCCGAGGTGACCTTCTTCAGCCGCTACCACGAGGTCTTCCCCTAGGCGTGCTGCGCCGCCTCCGCATCGAGAACTTCGTCCTCATCCGGGAGGCAGACCTGGCCTTCGGCGGCGGCCTGAACGCGATCACGGGGGAGACCGGAGCCGGCAAGACGATCCTCGCCCAGGCGATCGGCCTGCTGCTCGGGGCGCCCGGCGATTCCGGCTACCTCGGGCCCGGCGCCCAGGAGGCGTACGTCGAGGCCGAGGTCGACCTCCCGGCAGACCTGCTCGAGGAAGAAGGGCTCGAGACGATCGCGGACCTTCGTCCGGAGGGTGAGGAGGGACTGGTTGCGGCACGCAGGGTCTTCTCCGACGGGCGCACGCGCGCTTACGCGTGGGGACGGGCCGTGCCGCGGGAAGACCTCGCCGCGCTCGTGGAGCGCTTGCTCGCAATGTCGGGCCAGTTCGAACAGCGCCGGCTCGCGCGCCCCTCCTTCCAGCTGCAGGTGCTCGACGGGTTCGCCGGCGACGCACAGCTCCGGCGCAGAGAAGAGCATGCGCGCGCCTGGCGAGAGCTCGCCGCCGCGCGGCGTAGGCTCGACGAGCTCTCGCGAGCCGAGGCGGGTCGCGCCGAGCGTCTGGTCGAGCTCCGCGAGCTGGTCGAGCGGACGAAGGGTTTCGAGCCCGACGGGGAGGAGCGCCTGCGCGGCGAGCGCGAGCGGCTCCTCCACGTGACGGATCTCGCCGACGCGGCCGCGGGCGCGGGCGAGGCACTTGCCCCGGAGCTCGCGGACGGGGAAGGCGCGGGAGAGCTCGTCGCTCGCGCCGCCGCCCAGCTCGCACCCGTCTCCGCGCTCGCTCCGGAGCTCGCCGAGGCCTACGCCGAGCTGGGCGAGGCCGAAGTCCGAATCCGCGAGGTCGCGGCCTCGCTGCGAGGCTTTCTTGCTTCGCTCGAGGCCGAGCCCGGACGTCTGGAGCAGGTGGAGTCCGAGCTCGAGCGGATGACGGACGCGCGGCGTCGCTTCCAGGCGGCGAGCTACGAGGAGTTGCTCTCGCGCGCGGCCGAAGCCCGCGCGGAGCTGGATGCCGTCGAGGCTGGCATCGATCCGCTTGCAAGCGCGCGCGAGGCGCTGGTCGAGGCGGAGGCGCGAGCGAACGAGCTCGCGGATTCGCTCTCGGGGGCCCGAATCGAGGCTGCGCCGGCGTTCTCCGAGGCGGTCGCCGCGGAGCTGCAGGGGCTCGGCCTGGGGGATGGGGACTTCCGGGTCGACCTCTCCGAGCGCGAGCACGGGCCCACTGGCCGGGATGGGGTCGCGTTCCTGATTCGGCCCAACGCGGGACTTCCGTTCGCGCCCGCCGCGGAGACGGCCTCGGGCGGGGAGCTCTCGCGGATCGCGCTCGCCCTCCGAGCAGCGGCGCACGCCGGGGCCGGAGAGCCCACGATCGTCTTCGACGAGATCGATGCGGGCATCGGCGGGCGGACGGCCCACGCGGTCGCCGACGCGCTCGCGCGCCTCGCCGAGCGCGCCCAGATCCTCACGATCACGCATCTGCCCCAGATTGCGAGCGCGGCCGAGACACATTTCCGCGTCGAGAAGGTCCCCGGGGACCCGACGCACACGCGCATCGAGAGGCTGTCGGAATCCGAGCGCCGGGACGAGGTGGAGCGCATGCTCGGCGGCGCCGAGTTCCTGGAGAAGGTGGCCCAGCAGTGAGCTTCATCGAGTTCACCGGCACGGCACGGCTCGACCGGCGGACGAAGCGACTCGTCAAGCGCCTGGGGCCGGACGACATCGCCATCATCGACCACGCCGATATCGACCGCGCTTCGGCCGAGGAGCTCCTGGAAAGTCGGGTCCGCGTCGTCTTCAACGTCTCGCCGTCGGTGACCGGCCGCTTTCCCAACGTAGGGCCGCTCGCGCTCGTCCGCGGGGGCGTTCGGCTGATCGACTGTCCCGGGGCCGAGCTCTTCGACGACGTCAAGGAAGGGGAGTCCCTCGTCGTCCGCGGTGCGGTCCTCTTCCGCAACGGGACGCGGCTCGCTGCAGGCCATGTGCACACCGAGGACGAGCTCGAGCGCGTGCTCGCCGATCAACGCGCCCGCGTGTCGGACGCCCTCGAGAGCTTCGCCGAGAACACGCTCCACCACGTGCGCGAGGAGAGCAAGCTCCTCTCGGAGGGAGTGCAGATGCCACAGCTGCGCACGAGCTTCCGTGACCGCCACGCACTCGTGGTCGCCCGTGCTCCGGAGGCGAAGCGCGACCTGCGGACGGTCCGCTCCTACATCCGTGAGTTCAAGCCGATCCTGATCGGGGTCGACGGTGGCGCGGATCGGCTGCTCGAGGCGGGCTACAAGCCGGATCTCGTCGTCGGCGACATGGACTCCGTCTCCGACAAGGCGCTGACTTCCGGCGCCGAGATCGTCGTCCACGCCTACGCGGGCGGGCGCGCGCCAGGGCGGGAGCGAGTCGATCGGCTCGGGCTGCAGTCGGCCCTCCTGCCCGTCCCCGGAATGAGCGAGGACGTGGCCATCCTCCTCGCGCACGAGAAGGGCGCCGAACTGATCGTCGCCGTGGGCACGCGGTTCAACCTGACCGAGTTCCTCGAACGCGACCGAGCCGGCATGTCCTCGACGTTCCTGACCCGGCTGAAGGTGGGCGACATCCTCGTCGACGCACGAGGCGTGTCGCGTCTCTTCCGGGGCCGGGCGGGCATCGGTCCTCTGCTCGCTTTCACGGGCGCGGGGATTGCTGCGGTGGTCGCGGCCGTCGCGGTCTCGTCGGACCTCCAGCATTTTCTCTCGCTCCTCGCCGAGCGCATCCAGTCCCTCCTCGGGCTGTAGGAACGTGGTCGTCGAGGCAGCGCGGGTTCTGCGGGCGCCGCGCGCGGATGTCTGGGATCTCCTCGCAGAGCCGTACCACCTCCCGGACTGGTGGCCCTCCTACACGGGTGTGGAGCCGGACCGGCGCGGTCTTGCGGAAGGCGCCCGCTGGACGGTGCTGCGAAGCCGGAGGCCCGGCTTCCTGCGCAAGCCTGGGGGGAAGGGGCTGATCCTCCTCGAGCGCGTCGTCGTGGCCACCGAGCTTTCGTGGCTCGACCTGGCCCAGGACATCCACGCCGGGGTCCGGCTCGACGACGAGGGGCGCGACACGCGCGCAAGCGCCTTCGTCAGCGGGCCGCTCTGGCGGCTCTATGCGGAGGGAGCGAGGAGCCTGCCGCGCCTTGCCGTCTCCCGGCTCTACGACCTCTGCCAGACTGCTGCAGGGCTCTAGACCACCCAAACCGCCGGCAAATGTTCGACTTCCGCTACCACCTCGTCTCGCTCGCCGCGGTCTTCATCGCCCTCGCGGTGGGCATCCTTCTCGGCGCCGCCATCTCCGGGAAGCTCGGCGACGCCGAGGACGCGCTGATGAAGGATCGGCTGGCGTCACTCAACGACCAGCTCACTCAGGAGCGGGCCAAGTCGGATCTGGTCGAGCACCGCAGCGATGCGGCCCAGGAGCTCCTGAACGGGGCCTACCCCTCGCTGATGGACGGGAAGCTCGAGGGCAACGGCTACACGGTCCTCTTCCTCGGCCCTGTGGACGGTGGCGTCAGGTCGGCGGTGGAAAGGACGCTTACCGACGCGGGCGCCGGCAGCCCCGTACGGCTCGTCGCTCTCGACACGCCAATCGATCCGGACGAGCTCGACTCCAGGCTGAACGGCGACGAGCAGCTGGCGCGCTACGCACAGGACGGCGGGGATTTCGGCGACCTGGGCGAAGCGCTCGGCCACGACCTGGTCGAGGGCGACGGCACGCCTCTCTGGACCTCGCTCTCGAGCAGCTTGATCGAAGAGCGTTCGGGCACGACCTCGAGCCCCGTGGACGGCGCCGTTGTCGCGCAGACCTGGCAGCCGCCAGAGACTGAAGGCGACGCCGAACAGAAGAGCAAGACGGACGCCACCCAATCGCTCTTCGAGGGGCTCGTGCGCGGACTGGAAGACTCGGGCGTGCCGGTGGTGGGCGTGCAGACGACGAGCGCGGAGGACGACCTCACGCTCTTCCGACAGCAGGGCGTGTCGAGCGTCGACGACGTCGACGCCCTGGCCGGACGGCTCGCGCTCGCGCTTCTCCTCGCGGGGGGCCAGCCCGGCCACTATGGCGTCAAGGATTCCGCGACGGACGGCGTGGCACCGCCGATCGAGTCGGTTCCGACGACCACGAGTGGCTGAAAGCTCCGGCTCGGAGCCGCTGACGATCCTCGTTGCCGCGCGCGACGAGGCCGATCGGATCGGGGAGACGATCGCGGTCCTGCGGCGAGACTTTCCCGCCGCCGAGATCGTCGTCGTGGACGGGGCCTCCCGGGATGGGACGCCGGAGCTCGCCGAAGAAGCGGGCGCCGTCGTCATCCGGTTCGGCCGGACAGGCAAGGGCGAGGCCCTATCGGTCGGCGAGCGCGCCGCTCCCCCCGGCCCCATCCTCCTTTGCGACGCCGACCTGCGCGGCTCGCTGACTCCTCTGGCCGACAGCCGCGCCGATCTGGTCGTCGCGGCCTTCAGTCGCCGGTCCGGGGGCGGGTTCGGAATCGCGAAGCGGATCGCCCGTGAGCTCATCGCGCTCCGCACCGGCTTCGCGTCTCGGGAGCCTCTTTCCGGCCAACGGCAGCTGAGCGCGCGGGCGCGTGCTGCCTGCTTTCCGCTCGCACCGGGATTCGGCTGCGAGGTGCGGATGACGATCGACGCCGTCCGCGCGGGGCTGACCATGGAGGAGGTCGAGGTCGACCTGAGCCATCGGGCCACGGGGCGCGACCTCGCAGGCTTCCTCCATCGCGGACGGCAGCTGCTCGACATCCTCCTCGCCACCGGCCCGCTCGCCCTCAACCACCGAGGCACGCGGATCCCCCTGGTGGGCTGGGTCGTCGGCCTGAGGAAGAGTCCGACGGTGACCGCCGTCGCCGCGCTCGGCCTCGCGGACGATCTCTGGAGCGGGGAGGAGCGGGGCATCCGGGCGCATCTCGCCGCGGGTCGGACGACGGGCATCGCGAAGCTCGTGGGCATCCCGGCCGTCGGGCTTGCGGCCACCCGATCGCTTTCCGGCGGCTTGCTCGTCGCCGGTTGCGCCAACCTCGTGAATCAGCTCGACACCCGGCCCGGGAGAGCGCTGAAGGCGTTCCTGCTCGCGAGTCTTTTCCTGCGCGGGAGCAGCGCCGGGGGCCCCATGAAAATCGCCGTCCTCCTGGCCCCTTACGATCTGCGCGAACGCGTGATGCTTGGCGACGCCGGATCCAACGCGCTGGGGGCCCTGCTAGGCTTGAAGTCCGTGGACGTGCTCCGCGGACGGGGTCGCTGGGTGACTGCTCTCGCAGTCGCCGGTCTCAACATCGTCGGAGAGCGTCGTTCGCTCGGCGCGCTCATCGAGCGGACGCCTGTGCTGCGAGAGCTCGACGCGTGGGGGAGGGTGAGACCATGAGGGAACGGCCGACCAAGTACGTCTTCGTGACGGGCGGCGTGGTCTCGTCACTGGGGAAGGGCATCACGGCCGCCTCGTTGGGGAGGCTGCTCAAGGCGCGCGGCCTGCGGGTCCAGGTGCAGAAGTTCGACCCGTACATCAACGTCGACCCCGGCACGATGAGCCCCTTCCAGCACGGAGAGGTCTTCGTGACCGAGGACGGCGCCGAGACCGATCTCGACATCGGCCACTACGAGCGCTTTGTCGACGAGAACCTCTCCCGGAACGCGAACCACACCTCGGGCTCGATCTGGTACGGCGTCATCCGCAAGGAGCGGAAGGGGGAGTACCTCGGCTCGACGGTGCAGGTGATCCCCCACATCACGAACGAGATCAAGGACCGGATCCGCCGCGTGGCGGACGCTGTCGACACGGACGTCGTCATCTCCGAGATCGGCGGCACCGTCGGCGACATCGAGTCCCTGCCGTTCCTCGAGGCCATCCGCCAGTTCCGGCGCGAGGTGGGACTGGAGAACGTCCTCTATCTCCACGTCACCTTCGTGCCCTTCATCGAGACGGCCGGCGAGCTGAAGACGAAGCCGACGCAGCACTCGGTCAACGAGCTGCGCCGCATCGGTATCCATCCGGACATCGTCGTCTGCCGCTCGCACGAGCCGCTCTCCGCCGACATTCGCGACAAGATCGCCCTCTTCGCGGACGTCCCCGCCGAGGCGGTCGTCGCGAACGAGGATGTCAACGACGTCTACCTCGTCCCGCAAGCGCTGCAGGCCGAGGGCCTCGACCGGCTCGTCTGCCGCCGGCTCGGGCTCCCGGAGACCGAGCCCGATCTCGGCGAGTGGGACCGCCTCGCCCGCCGCATCGGGGAGCGCCAGGGCGAGGTCGAGATCGCGCTGGTCGGCAAGTACGTGAAGCTTCAGGACGCCTACCTCTCGGTTCACGAGGCGCTCAAGCATGCGGGAATCCACCACGGCACCGGCGTGCGCGTGCGCTGGGTGGACGCCGAGGGGATGACGCTCGAGGAGGCCGCCGCCGATCTGGGCCGCTCCCACGGGATCCTCGTACCCGGGGGCTTCGGTTCCCGAGGCTGGGAGGGCAAGATCACCGCCTGCCGCATCGCCCGCGAGAACGGGATCCCGTACCTGGGCATCTGCCTCGGGATGCACGTGGCCATCTCGGAGTTCGCCCGTAACGTCACAGGGCTCGAAGGTGCGAACTCGACGGAGATGGATCCCGAGACGCCCTATCCGGTGATCGATCTCCTGCCCGAGCAGAAGGAGATCGAGGATCTCGGGGGGACGATGCGTCTCGGCGCCGACGCGGTTGATCTGGTCGACGGCACGCGGACGTTTGCCGCCTACGGTGAGCCAGTCGTCCACGAGCGCCACAGGCATCGCTACGAGGTCAACAACCTCTACCGCCCGCGCCTCGTCGAGGCCGGCCTGGTGGTGTCGGGCACCTTCCAGGAGGGGCGACTCGTGGAGATCATCGAGCTTCCCGACCATCCCTGGTTCGTCGCGAGCCAGTTCCACCCGGAGTTCAAGTCCCGGCCCACCCGGCCCGCGCCGCTCTTCCGCGAATTCGTGGGCGCCGCGCTCGAGCGGGCCCGCGCACGAACCGGGATCGCCGAGACGGCAGCGACCTAACTTTAGGAGAGCCCGGCAAGACATCAGCTGAGCCGCCGGAGGCGCGCCGCTCGCCCTAACGCATCCGCGTTCAGAATGACACGGGCCTCCCTGCGTCCTTGCCTGGGAACGATCCTCCCGTCCGGGCGACGAGCGACGTCTCGCCACGCCCTCCTAGAATCGCCCCATGGCAGCGACCTGGGCGCCCGAGGTGCTCGACCTCTTCCTGGAGCTGGCGGCGATTCCGAGCCCTTCCGGGGAGGAGGAGAAGGTCGCTCAACGCGTCGATGCCTATCTCCGCGACCTTGGACTCGATGTCGAGTCCGACGAGGCTGGAAATCTCCTCGCTCGGCTTCAGCCGAGCGCAGATCAGGGCGATGGCGCGCCGCTCTTCCTCTGCGCCCACATGGACACGGTGCCTCCGACCGCCGCGATCGAGCCCGTCGTGCACGACGACGGCTTCGTCCGCAACGACGCCGGGACGATCCTGGGCGCGGACAACAAGGCAGCGGTTGCCGTCATGCTGGAGGCCGCGCGCCTCGTGCTGGCCGAGCGCCGGCCGCACGCCGGCCTCGAGCTGCTGTTCACGGTCCGAGAGGAGACGGGCCTGCTGGGTGCGTTCGCCTTCGATCACACACGCTTGGAGGCGCAGCGCGGCTTCGTCTACGACTCCTCCGGCCCGATCGGAAACGTGGTGCGCTCGTCCCCCTGGGGGCGAACGATCGACGTCGTTTTCAAGGGCCGGGCCGCGCATGCGGGGTTGGCGCCGGAAGAGGGCCGCTCCGCGATCGTCGCCGCGGCACGCGCGATCTCGGATCTGAGGCTCGGACGCCTCGACGACGAGACGACCGCCAACGTGGGCCGGATCGCAGGAGGCACGGCCCGAAACGTCATTCCCGAGCGGTGCGAGCTCGCGGTCGAAGCTCGTTCGCGAGACCAGGGCAAGCTCGCCGACCTGATCCAGGAGATGGTGGACTGCTTCTCGTTCGCGGCGAGCGTGTCCGAGTGCGAGGTGGAGACGCGCATCAGCGAGACCTACCCGGGCTACCGCTTCAGGCCCGACGAGCCGCTTTTCCAGCTCGCTTGCGCCGCGATGGAGCGCGCGGGCATCGCTCCGCAGCCTGTCGACACCGGCGGGGGCGCCGACGCCAACGTCTTCAACGCTCGCGGCGTCACGTGCATCAACCTCGCCAACGGGATGACCGACGTGCACACGCCCGACGAGCGCATCGCGGTGGCGGATCTCGAACGCATGGTCGGTGTCACGCTCGAGCTCGTTGACCTCGCCCGCGGTGCTTAGTGCTTAGCCTCCGCCGCGGCACCGTCACAGCGGTGACCGAGCGGCTCGAGGGGCTCGTGCGCCTGGAGGTCGACGGCCGGCCTTGCGTGGCCTATCCGCGGCTGACGGGGCCGGTCGCCCTCGGCGACGAGGTGCTGGTCAACGTCCAGGCGGTCGAGCTCGGGCTCGGGTCGGGCGGCTTCGACGTCCTGCACGCGAATCTCACGCGGGGCCTCGACCGCCCTTCCGAACCGGGCGCGCACGTGATGAAGCTCCCCTACACGTCTCTTCAGCACGCCGTCGTGCATGCGGAGGAGCACGGCGTCGGTCGCGATCGCCTCGACGGCCTTCCGGTGGTCTGCTGCTCGCTGCACAGCCAGGTGGCTCCGGTGTTTGCCGGCATCGGGGGCGGAAAGCGGATCGCGTACGCCCAACTGCCTGGAGGAGCGTTGCCGGTCCCGCTGTCGGACACCCTGCGCGCGCTTCGCGCTCGCGGCTTGCTCGAGCGCACGATCGCGGTCGGGCCCTGTTTCGACGGCGATGTCGCCTGCGTATCCACGGCGGCCGCCTTGCTCTGGTCGGCAGAGCAAGGCTTCGACGCCGTCGTCTGCGCGATCGGGCCGGGGATCGTCGGGACGGCGAGCCCGTTCGGCCACGGCGGGATAGCGGCCGCCGAGGCGATCTGGACGGCTCGCACGCTCGGCGGCCGGGCGATCCTCGCAGTGCGGTACTCGGAGCGCGACGCGCGCGAACGGCACCGCGGCATCTCGCACCACACTCGAGCCGTCCTCGAGCTCGCGGGCAAGGCCGAGCTCGGGTGGCCGTCGGGAGCGGAGACACCCGATGGCCTCGCCAACCTGACACCTGTCGACGTGGACGGCTGGGAAGAGGCGTGCGAGGGGTTGCCGCTCTCCCACATGGGGCGTGGGCCGGACGACGATCCCACGTTCTTCGAGGCGGCTTTCGCCGCTGGACGCCTCGCCAGCCGCGTGCTCGCCTAGGAGAGCTTGGCGGAACGTTGCTCGTCGCTGGGACGGGGCGAGCGGCGCGGCTCCGGCGGCACAGCCGATGTTTCGTCAAGCCCTCCTACTAGGTATCTTTGCGCCCCGATGCGAGTCGGAGTCGTCAAGGAGATCAAGCCGGACGAGAACCGCGTCGCATTGACGCCTGCGGGCGCGGTCGAGCTACGCCGGCGTGGTCATGAGGTCCTCGTCGAGCAGGGCGCCGGGGAAGGCAGCGCGCTCCCTGACTCCGTCTACGTGGCCGTCGGTGCGCAGATCGGCTCCGTGGACGACGTGTGGTCGAGCTCCGACCTCGTCCTCAAGGTGAAGGAGCCGATCGAGCCCGAGTTCGATCGGCTGCGGGAGGGGCTCGTCCTCTTCACGTACCTCCATCTCGCTGCGGAGGAAGACCGGACCCGCGCGCTGCTCGAGAGCGGCGCCATCTGCATCGCCTACGAGACAGTGGAGACCGACGATCGCCAGCTGCCGCTCCTGGCACCGATGAGCGAGGTCGCCGGCCGCTTGGCCACGCAAATGGGCGCGTGGGCGCTCGAGAAGGCGCAGGGCGGGAGGGGCATCCTCCTCGGCGGCGTGCCCGGAGTGCCGCCTGCGAAGGTGGTCGTGCTCGGCGGCGGGATCGTCGGTTACAACGCCGCCCTGATCGCGGTCGGGATGCAGGCGGACGTCTGGGTGCTGGACAAGTCCGTCGAGCGCATGCGCGACCTC
>JBKPFG010000255.1:0-3604 GCA_046728735.1 Actinomycetota bacterium
ATTCCTGCAGGCATACGGTCCTTTCATGGCTCTGCGGCCTCGCGCTTGCGCGTGGAACGGAATCAGAGCTGCAAACACCGAATGCAGCGAGGGTTTGGGCTGGGCGAGATGAGCGCTGTACCAACGGAATACCGCGGAATCGAACGACGGCAGGCCCCCGAGCGGCGCGAGCCCACGTTGTCCCGAGGCGCCAAGCTCTATCTCGCCGCCGTCGGAGTCGCGACGATCGTCGCCGCGCTGCCGCCGCTCTCGCGTCTGTCCCCGGACACCGAGGGTTGGGCGACCTTCCTCGTGCTCGCGACGTGCGCGGCCGTCGCGCAGCTGTTCGTGGTGCGAACCCCGAGGGACCAGTCGTACCACACGACCATCGTCTTCCTGATCCCCGCCGCGTTGCTGCTTCCGCCCGAGCTCGTGGTGCTCATGGGCGTCGTGCAGCACATCCCCGAGTGGCTCAAGGTTCGCTACCCCTGGTACATCCAGAGCTTCAACATCTGTAACTACACGCTGAACGGCCTGGCGGCGTGGGGTGCGGTTTGGATGGTGCGGGACCTGGACCTGAGCCGTGAGCTCGAGCTGGCGCTCGCCGGCCTCGCCGCCTCGGTCGTCTTCGTGGCGACCAACCACTTCCTCCTCGCAACGATGCTCCACTACGCGCGCGGGCACACGCTGCGCGAGACGGGGCTCTTCTCGGGCGACAGCCTGGCGACCGACCTCGTTCTCGCCGCTCTCGGTGTCGCGTTCGCGAGCCTGTGGCGCTGGAATCCCTACCTCTTGCCGACCGCCGTCGCCCCTCTGCTCCTGATCCATCGCTCGCTCAGCGTTCCCGCCCTGCAGGAGGAGGCCCGCGTCGATCCGAAGACCGGGCTCTTCAACGCGCGCCACTTCGCCGCCGAGCTCCGCGAGGAGCTGGCCCGCGCGGCGCGCTTCGAGCGGCCCATGTCCGTGATCATGGCCGACCTCGACCTCCTGCGAGACATCAACAACTCCTACGGTCACCTCGCCGGCGACGCGGTGCTGAAGGGGATCGCGGACATCTTCCGCGTGCAGCTTCGGCCCTACGACGTCCCTGCGCGCTTCGGCGGCGAGGAGTTCGCCATCCTCCTGCCCGAGACAGCTCCGGAGACGGCCCTCGAGATCGCCGAGCGCATCCGGCGGGCCGTGGCCGAGCACCTCTTCGAGGTCGAGACGTCCAGCGAGCCGATTCGCGCCACGATCTCCCTCGGCATCGCGGGATTTCCGAAGGACGGGGCGGAC
Organism: Actinomycetota bacterium; assembly: GCA_046728735.1. Lineage (GTDB taxonomy): Bacteria > Actinomycetota > Thermoleophilia > Gaiellales > Gaiellaceae > JAIBJP01. Next base: position 1,255 of record JBKPFG010000255.1, read on the forward strand.
CCGAACGAGCTCATCCACCAGGCCGACCTCGCCGTCTATCGCGCGAAGCTCCAGGGCCGGAACCGCGTCCTCGGAGCGAGCTCGGAGCCGCTCCTCATGGCGCCCGAGCGAAGCGCCCGCCTCGCAGCGGTTCCCGAGGAGGGCGAGTACGTGGCGACGACGTCCCGCGCTCTTCCCGAGACGCGCCCGAGCGAGCTCCGGGAGGCTCAGCAGCAGCGCTCGCATACACCGGGGCGACCGCACTTCCTGGCGCTCTCGCCGCCTCTGGCCGCCCTCGTCGGCCTCGTTGCCGTCGCCGGCATCGTCGCGGGCATCGCAGGGCTCTATTTCGGAACGACGAACGACATCATCGGCCTCATCGCCATCGTCATCCTCGTGGGAGGCGGGCAGGCCCTCTCCCTCGAGCTCGAGGCAGGGTCGATCTCCGTGAGCGCGGTCGGTGCGCTCGCCGGGGCCGCAATGTTCGGCCCGCGCGTGGCCCTTCCACTCGCCCTCACGATCGTGGCGGTCGAGTGGAGCGCTCGCCGCGACGACTGGTACTACGTCCTCTTCAACGTGGGCGCGCTCAGCCTCGCCTCGCTCGCGGCTGCAGGCGTCTTCAGCGTCGGCCTGATCGCCGACGAGGGGTCGCCCTGGCGGGCACTCGTCGTCGCCGGGGCAGGACTGATCGCCGGAGGCGTGTACTTCCTCGTCAACACGGCGCTCATCTCGCTAGCCATGGCGCTCGAGGGACACGATCGCTGGCGCTCCGTCTGGAACGAGCGCTTCTCATGGCTCGTACCCCACTATGTCGTCTTTGGGCTCGTGGGTGGCGCGATTGCGCTCGCCTACGATGCGATCGGCCTCTACGGCCTTACGGTCTTCGTCCTCCCGCTCCTGCTCATGCGGAAGACGATGGCCGCCTACCTCGGGCACACGGAGAAGTCCACCAAGAAGCTGCGCAAGGCAGCGGAGACGATCCGTACCCAGAACGTCTCCCTCGAGCAGGCCAACCGGCTCCTCAAGGAGCGCTCGACGGCGGCGATGGAAAGCCTCTCGGCGACCGTCGATGCGCGTGACGCCTACACGGCAGGCCATTCGCGGCGCGTGCAGCAGCTCGCGCTCGCGATCGGCCGCGAGCTCGGCCTCTCGCAGGCAGAGCTCGACCTCCTCGGGCACGCCGCCCTCTTCCACGACATCGGCAAGCTGGCGATCCCGGATGCCATCCTCCTGAAGCCGGCGAGCCTCACGGCCGACGAATGGGCGCTGATGCAGCGCCACGCAGACGAGGGCGCCCGGATCATCGACCGCCTCGGGTTCCTGAACGACGCCGTTCCAGCCATCCGCCATCACCACGAGCGTTTCGACGGCACCGGGTACCCCGACGGCCTCGGGGGGGAGGACATCCCGCTCGGCGCTCGCATCATCCACGTCGCCGACGCCCTCGACTCGATGCTGACGACCCGCATCTACCGCGCCGCGCGTCCCGCCGAGGAGGCAATGGAGGAGCTCAGGCGCGGGTCCGGCAGCCAGTTCTGCCCCCGCTGCGTCTCGGCGCTCGAGCGGCTCCTGCAGACGGACGGCTTCGAAGAGCAGGAGTCGGCCGTCCCCCTGCTCGCCTCGGCTCTCTAGCTGAGGGCTTGGCGAGATACCGGCTGTGCCTCCGGAGGCGCGCTGACTCGCCCCAACGCATCCGCGTTCAGTTAGACGAGTCGCCCCCGTACCTAGAGACGATTACGAGGACACCCGGCGTCCGCAGCCTCCGAACGACCAGCGCGTCCCGGCGACGAGCCACATTCCGCCAATCCCTCAGCTCGTAAGCGCCGCTTGCGCTCCGACTAATCTGCTCTATCCTTGAGAGGGAGGCAGCTGTGCAGGTCGATTCCGCCGATCTCGCTGCGTTCCGGGCCGGCATGCGCCGCCGCTATTCCAACGAGGACATCCTCGGCCAGCTGAAAGCCTCCGCCGAGCGGCTCGGCCGCTCGCCGACGATGCGGGAGTTCGAGGGAGACCGGCAAACGCGCGTCCATCCCCAGACCGTCATCGACCGATTCGGGACCTGGAACGCCGCCAAGCGTCTCGCCGGGCTGCGCGCGCGGCGCTTCGCGACGCGTGAGGAGCTCCTCGACGAGCTCCGCACACTCGGAGCCGAGCTCGGGCGGCCGCCGACCGGGGGGGACCTGCAGCGCCGACGGGCCACGATGCCCTCGAAGTCGCTCTACTGGCACACCTTCGGCTCGCTGCGGAACGCCCTTCGCGAAGCCGGCTTCGATGTTCCGGTCGGCGAGGAGCGCCTCGAGCGCGCCGTCGAGGACGGCGTTCGCCTTGCGCGACGCCTAAGGCGCCTGCCGCGCTTTGCGGACTGGGCCGC
>JBKPFG010000084.1:0-13436 GCA_046728735.1 Actinomycetota bacterium
TGCTGGACCTGAACCGGACGCTCGAAGATCGTGTTCAGACGCAGCTCGAGGAGCTCGAGCGACTGCAGAGGTTGCGACGGTTCCTCTCGCCGCAGCTCGCGGACGCGATCGTCTCGTCGGGCGACGAGTCGATCCTGCGCAGCCACCGCCGGCAGGTCGCGATGTTCTTCGCCGACCTGCGCGGTTGGACGAACTTCGTCGATGCGGTCGAGCCCGAGGAGCTGATGCGCGTGCTCGGCGAGTTCCATGGCACGATCGGTGGTCTCGTCGGGCGGTTCGACGCGACGGTCGGCTTCATCGAGGGGGACGGCGTCCAGCTTTTCTTCAACGATCCGATCGAGATCCCCGACGCCGCGTTGCGGGCGGTACTGCTCGGCTGCGCGCTGCGTGAGCAGATGGCGGAGTTGACGCCCCGGTGGCAAAAGCGCGGCTACGACCTTGACCTCGGCGCCGGCATCGCGCTCGGCTACGCGACCTGTGGCGAGGTCGGCTTCGAAGGCCGCTCCGATTACGCGGCGATCGGAGCCGTGACGAATCTCGCGTCACGTCTGGCCGATGAGGCGACCGCCGGCCAGATCCTGATCTCGCAGCGCCTCTATGCGGAGGTCGAAGACAACGTCGAAGTGGAGCCGATCGGCGAGTTCACGCTGAAAGGGTTCCAGCGACCGGTCTCCGCCTTCAACGTTGTCGCCGTCCGCGAGCCGGCGACGAAGGTCCCCCCGTTTCGATCGACCAGCAAGGACGGGGACGCTGGTGAGCCCGCTCAGAAGGTTCGAGCAGCGGACTGACAGCGCTCCGTCGATCCCCTCGCGGTCGAACCGGGCAGTGAACGGAGTCGTCGGGGCGAACGCATAACTCCTCAGCCTGCTCGAGTGGCGAGTGCGGTAGTCCTAAAGCAGGAACGACCTAATGACCTCGGTGAGGTGCCGAAAAGGCACGCAATGCGGAAGCCGCCCCCGTCCGCGTGTGGACGCCGAGCTTCTCGTACACGTTCTCGAGGTGCTTGCGCACGGTTCCGGGTGAGATCCAGAGCATCCGGGCGACTTCCGCGTTCGTCCTCCCGCCGGCAACGCGCTCCAGCACCTCGTGCTCGCGGGTCGTGAGCTCGACTCGCCGGCGTGGTCGACGCCGAGCCGCCGCATTGCGCCGGAGCTGTCGAAAGTGTGGGAGCAGGACGTCGAGAACGGCGCGAGCGCGCTCGCGAAAACCCAGTCCGGTCGGTCGAACTCGAGCCTGGAGTTCTCGTCGCCGGTCGGCTCGATCCAGATTCGGATTATGTCCTCGACGCCCAGCGGGCGGGCGACCTCATGGTAGAAGGGGAGGCGGTGAAATTGGCGCTGCGAGAGGTGGTCGGAGCACTTCCGCGCGCCCTCGACCGGAGTGAGGACGTCCTGCCCGACGAGACGCGCGTGGGCGTCGCCACAATGCTCGCGGGCTGCGGCGGGAGCTCGTCGGCCACGGGCACCAGCACCGCCGCGGCGCCGACGACACCGCAGAGCGGCGTGCCGGCGGGCGGCCCCGCACCGGCAGAGCTGCAAGGCGTCTGGAAGCTCGTCTCCAAAAATCCGGACAAAGGGCTCCTGTTCGTCATCTCCGAGCAGCACTACAGCGTGCCGACTCGCTTCGCTCACGGAGACCTCGCGGTTGAGGGCGACGAGATCGCCTTCTTCAATGCCGCCATCTGCGGCCTGACCCTTCCTGACGGCGTCGGCCGCTATCGCTGGAAGGTCGAGCACAAGAAGCTCCGCTTCAGCCTCATCGGCAAGGAGCCCTGCGGCGGTCGCAGCGACATCCTCGACGACTCGACGTATACGAAAGTCGGCTAAGCGATCAGGGCACGCTCGGCGCGAACGGGCGCAGCTCGTCCTCACCCGGCTGCACGATCCCGACGTGGGACTCCGGCACCTCGTTCCAGGCACCCGGCAGGTCCCCGAGAGGCTCGGAAACGATCACTCTGGTCTCGTCGGAGAGGGCCGTGAGCTCGGCGAGCTCGGGGTGGAGAGCCTTGAGGCTGTCCAGCCGCGTGCTGAAGTGGAGCGACCGCGACTCGCCCTCACTCGAGTAGCGGAAGGCCCAGATACAGCCGCCGTCGGACGTCGCCACGGTCATCTGGATGGGGTGCTCGACGCCGTGCCGGCGCCCAATTTCCTCGATGAATCCGATCATCTTCTCGACGGCGCCGACGGGGTCGTCCTCGAGCCCGAAGGTGAGCGCGAGGTAGAACATGATCTCGGAGTCCGTCGTTCCCTCGATCGACGTGAAAAGAGAGTCGTCGATGGCGAGCACGAGCTCACGCTTCACGCGCGGGAACTCGCGGATCAACCCGTTGTGCATCCAGAGCCAGTTCCCGAAGCGGAAGGGGTGCGTGTTCGTCTCCTGGATCGCGGTACCCGTCGAGGCGCGGATGTGCGCGAAGAAGAGGGGCGAGGAGACTCCGGCAGCGAGCTCGCGGAGGTTGCGGTCGTTCCAGGCGGGGTGTGTGCTCCGGTACACCCGCGGCGGCTCGCCCTCCTCGTACCAGCCGACGCCGAAGCCGTCTCCGTTGGTGGTCGTGGCGCCCTGCCGGGCGTGCAGGCTCTGGTCGATCAGCGAGCGGTCGCGCTTGACGAGCAGCTCCTCGAGCCGGATCGGTGAGCCCGAATATGCGAGCCAGCGGCACATCGCTACGTGGACGCCGCCGGAGCCTGCGGCTGAGCTCTCGGTATGCGCTGGGCGATGAAGAGCGCGATCAGCGTCAGCAGCGCGAGAATCGCGAGCGCGCTCCTCAAGCCATCCAGACGAGCGTCCGCGTAGGCGTCGAGCGCCGCCTGAGTCGAAGTCGTGCTCGCGCCCGCCTTCTCGAGCGCCGCTTCGAGATCGGCATCCGAGACGAACGGAACTCCACCGGCGAGCTCGACTGAGGCCTCGGACTTTGCCTCCGCCGGGATCGCCGGGCTCTGCTGGATGTTGGCGAGGAACGACGCCGAGACCGCCGCGATCATGATCGACCCGGCGATGGCGGTTCCGAGCGATGCGCCGAGGTTCGTCGCCGTGTTCTGGATGCCGCCGACCTCGGTGCTCTGCTCGTCGGGAACGGCGCCGACGGTGACCGCTCCCAGCTGTGAGGCCAGCGCGCCGATCCCGAGGCCGATCAGAAGCATCGGCACGAAGACGACCTCGGGGCCCGCGTCGGGGTCGAGCCCGGCCATCAGGACCAGCGTTCCCGCAACGAGGCCCACCAGGCCGGCCCTGACGACGAGGCGGGGAGACGCCTTCGGGAACAGGCGAGGGATCCCGATTGCCGCCGCGAGCAACGTCAGGGAGAGCGGCAGCAAGCGCGCACCCGTGCCGATGGCGGAGAGCCCAAGGCACACCGAGAGGTAGAGCGGGACGACGAAGAAGAGCCCGGCCTGCGCGAGGAACTGGAAGAAGAACATGGCCAACCCTCCGCTCAGCTGCCGGTTGCCCCTCATGTCGGAGCGGACGAGCGGCTCGCCGCCGCGCGACTCGACGCGCTCGTTCCAGCGGAAGAAGAGCCACAGCACGATCACGCCCGCGATGACGAGCCAGACCGACGGAGAGAGTCCGGCCCAGGAGGGACCGTTCGCCTTTGGCTGAATCCAACCCCACTCGCCGGTGCGCAAGACGCCGAAGACGAGCAGCCCCAGGCCCAAGGCCGAGAGCACGGCGCCCACGTAGTCGAGGGTGGGACGCCGCTCGGACGGCGCGTCCGCGATGCGGCGGGTGAGGATGAGGATCGCGATGACGACGAGGACCTCACCGGCGAAGACCCATCTCCAGGAGAAATAGGTCGTGCAGAACCCGCCGATGAGCGGGCCGACGGCCACCGCGATGGCTCCGGCAGCCGCGACCGCCCCATACGCCGCCGGGCGCTTCGCGGCCGGGAAATTGCCAGCCACGAGGGCGACGATAGCTGGCATGATCAGCGCGGCGCCCACGCCCTCGAGGAAGGACCAGCCGAGGAGCAAGACGGGGAGGCTCGGCGCGATCGAGGTCGTGAACGAGCCACAGCCGTAGATCACGCACCCGATCGAGAACGCGCGCTTGCGACCGATGATCGCCCCGATCTTCGCGCCCGTGATCATCAGCGCGGCCATCACGAGCGTGTAGGCGGTGATCGCGCCCTGGATCCCGGTGACCGTCGTCCCGACGTCCTTTGCAACCGTCGCGATGGAGACGTTCATGACCGAGCTGTCCAGCGTCATGAGGAATTGCCCGGCCGCGAGCGTCAGCAGCACCACGCCCGCACCGGTTGCGGCAGCCGGCTTCGTGGCGACCGCCGTCATGAAGTTCCTCCCTCCGCCCAGGTCGCAGGTACGTCGCCACCGCCCTCCTGCGCGACCCGGGGCCCGAAGCGCACGAATGCAGGCGAAGCGATCTTTCCCGCCACCAGCGCCTCGCCCAGGCCGAACGACGTTGCGCGCTCGAGCAACGACGCAGGCGCGTAGGAGAGCCTCGCCGAGACATACGCCAGATCCGTGACCGAGGCCATGCGCATGAGCACGAGATTGTCACACTGGGAGACGACGAGCTCGTTCACACGCTGCGGCCTCTGGGTCGAGACGAGCAGGTAGAGCCCGAACTTGCGTCCTTCAGCCGCGAACCGAGCGGCGTGCTCCGTCGCCAGCTCGGTGATGGGATCACCAGGCTCCCGGGGACACACGTTGTGGGCCTCGTCGATGACGACCAGCGTCGGTTCGCGCGCTTCCCGCCGCCGCCAGAGGGCCGCGAGGACGCTCTCCGCGGCCACCGCCTTCTCCCCCGGGGTCTCGAGCGAACCGAGGTCGACGACGAGCCCGCGCGGCCCATCCGGCGCCACGAGATCCTGGACGGAGCCGACATCGCCCGTCGACCAGATCTGCCAGCGGTGGATGCCGAGGTTCCGCACTCTCGACCCGAGCGCTTGCACGTTCGGGTCGGTCGACGCGGACATGCGCTCGGCCAGCTCGCCCGCGCTCTCCGCCGTCTGCTCGAATCCCCCTTCGAGCAGGTCGACGAGCGCGCCGTACTCGCCGCGGTCGCGAATCGGATCGAGCCGCAGAACGGCCCCCTGCTCCTCGGCGTCGCAGTCGGTGAAGCGGACGTGGAGCCGGTCCGAGCCGCTCTCCCCCGCTCGCCGCACGGAGATTGCGGCCGCAACTTCTCGATAGCGAGACGCGGTCGCGTCCTCCACGCCCTCGCGCAGCGCATTCAGCCGCACGAAGTCGGAATTGGGATCGAGCACGACGAGCCGAAGCTGCGTCTGCAGGAGGAGCTGCTCGAGCACCGCCCCAAGCGCGAACGTCTTTCCCGACCCGGATTGCCCGCAGAAGAAGGTGTGGCGGTCGAATCCGCCCGCATCGAGGAGAAACCGCACGGTGGGCTCGACGACGAGCTCTCCAACGTCCAGCGCCGCTCGCGCGGGCCGGACGGCGCCGAGCCAACGCTCCACCTGCGAAGTGGGAGCGCGCTCGACCGGCAGCGCCCCAAACGGTCCGACCCCCTCGTCGAGCATGACTCCCTCGCCCTGTGCGAAGGAAGCGTCGTCGGATGCCAGCTCGAGCGACTGGATCTGACCGAGGTGCCCGCCGACGGATGCGTAGCCGCCGATTTGCAGCTCGAGGCCGTCGATCGGAGACCGGAAGGTGAACCTGCGCCCGTCGATCGACGAGGCGGGTGCAGCAACGAGCTCTTCGAGCTTCCCCGAGCCGGCTGACGTCAATTCGACGGGCGCGGAATTCGCGTCAGCGTCTCGAAGTTGCCCCAGAAGGCTCGGGGCTCGAGACCCGTGAGCGGGGATGCGTCGACGGCCATGTTGTTTTCTTTCCCTGCGTCAGAGCCCGAGCAGCTGCTGCTTCTTCGCCGCGAACTCCTCTTCGCTGACGATGCCCTGTGCTTTCAGCTGTGCGAGCCGCTCCAGCTCGGCGACGTAGTCCGGCTCCGCCGGCTGTGCCGGCGCCGCCGGCGCGGCTTGCTGCTGCTCGTACATCTGCTGCTCGTACGCGGCCTGGTCCTGAGCCGCGTACTTCTGCTCCTGACGGTGCCTCACGGCCCCCGCGGTGCCCGCGACGACGGCGGTGGTCGCCGCCGCGCGAAGGAGCCCGGGACCTCTTCGTCGCATCATCATCTCGACTCCCTTCCTAGGCCTTGACCTGCTCGAGCGCCCACTCTCGCGCAGCCTGGACGACCTCGTGCGGAAGCCGCTCGAAGGAGACCAGGACGCCGCCTGCGTCGCGCATCGCGTTCGTGACCTTGCGCGCCCAGACGTTCTCCCAGACGAGCACCGCGGCCGAGGAATTCGGCTCGAGCCCTTCTGCCGCGCGTTGCAGATCCTCGTCGTTCAGGAGGCCGTGGACTTCGATGCCCGCGGCCTCGAGACCCTCCTGGACATCGGGATCGAGCTCGGTGAGCTCCATCGCGACGACGTCGCCTTCCTCACTCTTGCCGATGAATGCGATGTCGATGATGCGGATGATCTCGCGTTCGACGAGGTCGGCGAGGGCGGGTGCTATCTCTCCGCGGAACTTGTTGCCCGGAAACGCAACGATTGCGTAATCGACAGGTCCGATCTCTTCCATCGGTTCCTCCCTCAGTGGCCGGTGCGGGCGTTAAGACAACGCCTTTTCCCGGTCAATGTCAACGGCCTAGGGCCGCGATTTCCACCCGTTTCCAGCATCTTCAAGCTCAGGAGGCGCCCGACGGGATCGCTGCTGCGGAACCCGACGTCACCACCCACACGTCGGCGCCCTGATCCTTACCGCCTAGCTCGAGCGACCGCCGTTCGAGCTCGCCTGTCTCAAGCGACCTTCTCGATCGCGGGCGTCTGTTCGTCCTCTAGGAGGTCGCGCACCGCTTCCTCGACGGCCCCCTGGAAAGACGGCTGGCCAAGGTCGACGTCCTCGCCGAGCCTGTCGAGCGCGCCTCCGATTGTGTAGCCGTCCTGATAGCGGTCGAAGACCCGCGGATCGATGTAGGAGGCACGACACACCGCCGGCGTGTTCCCGAGGTAGAAGGCGACCTCCTGAATCGCCCGGGTGATCGCGCGCTTGCGTGCCGTCTTCGTCTCTGCCGCGCGGCCGGAGACTGCGAGCGCCACCGCGGCGATCACGGTCGCGCTCCACGTCCGGAAGTCCTTCGCCGAGAAGTCCTCGCCGGCGATCTCCTTGATGTAGACGTTGATCTCGTCGGAGCGGACGTCCACCCAGCCGCGGCCGTTCTTGTAGGCGAGGAGCTCCTCGCCGCCGCGGCGTCGCTTCAGGACCTCGACGAGCTTGTAGACCTCCGAATCCACGATCGACTGGATGCGCCGCTTTCCTCCCTTCGCCACGTAGTCGAACCGCAGGACGCCGCCCTCCTCGAGGGTGACGTGGCGCTTCTGCATCGTGGCGAGCCCGTACGTCTGGTTTTGCTCCGCGTACCCCTCGGTGCCGATGCGAAAGAAGCCCCGGTCGAGCAGGCGCACGGCGCCCGCGAGCACGCGCTCGCGCGTAACCCCTTTCTGCGCCAGATGCCGCGCGGTCACCCGCCGCACGCGGGGCAAGGCGCGCGCGAAGCGAATCATCTCGTCGAACTTCTCCTGGTCGCGCCGCTCTCGCCAGCGCTCGTGGTAGATGTACTGGCGTCTGCCTGCGGCATCGGTGCCCACCGCCTGGATGTGGCCGAGTGGGTAGGGGCAGATCCACACGTTCTTCCAGGCGGGCGGGATGACGAGTTCGCGGATCCGCCCGAGCACGTCGGGGTCCTCGATGCGCTCGCCGTCCAGGAGGTACTCGAAGCCCCGCCCTCTCCGGCGGCGCTCGATTCCGGGCCCCGAGCAGTCGGATCGCTTCAGTCTCGGCACGAAGGCGTCTTTCCCTCCACGCCGACGGTCCAGTCACACTTAGCTGCGGCCCGATGCGCGCAATCGTCCTGCTCGACGGCGAACCACGGTTCCGCCCCTTCCCCTTCGCCCTCCCTTCCGACCCCGCACTGGGCCAGGCGCTGCGAGACGCAGAGCGACTCCTTTCCCGCAGGTCTGGACGCTTCGACGGCCCGATCGCCTTCTGCCACGGCGTCTCGCCCGACGGCACGATTCTCCGCCGGGCGGGCCGCTACGCGGAGGCGATGGTCGTCTTCGAGGAGCCGACGCTCGCTTTCCGGGTGGGCTTTGCCCTGGGCGTGCAGCTCTTCGTCGAACGAGCAGAGGGGCCGATCCTCTTCCAGCTGCGCGGCCCCTCGATCGGACGCGATCCGCTCCTCTGGACGGCATCGGCCTCCGGTGGCCTCATGCCCAGGGAAGAGCCCCTAGCGGCGATCCTCGCCGACGCCGCCGAGGAGATCGCCCTCGGCGAGGACGATCTCGAAGGGCTCCGCGCGGTTGCGGTCTGCGTCAACGACGACTCCGGCTCGACCCTCGTCGTCTACCACGCCCGTCTGCGTGCAGGGGTGGAGCCCATCCCGGACGAATCAAAGGTGGCCGAGCTCCACTGGGCCGTGAGCCTCGAGGATCTCGGGGCGCAGGTCTCGGTTGACACCGTGGCGAGCTGGGAAGCGCTCGAGCGCTGGCGCGAAGCTTCGAGAGAAGGTGCCGCGGCCTAAGCCGCTTCTTCAGGGGCGTCGTCGCCGGTGACCTTGTTCCACCAGGTCGACTCGCGGTCTTTCAGCTGGCTCTGGATCTGCTGAACGTATGCGGCGAGCTCGCTCTCCTTGTTGGCGAGCCGCACCTCGAGGTCGGCCAGCTCCTTCTCACGACGCTCGAGCTTGTCCTCGCGGATGTCGTAATCGGCCTCGACGCCGGCCTCACGGTGCTCGACCTGCTCCTCGCGGTCGTCCAGCTCCCGTAGCCGGTCGCGGATCGTCTCCTCCATCTCGGCGAGGCGTTTCTCCTTGCGCTCGAGACGCGTCTTCTGCGATTCCGTCAGTTGCTCGCTGTTGGTGAGCTCGGCCTCCTGCTCAGCGAGCTCCCGCTCGCGCTCCTTGAGGCGCTGCTCGTACTCCTCCAGATCGCGGCCCTTGATCGTGTCCTTCTCCACGCGGCCGAGATGCGCCTCTCGGCGGCCGACCTCGGCCTCGCGAGCGGCGAGCTCGAGCTCGCGGGCTTCCATCTCCTTGAACCGGGCGACGGCGTCCTGGGCCGCCTTGCCCTGCCCGGAGAGCTCGGCCTCGAGGCGGTTCGCGTCGCTACGAAGGCGCTCCTGCTTCCTCAGCACGTCCGCTTCGCGCTCCTCGAGGGCCTCCTGCTTGGCGGTCAGCGCAGCCAGCTGCTTGGCCAGCTCGCGCTCGCGGTGGGCGATCTTGGCCTCCGCGCTCGAGTAGCCCTTCTCCTGCTCCTTGACCGCGGCCTCCCGCGCGGCAAGCGAGCGCTCGCGTGCGTCCTGCCGGGCCGTCACCTCGGCTTCCCGAGCCTCGACGGCGGCCTCGCGCTTGGCGAACTTCGCCTCCTGCCCGGCCAGCGCGGCCGACTGTTTCTGGAGCTGACTCGCGAGCCTTTCGTGCTCGCGCTCCGCATCCTTCAGCTGACGAAGCCTGGCCTCGGCCTGGGCCTCGCGCTCGGAGCTGAGAGTGTCCTGGGCGACCACGCGGTTCTCGATCTCGGAGAGGCGCTCCTTCTCGGTGCGAACCAGCGCAACCTGCTCGGAGATGCGGCGTTCGCGCTCCTGGAGCTCGGTCTCCGCCGCCGCGAATCTCGCCGCGCGGGCGTCCAGCTCGGCGGAGCGAGTCTTCAGCTCGGCCTCGAGCGGGCTCAGGTCGGCGCTCGGCATGACCGGCTGCGCGGCCACGGCCAACTCGGTACGCAGATCGCGCTCGCGCGCGAGAGCCGCGGCGAGCTCCGCCCGCAGAACTTCGAGGTCTCCGTTCGCCGCGCCGTTCGACTCCGCGACCTCGCCGAGGTCGGCCTCCGCCGTTGCGACGGGAGCTGCTTCGGGCTCGTTCTGGTCCGGCCGGCGCTCGAGCTTCGCTCGCAGGCCAGTGCCGAAGCCGGTCTCGGTGTCGCTGCGCTTTTCTTCCGACATCGCCGCGTCCTCGGCCTAGAAGAAGATGCCCTTGAAGTTGAGGAACGCCGGCCCGAGGATGATCAGGAACATGGACGGGAAGATGAAGAGCGCGGTCGGGAAGAGCATCTTGATCGGCGCCTTCATGGCTTTTTCCTCAGCGGCGGCCTGACGCTTGTTACGGGTGTCGGTCGCCTGCACGCGCAGGATGCGGCCCAGCGAGATACCGAGCTCGTCCGCCTGGATGATGGCGCGGACGAACGAGGCGATCTCGGGCGCCTGCACCCTTTGCACCATCTTCTCCAGGGCCGCGCGACGCGTCTCGCCGATGCGCATCTCACCGAGTGAGAGCGCGAATTCATCGATGAGCGGGCCCTCCATGTGCTCAGTCAGCTTCGAGATCGCAGCGTCGAACCCGAGCCCCGCCTCGACGCTCACGGCCAGCAAGTCGAGCGCGTCCGGGAGCTCGGAGCGGATCTCCTCGCGCCGGCCCCTGGCCTTGAAGGAGACGAAGATGTCAGGAAGGACGAAACCGATCAGGGCGAAGAGAAGCGCGAGCAGGACTCCGAGGGAGCCCTTGCCGCTGATTCCGCCCAGGAACGTGCCCCCGACGAAGCCGCCGACCGCGAAGAGCGCCTTGCTGGCGAGGAACGTCGTCGGGGTGAGCGTCCGCCCGACACCGGCGCCCATCAGGCGGCGGCTGACCTTGTCCACGCTCATGCGCGGGCTCAGCTTGAGGACGGCATGCGCGAGCCCCATCTTCATCGGCTCGACGGCGCGCTCGCGGAACCCTTCCTGCCCCTGCCCGGAGGTCGGCCGGCGCCGGTGCCCGTAGGTCGAGGCACGGCGGAGGCTGCCCTCGCGCTGGCGCGCGGGGAGGGTGGCTACCTCACCGATCAGGAAGGCGGCGAGACCGAGGGATGCGAGACCGAATACGAGTAGGAAGATCATGAGCTCCTAGCCTTTGAACGAGACGATCTTCTTGAGCATCAGGGAGCCGATTCCCATCATCACGAGCATGAGGATCACCAGCTTGTGCCCGATGGAGGTGGTCAAAAGAGGCTTCATGTAGTCACGGTTGATGACGTAGATCGCGAGGCCGACCACGAACGGCAGGCCGACCAGCGTGTAGGCGGACATGCGCCCCATGGCCGTGAGGCCGCGGATCTTGCGATGGAACTGCTGCCGCTGGCGCACCGTATCGGCGACCATGTCGAAGAGCCCGGCGAGCGAGCCTCCGACCTGGCGCTGGATCGTCACGGCGCTCATGACGAACTCGAAGTTCTTCGAGCCGACCCGCTCCGCCATGTCGGCGAGCGCGTCGTCCATGGGCCGCCCGAGGCGCGTCTCGTTCAAGACGCGCTTGAACTCCTTGGCAGCGGGGTCGACACCCTCGTCGACGACGCTCTGGATGCCCTGGCGGAAGCTGTGGCCGGCCTTGAGCGAGGCAGCCATCGTCACGAGCATGTCCGGCAGCTGCTCGTCGAACGCCTTCAGCCGCCCGCGCGCCTTGAACGAGAGGAGGGCATACGGGAGAAACGCGCCGATGCCGAACCCGATCACCAGCCCGAAGGCCGAGCGCACGAGGGCCGTGCTCAGGAAGGCGAGCAGGAGGCCGAAGCCGACCATGATGTAGGCGAACTCGGGAGTCTTGAGCGGCCAGTCAGCCCGCTGGAGCAGCGTGTCGATCCGCTTCCACTGCTTCAGATTCCCGAAGACGCTTTCCGTGGCCTTGAAGAGGCCCGTGAACATCGCGAAGCGCTTCTCTTCGCGCTCGCGCTTGAGAGCCTTCGTCCGCGTCGAGGCGACGTGAGGGTCGAGCCGGCCGCGCAGCCAGGTTCCCTTGGGGGAGGCGAAGGCGAACGCGAACGCGATCAGCGCGAGCAGGCCAACGACGCCCGCGAGCACAGGGAGGCCCCAGTCACTCGTGTAGAAGAAGTCGGGCAGAAGCGGCGACGGCTTGCTGACGACGTTCGGGGCATCGCCCGGGGTGGTCAGCTGAGCCGTGGCCTCGCCCCCGCCGGGGAATGACACGACCAGGTCGAGACGGTCGCCCGGCCGTGCGGCGGTGACGTACTCGAGGTGCCACGTGCGGCGTAGGTCCTCCGCGATCGAGCTGTAGACGTCGGAGAGGGCGGCAGTCGTTGCTGCCGCGTAGTAGCTCCCGTTGGTCGCATCCGCGAGCCTCCTTAGCGGCTCGGGGTTGAAACCGCTTCCTTCGATCCCGATCGCGTAGACAGCCACGCCGGCGGTCTTGGCCGCCTTGATCGCGTCGTCGAGGCTGGCGCCGCCCTCGGCGAGGTCTGCCCCGTCGGTGAGCAGGATGAGCACGCGGGCTTCGTTCTGCTCGCCGCCGAGGAGATTCGCCGACTGAACGACGGCGTTGTAGAGCGCGGTACCGGCAACGGTGTCCACGCCCATCGTTCGCAGGACGGCGTCCGCGTCGATCGTCGCGGTCGAGAAGCGAGTCAGAGACTCCGCCTGGCTCCCGAACGCGCAGACCGAGACGCGGTCCGCGGGGGACTTGCCGGCGACGAACTCGCGGGCGCCGCTCGTCGCGTCCGCCAGCGGCTGCCCCGCCATCGACTTCGAGCGGTCGATGCAGACCACTACGCTCTTGGACGAGCCCAGGTTCCTCGCCTGGAGCCCGGCGACCGGGCGGCCGTTCTCACTCAGCGTCGGAGGCGTCTGGGTGGAGGACGGCGCGACGACGGTCACGTCGACGTGCGGGAAGCCCGTCGCGCTCGCGTGCTTGACCTCACCGGCACCGAACGCGCCTGCGGGAAGGACGAGCGCAGCGCAGAGAACTGCGAGTACGACCCGTCTCACTGGAACCCGCCGTAGCTCGCAGCGGTGAAGCTCGGCCGGAAGCTCGGATCCTCCTGCTGGAAGAACGTAGGCGGCAGGTTGACTCCGTTCGCGGCCATCTTCTCGAGGAAGTGCGGCTTGAGTCCGGTGCAGCTGAGCGGCGAGAGCAGGCGGGTGACCTGCGCCGCTGCGGTCTCCTCGTCCGGAGGCCGGGCAAGGAAGATGTCCTGCAGCGTGATGACGTCCGACTCCATGCGGAGCACCTCGGTCACGTGGCTGAGGCGACGCGAACCGTCGACGAGACGCGTGATCTGGACGAGCACGTCGAAGGCGCTCGCCACCTGCTCGCGGATGGCGCGGAGAGGCAGGTCGACGCCGGCCGTGAGGACGAGCGTCTCGAGCCTCGCCAGAGCGTCACGCGGCGAGTTGGCGTGAATCGTCGTCAGCGAGCCCTCGTGGCCCGTGTTCATCGCCTGGAGCATGTCCAGGGTCTCTGCCCCGCGGACCTCTCCGACGATGATCCGGTCGGGGCGCATGCGCAGGGCGTTGCGGACGAGCTCGCGGATCTTGACCTCGCCCTGGCCCTCGATGTTGGCCGGCCGCGCCTCCAGCGTGATCACGTGCTCCTGCTGCAGCTGGAGCTCTGCCGCGTCCTCGATCGTGACGATGCGCTCGTCG
>JBKPFG010000115.1:0-5319 GCA_046728735.1 Actinomycetota bacterium
GGCGCCCCGTTCCAGGGTCGCACCGACGGCGTACCGTTTTTCGTCAGCCACGGCGGAAGCGGCAACGGCGACTGGTTCATGTTCAACTCGGTCGTCATCGCTGAGGCATACGACGAGCTAATCGTCGACGCCGAGGCATACGACGAGCTCGTCCCCGCAGCCACGCACGAGGAGGCCAACCCGGCCTACCCGTGCGGCGACCCCGGCGACCCCGGTGACCCCGGTGACGGCGATGTAGCCGGTGACAAGGGCGGCGGCAACGCTCCCGCTGTTGCGCCGGTCCTGGTCAAGGCCTCGACGAGCGGCGAACTGCCGTTCACCCGCTAGGCCTGATGCTGGCGGAGTTCATGGCGGGGGTAGCTCTAGCGGTTGCCCCTGCTACTGCTCCCGCCCCGCTGCACGTGCCACCCCCTCCCACGGGAGCGGCGTACGGGACGATCTCCATTCCGGCGCTCGGCCTCCGTGCCCCGATCCGGCAGCTACCGCCCCGAGGGAGGGGCGAGCACGTGCTCGATGAGAGCGTGGGCCACCTTCCAAGCACCTACGGCCCCGGGATGGGCGGCACAGTCGCCCTGTTCGGCCACCGCATCACGCCGACCCTCGGGCTTGCGCACGGACCCTTCCGCTACATCGACCGCCTGCACCGAGGCGACCGGATCATCGTTCGGATGCCTTACGGGCGTTACGTCTACCGCGTGCAGGATCACCGCGTCGTCCGGGCGACTGCCTGGGCGGCGTTCAAGGCCAAGCTCGACGGCGAGGTTCTGTTGCTGGCCGCGTGCCACCCGCCCGGGTCAGCGGCCTTCCGCTACGTCGTGCGAGCGACGAGCTCTCCAACCGAAAGGACTCCATGAGATTCACTCTGATCGCGGTCGGCCTCTTGATCGCCGCCGTGATCTTCGCCGGGCAGTCGCAGGCCGGCTGGTAGCACGAGCGCAGAGGCGTTCGCTCGATCGCGCTCCCGTCGCGCAAGCCGAGCTCGCCGGCCACTACCATCGGACCGCGTACAAGTGCTCCGACGAGCGGGTCTTCTGCCAACCGGCGAGCGGGACGATCTATCGCGCTGAAACGTTCAAGGAGGCGCTGGCGGCGGCCATGAAGGCCGCCGAGGGAGCTCTTCTGAGAAGACGGCCGGCCGCCCGAGAGTCTCAAGCGTCAGACCGGCAACCAGGCCGTGGCCGGAACTCTTGACGGGCAGGGGCTGACTTGAAAGAAGAAAAGGCACATCGAAAGGGAGGCGAAATGCTTCGACGACCCACGGTTCGCAAGATCCTCCTCGTCGCAGGGATCGCTTCTGTGGCAGCGGCAGTCCCGCTGGCGGTCTTCGCTGCGACGGGCGCCTTCGGCAGCGCGCTCGACCACCAGCGGGCGGTATGGACGACCAACGACCACACGACCTCGAGCACGAACTGGAGCGACGTGCCCGGGCTCTCGATCACGCGTTGCACGGTCAACCAGGTGACCGCGATGGTCAACGTCACCCTCGAGGGAGGGCCGGCGCGCTTCCGGGTCGTCATCGACGACGTGCCGGAGGCGCCGATGATCCCCGACTCGGCGCGGTTCAGGCCGCAGGGTATCGAGTCGTTCTCCTTCGAACTTCGTTCGGGGCGTGCATCCGTTCGAGGCGGACGACACTCACCACTTCGCCGTCCAGTGGCGCTCGGGAAACGGAACGCTCGTGACGCTCCGCCAGGGGATGCTCAACCTCCTCTTCGAGGACGGAACCCAGGGCTGTTAGTCCCGACCATTCGAGCTCGGAAGAGGCCCGCGGGTGCGGGCCTCTTCCTCGTTCGCAGCCCTACTCGACGCGCGCGAGTTGACGCAGGTGCGTCATGCGTGCCGCGCCGCGCCACCAGATCGGCGGCGGCTGCAAGCCGAACTTCTGCGCGCAGCCCGGATAGGGCACGTTCATGTTGTCGGTGCGGATCGCGAGGACGAAGTAGTCCGGCGGGAGACCCGTGAAGGCCCAATCGAGCCCGGGAACGGCGCCGAGGTCGGTCAAGCCGTCGGGATTGTCGATGGCGCTCGGGTCGGCCGTCGTGTTCCCACTTGTCGCATAGATGTCCGTCGCGTTGGGCCCGTCGGCGGGGTCGCCGTAGCCCGCGAAGTCGACGTACTCGTTCACGGGGACCCTGCGCAGGCAATTCAGCTTTCCCTCGAGCTTGTGCACGCGCTGGGCGAGCGTGAGGGCGTCAGCACCCGCCGGCGAGAAGGCGGGGACGAGCGCGAGGAGGGAAACAACGGCGATGAGCTTCTTCATCAGGCGGCCTCCGTCGAGTTGAGTGGCTCATCGGTTCAAGCAACCGGCTGCGCAGAAGTCAAGGATCGCTTCGCTACACTTGGCGACCGGACATGGCCGGCGAACGCGTCAAGCTGAAGGTGCAGGCGCGGGAGTCGCGCGGAAGCGCGGCCTCGCGGCGTCTGCGTGCGGAGGGTCTCATCCCCGGTGTCCTCTACGGCGGCGGGGGAGAGGCACACCCGTTCTGCATCGAGGAGCGCGAGCTCCGGCGCGTGCTCACCGGCGACCACGGGCTGCACGCGATCCTCGACGTCGTGCTCGACGGCTCGCAGAAGACTCACCACGCGGTCCTCAAGGAGTATCAGCTCGATCCCACGCGGCCCAGGCTCCTCCACATCGACCTCCACGAAGTGCGCCTCGACCAGGCGATTCACACGCAGGTGGTCGTCGAGATCGTTGGCGAGTCGGAGGGCGTCAAGGAGGGCGGTGTCCTCTCGCAGATCAACCGCGAAGTCAACGTCGAGGCGCTCCCCATGGAAGTGCCCGACCGGCTCGAGCTCGATGTCAGCCGTATGGTCATCGGAGACGCTTTGCGGATCACCGATCTCCGTGTGCCCGAAGGGGTCAAGCTGCTCGACGAGCCCGAGACCGTTCTCGTCACCGTGACGCCTCCGACGAAGATCGAGGAGCCCGAGGTCGTGGAGGAGGAGCTCGAGGAGGGCGAGCTGCCCGAGGGCGAGGTCGCGGAGGGCGAGGAAGCGCCAGAGGGCGCTGCAGAGCAGGCTGCGGAGCCGGAAGGCGACGCGGCCGGCGACGAGCAGAACGTCGAGGGCTAACCCGTGCGGTGGTTTCGTCGGGGCGAGTCGGCCTCGACGCTCGATCTCCTCGTCGTGGGCCTGGGGAACCCGGGTCGCGAATATGCGGACACGCGCCACAACGTCGGCTTCATGGTGGCCGAGGAGCTCGCGCGCCGAACCGAGGGCTCCTGGCGTGGCAAGTTCTCGGGCGAGCTCGCTGAGGTGCGCCTCGACGGGCTGCGCCTGGCATTGCTGCGGCCGCAGACGTTCATGAACGAGTCCGGTCGCTCGGTTGCTGCCGCCGCGCGCTTCTTCAAGGCGGAGCCGGAAGACCTGCTGGTCGTGCACGACGAGGTCGATCTCGAGCCTGGGCGGCTCCAGGTTCGTCTCGGCGGTGGGCTCGCGGGCCACAACGGGCTGCGCTCGGTGGCCCAACAGCTGGGGACGCCCGAGTTCGCGCGCCTGCGGATCGGGGTCGGGCGGCCCGAGCGCGGTGACCCTCGCCCGATTGCGGACTTCGTCCTCTCCGAGTTTCCTCCCGAGCTCGACGTGGGAGCCCTCGTCTCCAGGGCGGCCGACGCCGTCGAGTCCGTTGCGCGCGACGGGCTCGAGGAGGCGCAGAACCGCTACAACGAGCGCGCCTAGAGAGCGACACGAACTCGGCGCACTCCGCGCGCCCCGCGCGCGCCTTGGCGGGCTACGCTCGAAAGCGGGTGGTGGACCGGGGTGGCCCCGCCGTCAGGCCGTGGCGAGCCCCTCTGGGAGCTGGGACTCGTCGATGCGGACTCGGACGTAGAGCCCCTCCCCGGTGCGGCCGTATTCGACCCGCAACGCCTCGGCCGGAACCTGCGCCAGGACCTCCGCGTGAGCCGCCCGCCACTCTCGGAAGGCGGGCTCCGCTCCCGGCGGGTCGAACGAGGCCACGAGCTTGGGGCGAAAGCCGATGTCGAGGAGCTCTCCGGCCACATTTCCACTCTAATCCCGCGGCTACGATGACTCCCGCGGAACCGCAAGTTCCGTCGCTCGTCATGGACCAGCCCCCGCTCCACGTCCTCGCCCGGCGCTTCGCAGAGAGCGAGCGGCTGCGTGCGTTCCTCGCCGACCCGGAGCCAGCCCGTGTCTCCGAGCCACTCCTGCCGCTCTTCCTGGCCGCGGTCTGGCTGGAGCGAGAGGGCGCGCTCGTCTGCGTTCTCCCCGACGACGCCGAGGCGCGCGATGCGGCCGAAGCGGCGGCCTGGTTCGTCGGGGAGGAGAACGTCGGGCTGCTCGCCTCGCGCGGCGTCCGCTGGGAAAGCGGGCTCGAGCCGCCGCCGCACCTCGTCGGCGAGCGGGCGCGGGCCCTCGAGGTGCTGGCGGCGGGAGGGCTCGTGTGCGCCTCGGCGCTCGGAGCCGCGGAAGGAGTCCCGCCTCCCGAGGCCCAATCGGAGACGATTCGCCTCACGGTGGGTGATTCGCCGGGGGTCGAAGACCTCGCCGAGCGGCTGGCACTCGCGGGTTACGAGCGCGTGGAGCAGGCGCAGGAACGAGGCCAGTTTGCGGTGCGGGGCGGGATCGTCGACATCTTCCCCTCGACAGGGCGCGAGCCCGTTCGGCTCGAGCTCTTCGGCGACGAGGTCGAGTCGATCCGCGCGTTCTCGGCCTTCACGCAACGGACGCTCCACCCGCTGGAGAGCGCGGTCGTCTTTCCGGCGGCCGAGCGCCGCCTCGATCTCGTCGAACCGTGGCTCGAGGACGAGCCGCGGCCCGCGCCCGAGGATCTCGTTGCGCCCTTCCCCGGCGCCGACTTCGTCTGGGATCTCGACGAGGTGGCCCGAGTCCTCGAGGAGGAGCTCGAAGAGGTCCCGCGGCTTGGCCGCCCGCTCGAGCTCTCGCAGCTGCCGGCAGGGCAACGCTACACATTCGAGGCGCAGCGCCCTGCCCTCGCCGCCCGGGGCTTGTCCGAGGCCGAGCGCGACCTCCTCGCCTTCGTCCGTGCGGGCAACCGGGTCGTCGTCACCTTTGCCCACCAGGGCGAGGCCCTGCGGACCAAAGCCCTCCTGCGCCGAATCGAGCCGGTGGTGCTCGAGCCGGGCGACGGCCTCCCGGATGAGCCCGCGCTCCTCTTCGCGGTCGCGCCTGCCCGCAGGGGTTTCGTGCTCCGCGACCTGGGGCTCGTCCTCCTCCCCGACACTCAGGTGTTCCGCAAGCGCCCGCCCCGGGCGGACGCGCGGGTGGGACGAGCGCTGCAGAGCTTCGCCGACCTGCGAACGGGCGACCACGTCGTCCACGAGGACCACGGGGTCG
>JBKPFG010000291.1:0-14006 GCA_046728735.1 Actinomycetota bacterium
GAGCGCCAGGAGTTCACGGCCGACGTGCCCGGGCTCGGGGAGCAGCACTTCGTCAACCTCGTGGCGACCGCTCCGCTCCGGCCCGCGCTGGACATCCCCCGCTCGCAGCAGACGATCGTGATCATGGCGCACCGGGACAACTTGGGTGGCTCTCCCGGCGCAAACGACGATGGTTCCGGCACCGGTGCGCTCCTCGAGCTCGCGCGGGACATCGGAGACTCGTCGCTGGCGCATTCCGTCGTCCTCCTCTCCGAGGACGGCGGCGCGTATGGGTCTCTCGGAGCCGCCGAGTTCGCAAGCGATTCGGGCCTCGGCGACAGGCTCGCGGCGGTGATCGACCTGGACGCGATCGCTGGAACCGGCGTCCCACATCTCGAGTTCGGCGGCGAGACACCGCGCATGCCCAACGCCACGCTCGTCGCGACCGCGGCCTCTGCGATCACGAGCCAGGCCGAGCTCGAGGCCTCTCGACCGAGCGGCGCCGCGCAGCTGATGGGCCTCGCGTTCCCCTTCACCCTCTACGGCCAGGGGACCTTCATCGCCCACCAGATCCCTGCGATCACGCTCACGACGGAAGGCCCACGGCCGCCGAATCCGTCGGGGGACACCGCGGTCGCACTCGACCCGCAGCGACTGGATCAGATGGGACGGTCGGCCCAGACGCTGCTCGGCTCGCTCGATGCGGCAGCAGACGTCACCCGCGGAACCCAGTCCTGGGTCTGGGTCGGCTCGCGCCTCATTCGAGGCTGGACGATTCAGTTCCTGTTCCTCACTGCCCTGCTGCCGTTCCTCGCCGCCGTGATCGATCTCTTCGCGCGTTGCCGACGGCGTCACATACCGCTACGGCCCGCACTGCGCAGCCTTCTCAGCCGGCTCGGGGTGTGGGCATGGGCAGGCGGGCTCTTCGCGTTCTTCGCTCTCGTCGGCCTCCTGCCCCATGGCGAGCCGCGGCCGATCGCGCCGGACACGCAGGTCGCCGGAGACTGGCCGGTGATCGCGCTCTTCGCGCTCGGAGGCCTCTCCGTCCTCGGCTGGCTCGTGGCGAGGGCGCAGCTCGCTCCACGTCGGAGCGTCACCCGCCCGGAGGAGCTTGGTGGCCATCTGGCGGCCATGCTCGGCCTGGGGCTCGTCGCCCTGGTCGTGGCGGCCCAGAACCCGTTCGCGCTCCT
Organism: Actinomycetota bacterium; assembly: GCA_046728735.1. GTDB lineage: Bacteria > Actinomycetota > Thermoleophilia > Gaiellales > Gaiellaceae > JAIBJP01. The sequence goes on from JBKPFG010000291.1 coordinate 1,170, forward strand.
CCTCGTCCTCCCGTCGGTCCATGCGTGGCTCTGGATCCCCCACGCTTCGGACCGGGGTCGGCCGGTGGCGCTCGCCGTCTACGCGCTCGGCTTCGTGGGCCCTCTCCTCCTCCTCGGCTCGTTCGCGTTCCGCTTCGAAATGGGCGTGGACGCCGTCTGGTATGTCCTCGCCCTCACCTCGGTCGGCTACGTGCCGATCCCGCTCGTGGTCGCGTTCCTCGGCTGGGGCGCCGTGGCCGCCCAGGCCGGCGCCGTGGCGATCGGCCGCTACACCCCGTACCCGGCGGCGCACGAGCGGCCCCAGCGCGGCCCGCTACGCGAGTCGGTCCGTCAGGTCGTCCTCCTCACCCGCAAGCTGCGCGGAGGCCGGGCGACGGGGCCGAAGCCCGTCGAGGAAGCCGAGGCGGCCGAGGAGTAGCGCTCGGCTAGGCGAGGGCGATGTAGCGAATCTCCTCGCCCGAGCGCAGCTCGCCTGCTCCCGCGTGGACTTCCACGAGGGCATCGGCGCGGGCCGCGCTCGCGATCATGTGCGACTCTCGGCCCGCGAGCGGCTCCAGCACGACGTCGTCGCCATCGCGACGCGCGCTCGCGCGCACGTACTCGTCGCGGTGGGGGTTACGAGTGACGGCGCTTCCGAGGATGCCCCGCCTGAGCTCCGGCAGCGGGTCGGGTACGCCCAGGAGCGCATTCACCGCGGGGCGAACGAAGAGCTCGTACGTCACGAGGACCGAGACGGGGTTCCCGGGCAGGTTGAACACGAGGTGGTCACGACGGACCCCGAAGGCGACGGGTTTGCCCGGTTTGACCGCCACTCCCCAGAAGAGCTCCTCGACCCGCAGCTTGCTCTGAGTGGAGCGAACGAGGTCGTGCGGGCCGACAGATGCCCCGCCCGAGGTCACGAGCATGTCGAACCCGAGCAGGGCACGCTCCATAGCCCGTTCGTGCTCGTCGGCGTCGTCCGCCACGACGCCGAGCTGAGCCGGCACCGCGCCGGCGAGCTGGAGGGCCGTGGCGAGCAAGAGCCCGTTCGACTCGTAGATCTGGCCGGGCTCGAGGACTTCTCCCGGCTGCCGGAGCTCGGAGCCCGTCACGAGAATGCCGACCCGCGGTCGCTTCGTGCATTGGACCTCTGAGATCCCGGCGGCGGCCAGACCGGCCACCTGGGCCGGCCCGAGGCGGGCTCCCGGCTCCAGGAAGACATCGCCCGTCGAGACGTCACCGGCACGAGGGCGTACGTTGTCTCCCAAGGCAACCGAGGCGGGGATCTGGATTTCCTCGGCGCCTTCTTCCACCTGCTCGAGCGGGACGACCGAGTCGCTCCCGTCGGGGACCGCGCCTCCGGTGGAGATCGCCATCGCCTCACCGGGCGCAAGCGGCCGCTCCGCCGGGCTTCCCGCAGCTATGTGGGCGACCACCGGCAGCCGGACCGGGGCACTCTCGGTGTCCGCCGCGCGAACGGCGTACCCGTCCATGGCCGAGCTCGGAAAAGGAGGCAGGTCGACCAGGGCGGGGGCCGGCTCCGCGAGCACGCGGCCCGCCGCGCGTTCGATCGGCACCCGCTCCGCGTCCAAGCGCCTGGCATGCTCGAGCACGATCCGTTGGGCCTCCGCGACGGAGATCAGGCTCGTTGCCGTGCTCACAGGCGGAACGCTACAGCGGCACCGCGTCCCGTAGGAGGTAGGCGGTCAGGGCCAGGCCGAGCGCCTGCGCCGCGCGATCCTCCTCGACGGCGGCGAATGGGACCGCCCAGACGACGTACCAGGGAACGAGCCATGGTGCTGCGACGATGAGCAGCCCCGCGGCAAGGCCGAGTCGCGCGCGACCCCTCCACGCCTCGCGCAGGAGCCAGAGGTAGGCGAGACCGAAGAGGCCGGCCAGTAAGCCGACGGCCAACCCATGCGGAACCCCGATGCTCTCGAGCCGTCCCGGGAGGCTGTACTTCGAGCCTTCACGAAGGTTCCGGCCCACGGGCCCGAACGCGTCGAGCCAGCTCGTCCCGTACCGCCACGTGGCGAGAATGACGATCGCGGCTGCGGCGACTGCGAAGCCCAGGTGACCGACGTGCCTTCCCTCACGTCGGGCCTCGAGAGCGCGCAGGGGAAGGAACACCAGCGCGACCCATTTGACCGCGATCGAGGCCGCCCACGCAGCTCCAGCAAGGTGCCTGCGGCCCGCCGCCGCCAGTCCCACGGCAGCGAAGACGAGCGCCATCATCCAGACGTCGTTGTGGCCTCCTCCAGCGAAATGAACCGCGAGGAGGGGGTTCCAGCCGACGAACGCGGCCGCGAAGGCCGGCCTGGGAGCGACCCGCGCCGCGAGCAGAACGACGGCGAGCATCGCGAGCGCGGCCAGACCCTTGTAGAGCCAGGCCGCGGCGGGCGCCGATTCTCCGACCACCTGGGCGTGCCCCTCGGAGGCAAGGGTGAACGCCGGCCCGTAGACGGAAGTCGTGTGCCGCCACTGCTCGCCCATCCGCTCGTAGGCGGGATCCTCGGGGAACGTGTCCGGCGGGTCCTCGTACGGATTCGCGTCGTGCACGGCAGCCAGGCGGCCGTAGTCCCAGTAGGAATAGACGTCCGTCGAGAGCAAGACCGGGGCCGTCAAGGGGACGAGCTGGATGGCCGCCGCCACTGCGACGACGGAAGCGGCGCGCGCGGGCGCGCCGCGATCGAGGAGGAAGACGCCGGCGAGATAGGCCAGGAAGGCGCAGACGATGAGCGCCAGGTAGATCCACGACCAGCTCGTCGACCCCTCCGCGTGGTCCGGTGTGAGGAGGGACGAGCTCGGCCAGGCAAGCCAGACCGCGGCTGCTACGAGCACGGCGCACGCTGCGCCCGCCCCCCAGACCCCGACGGCGCTACTCGGTCCCGGTCGTTGTGGCTTCAGTCGTCGTCGCGGTGGTGGTCGTCGAAGAGTCCTTGCCCCCGTCCTTCTTGTCGTCCTTCTTGTTCCCTCCCGGCGGCGGAGGCGGAGGCCCGAAGTACTGGTACTGACCATGGAAGGGCTTCCAGACAACGGGGTCCGTCGGAGGCGGCCAGTCGGCCGGCTGGTTGTTCGCGAAGGCCGGAACCATGAAGAGACGCCAGATGGTCGCTGGGAAGGTGCCGCCGACCACGCGGATGCCGTGCACGGCCGTCATGGGGATCTTCGCGTTCGGATAGCCGACCCAGACAACGGTCGAGGCGTTCGTCGTGATCCCCGCGAACCAGGCGTCCCCCCAGTCCTCGGTGGTACCCGTCTTGCCGCCTGCCGGGTAGCCCGGATTGGCGCCGACGCCCGTTCCGCTCTGGATGTTCATCTTCAGGATGCGAGCCACCTGATAGGCAACGCCGTCGGAGAAGACTCGCTGGCGATGCGGCTGGCCCCAGCCCGCGCCCTCGTCGACCTTTCCGTTCGGAAGCACGACCTTGCGGATTGCCATCGGATCGGAGTGGATCCCGCCCGCCGCGATCGTCGCGTACGCGTCCGCCATCTCGAGCACGCCGACCGAGTTCGACCCGAGCCCAACGGAGGCGACAGGCTCGAGCTTGGTCGTGATCCCCATCCTGTGCGCGAGTCGCACGACGTTCTCGGGGCCGAGGTCGAGGGTCAGGCGCGCGAAGACGGTGTTGTCCGAACGGAGCGTCGACTGCGTGATCGAGGAGGGGCCGTAGTAGTCGTTTGCATAGGTGGTGACGTCCCAGGGCTCGCTGAACGGATCCGGCTGCCAGTGGAACGGCGCCGAGAGGTACATCGTCGTGTCCGGGTTGACACCCTCGCGGATCGCCTCGGTGAGGACGAACGTCTTGAACGACGAGCCCGCCTGGCGACGGCCCTGGGCGGCCAGGTTGAACTGGGTGTTCTTCTTTCCCGGGACCACCGAGGTCATCGCACGAATGGCGCCGTTCTTCGGGTTGATCGAAACGATGGCCGAGGCGGGGTCGTTCGGGTAGTAGAGCGTGTTCTTGATCGCATGCTCCGCGAGCTTCTGGAAGCGGGGCACGATCGTCGTATAGATCTTGAGGCCGCCACCGCGAACGGTGTTCGCACCGTACTTCGCGATCAGCTCTTCCCTCACATAGCTGAAGAAGTACGGCTCGCGCACCTTCGTGTAGATCTCCCCGTGGTGCAGCTTCAACGGCGCCGAGACGGCCTTGTCGTACTGGGCCTGGTTGATGTCGTGCGCGGAAAGCATCGCCGCGAGCACCTCGTTCCGCCGCCGCACCGCCTCGTCCGGGCGCTCGAACGGGTCGTAGACCGAGGGCGCCTGCGGGAGACCGGCGATCATGGCCGCCTGGGCGAGGCGGAGAGCCTTTGCGTGCTTGGCGAAGTACGTCTGCGCGGCCGCCTCGATGCCGTAGGCGTGGTTTCCGAAGTAGACCTGGTTCAGGTAGGTGGCGAGGATCCAGTCCTTGGTGTGAACCTTCTCGACCTTTCGCGCGAGACACGCCTCCTTGATCTTCCGCTCGAGGGAGCGCTCGTTTCCGATGTAGAGATTGCGCACGAGCTGCTGCGTGATGGTGGAGCCGCCCTGCACGACGTGGCCGCTCTCGAGGTTCTTGACCGCCGCGCGCAGGATGCCCTCGTAGTCGAGACCTCCGTGCTCGTAGAAACGGCGGTCCTCGATGTCCACAGTCGCCTTGGTCACCCACGGAGACATGCCGTCGAGCGTCACCGGCTGGCGATTGCGCTCGGCCGGAATCGCGCCCAGGAGGCTGCCGTCGGCTGCGTAGACGAACGAGTTCTGCCCGATCGAGACCGGCTTCAGCGAGGCGAGATCGCAGTTGTTGAGGACGCCGTTCGCGCTCGTGAAGGCGGCTGCGACGACGGCCGCAATCCCGCCGAGGATGACCGCGAGGGTGGTGAGGATCGCGAATCGCCGCGTGACGACGCGGTCCCGGCGGCGACGCTGCCTGCGGCGCCGGCGATGGTTCGGATAGAGCGTCCCCCCGTTCTTCCCGTTGCCGTTTCCATTCCGCGGCGACGCCATCAGCGCAACCGAGGCCTTTCAGAGGAGGGCGTGTTCATCCGTATCTGTGTACCGTGACGGCGGGTTCGGTTGGCATCGACTCAGCCGCTCGGCGCATCCCCTGGAGGAGCGGCTGACGTGCCCGTGAACGTGTCGTTACGAATGGTATCGGAGGCCAATTTCGTGTTCGGGACGAAGAAGCGGGCCCCGTCCTGCGCCCGGATGAGGGTGTAGGTGAGCCCAATCTCTTCGACGACGCCCGAGGCGCTCCCGATCTCCACCCGGTCGCCCAGCCGGAGCGGTTGCGTCAAGGCGAGGAAGAGGCCCGCGACGAAATTGGAGAGGGTCGTCTGGGCCGCGAAGCCGATAATGAGCGCGATCACGGCGGACGAGGCGAGCACGGTGCCGGCGACGGCGCGCACGCCCGGGATGACGAGGAGCGCCGACAGGATCCCCACCATCAGGACGGTGACGACGGCGCTCCGGCGCAGCACCTGGTAGCGCGTCCAGGTCTCCGCCCGTGCTTCCAGGCGCCTGCCGATTACGCGGTCGACGAGTCTCGCCGCGATCAAGGTGACGATGATGACGACGCCGGCGACGGCGACGCGCTGCCAGAACTGATCCATCACCTTCTCTTTTCTCTAGAACGGCAGGGGCTTCCTGCCCGCAAATCCCTCTTCGACACCGTGCCAGTAGGCGACTGCGTCCTCGCCGAGGTGCCAGCAGAGCAGCACGGTCTCGCCCCGCTCGGGGTGCACCGCGGGGAAATCGATCAAGCCCTGGTCGAGGTCCTTCACCTGCACGCCCGCGTCCTCGAGCTCGGAGACGAGGCCCGCGATGTCGTTCGCCGCCTCGGCGGCGCGGTCCTGAAGCTCCCGCACGCGCTCGGGATCGAGCCCGCCGCCGTTCCCGGACACACGCCCTTCCACTTCTTCGAGATGGCCCGCCACGTGGACGAGGCGCTTCCTCGCCTCGACCAGGCGCTCCACGAGCGGTCGAACGACCTCGAGGGCGACGTTCGCCTCTTCCTCCGTGAAGAACCGCATCCCGCAATGTTGAATAGTGCCGTCGCTTGATCCGTTTCGCTCCCATCTGCGCACTCGTCGCCGCCGCTCTGCTCGGCACCGCCTGCGGAGAGCGCTCCGAGCCCGTCGGGGCGCTCGCGCAGACCTATCCGGTCTCCGTCCACGGCGCCGGCGACCGGCGCACTGTCCTGAAAGAGCGCGCCGAACGCATCGTCGCGCTCGACCCGGGCCTCGCCGAATCACTCGTCGCCATCGGCGCGGGTGACCGCCTAGTCGGCGTTCCCGATGGCCTCGCCAAAGGGCCGGCGGCGAAGGCGCGGGAGATCGTCAGGCGCACGGGCCAGGTGGATGTCGACGGAGTGATCAGGCTCAAGCCCGACCTCATCGTGGCCACGCAGGGCCTCGACGAGCTCGACCTGGCCCGGGCGCAGCGCGAGTCCGGAGCCGCTGTCTACGTCCAGCCGGACACATCCGTTCTCAACGTCGAGCAGGGCATCATCGACCTCGGCTTCCTGACGGGAGAGGCGCCTCGAGCGCGTCAGCTCGTCGGGAAGATCGAGCGCCAGGTGTCCCAGGTAGAGGACCGCATGACCGAGGTCGCGCCAGTCTCGGTCTTCGTCGACACGGGCTTCTTCATCACGACCCCGGAGCGCTCGCTGCTCGGAGACCTCGTCCGGATCGCCAAGGGAAAGAGCGTGGCCGGCGCGAGCCCGGGCCAGGGCCCGTTCCCGATCGCCGAGCTCGTCAAAGCCAACCCGGACGTCTACCTCGCAACCTCGGACGCAGGGGTCACCCTCGCCTCCCTCAGAAGGAGCGATCGCCTGAGCAAGCTCCGCGCGGTCAGGAAGGGCAGGGTCGAGATCGTGCCCATTGGTCTGGTCACGCGTCCTGGCGCACGGGTCGGCGAGGGCCTCATGGCGGTTGCGAAGGCTCTCCATCCGGATGCCTTCCGCTAGCGGCGGGTGGGCCGGCCGCGTCCACGCCGCCTATGACGCGCGAAAGGCGAGCCAGGCGCGGACGCAGGGAGCCTTCGTATTGTGAGAAATACGGAGGCGACCGAGGACAAAGCCAGGCGAAGCCTTGCAGCCGTCCAGAGGCCCGCGGGCGCGGCTGGTCGAGCCGCTGAGCTGGACGCCGTGACCGTCGATGCAATGGGCACCCTGGTCGAGCTCGCTGCTCCCGTCGACCGACTCGGGGAAGCACTGCGCAGCCGGGGAGTCGAGCGCTCGAGCGCGCAGGTCGCCGCAGCGTTCGAGACGGAGGTCGCCTACTACCTCGCGCACAAGCTCGCGGCCCGTGACGAAGCAAGCCTGGCCGAGCTGCGCCGGGAGTGCGCCCGCGTCTTCCTCGAGGGCGCAGAGGCGGAGCTCGATCCGGCTGCCTTCTCCCCCGCCTTCGTCGAGGCGATGGTGTTCGAGCCGATCGAGGGCTCGGTGGCCGCGGTCGAATGCCTGCGGTCCGCAGGCCTGACCCTGGCCTGTGTCTCGGATTGGGACGTCGGGCTCGAGGATCAGCTCGCGAAAGCGGGAGTCGGCCACCTTTTCGACGTCGTCCTCACGTCGGCGGAAGCCGGCGCCCCCAAGCCTGATCCCGCACTCTTCGAAGAAGCGCTGCGCAGGCTCTCCGCGCCCGCGACTCGCGCCCTCCACGTCGGAGACGCCGAGGCCGATCGCACGGGGGCCGCCGCCGCGGGCATGGCGTTCGAGCCCGTACCGCTGGCCACCGTCCCCGACCGTCTCGGACTGCGATGACGGAGCGCAGGCTCTCGACCGCGCCCCGGAAGGGGCCGCTCATCGCGTGGGCGGGCGTCGCCCTCCTCCTGATCGGTCTCGGCTTCTTCGGATCCTCGAGTGGCGAGAGCGACCCCGACATCCTCTACGACTACAGCTTTGCGATCGGGGGGATCGTCATCTACTCGGTCCTCGTCGGCGTCGCGATCGCGATCGCCGCCTGGCTGGGTCATCCGCTCGAAGCCGCCGGCCTCAAGCGCTTCGCCTGGCGGTGGGTCGGGATCGCGGTCGGGCTCATCATCCTCGTCCTCGTCCTGGCCCAGTTTCTCGAGCCTCTCCTCCATGCCGGTGACAAGCAGGGGCTCGAGCCCAAGGACTGGCGTCCGGACCGGGCGGGAGCGTTCGCGCTCAACGCCGTCGTGATCTCCACGGTCGTTCCCTTCGCGGAAGAGCTCTTCTTCCGCGGCGTGGGCGTGCGGGCCTGGCTCCCGCTCGGCGCCGTGACGGCGATCGTCGTCACCGCCTCCGCCTTCGGCCTCGGACACGGGCTCTTCGTCGCGCTGCCGGTGCTCATTCCCTTCGGGCTGGCTCAGGCGTGGGTGCGCTGGCGGTCGGACAGCGTCTGGCCCGGTGTCATCGCCCACGGCTTCTACAACGGGGCGGCCCTGCTCGTGGTGTACGTGCAGCTCACGAATTAGCTGGCCGCCGGCCGCCGCATCTGGCAGATTGGGACGGTGCGTCGGGGTCTACTCGTGCTCGCTCTCCTGCTCGCGAGCCCGAGCGCGGCCTCCGCCGCCACGAGCCTCACGTTCGAGGTCGCCCCCGCAGTTCCCGTCTACGGCCACACGGTCGTCTTCAGCGGACAGGTGACTCCGCAGGCCGCGGGTCAGCAGGTGGATCTCCTCGCTGACACGGGCGCGGGATACGCGCTCGTCACCTCGACGACGACAGCCGCGGACGGCACCTATTCGTTCTCGCTTCCTGCCACGGCTCCGGGCTCCTACGCCGCCGAGGCCGGCGGTACACCGTCTCCCGCGATCGTCCTCTCGCTGAAACCGCGTCTGACGGCGCGCGTCAGAGGCCTGCCGTATCCGGGCTTGCGGCTCCTCCTTCGTGGGCGCCTGGCCCCCGCCTCCGCGGGGACGCTCAAGCTCCACATCGGCACCCACACGTGGAGCGTGCACGTTGGTGCAGGCGGGAGATACCGTGCCCGGCTCCTGACGCGCACCGGCGGGAGGCACCGCGCACGCCTCGTGTTCCTGCCGGGTAACGGCTATGCGCCGACCCACAGGGTCAGGCGCTACCGCATCCTCACGCCGTCGCTCGCCATCGGCTCCTACGGACGCGGCGTGCTCGCACTCGAGCGGCGGCTGCACCGGCTGCACTACGCCCTCCGCACCGTGAACAAGTTCTACGGAGTCGACACGTATGAAGCGGTGCTCGCCTTCCAGAAGGTGCACCTGATGAGCCGGACCGGCCACGTCAACGACACGGTCTGGAGCATGCTCGGACGCGCCGGGATCCCTAGCGCGCGCCACCCTTCCGGAAGTCACATAGAGGTCGACAAGACGAGGCAGGTGCTCTTCGAGGTCCGTCGCGGTCAGGTGGTCCGGGTCATGCACGTCTCGACCGGCGCGACTGGGAACACCCCGGTTGGGACGTGGCACGTGTACTGGAAGCAGGCCGGCTTGAACTCCCACGGGATGTACTACTCGCTCTACTGGTTCCGTGGGTTCGCCATTCACGGCTATGCCTCGGTCCCGCCCTGGCCGGCGAGCCACGGCTGCGTGCGGATACCGATGTGGCTGGCTCCGGGGCTCTATTCCAGGTGGGACCTCGGGACGACGGTCTACATCTACTACTTCTGACCCTCGTATCCTGAGCCCGTGAGCTCGAATGATCCCAGCGAGGATCCTGTCGTCCTCGACTTCCGCGAGCAGATCGCGGCCACTGACCTTGCCTTGCTCGCGGCGGTCAATCAGCGGATCGATCTCGTCCGGCGGTTGAAGGAGTACAAGGTGACCGCCGGCCTCGACTTCGTCGACCGCTCGCAGGAGGAGCGACTCATCGACCGGCTGGCGGAAGCGAACCCCGGGCCGCTCTCGGAGGACGGCCTCCGTGCGCTCTACCAGGCGCTGCTCGAGCTCGTGAAGCGGGAGACCTAGCCTCGCTAGCGCTCCTTGAGGGCCGCCGCCAAGAGAGCCAAGCCCGAGGGGCGACACGCGCTAACGCGCGTCTAGACAGACACGAGCCAAGCTCGAGGCCCGTTATGAACGAGGGTGTAACTGAACGCGAATGCGTTGGCGCCGGGCTTCGCCCGGCGAAAGCCGCGCCGACCAGGGGCGCTAGGCCTCTGCCGAGAAGTCGTCGGGTTTGACTTCATCGAGGAACTTCTTGAACTCCTCGACGACTTCTTCCTCGTTGACGTCCTCGTGCTCGAACTCGATCGCGCTCTCCTCGATCACCGAGTCGTCGGCGAAGATCGGCGCGTCCGAGCGGACGGCGAGTGCGATGGCGTCGCTCGGCCGAGAGTCGATCTCGATCTCCGAGCCGTCGACGGCAACCGTGACGACCGCATAGAAGGTGTTCTCCCGCAGCTCGGTGACAGCGATCCGGGTCACCCGCGCCTCGAGCTTCTCGAGCATGTCGGTGAAAAGATCGTGGGTCATCGGGCGCGGCGTGCTCGCTCCCTGGAGCTTCATGAGAATCGCGGCGGCCTCGGGGTGGCCGATCCAGATCGGGAGGAACTTGTTCCCGTCGGCTGTCTTGAGAAGGACGATCGGCTGCTTGCCGACCATGTCGAAGCTGACCCCGTAGATGACCATCTCTTGCATCAGCAGCCCGCTTCGGATGATAGCGACCCCTTTTCGAAAGACACCTCGCCTACCGGAGCGCTCGGGAGCGGCTGATTCGGGGGAGGAATTAGCCGGGAGGCTCGGCGTACGCAGGCGTCGGTTCCGACTCGGCGCCACCCTGGTCGAGCCGGAACGGCGGGTAGACGTCCGTCATGAGAAGCACGTAGGCACCCACGCGGAAGACCCAGCGGTTCAATCCCATGACGAAGTCGAAGATCCCGCGGGGATAGCGCTCGGTGAAGACGAGCGAGATCCCGGCAAAGAGCACGAGCAAGCTGATGAGGCCGGGCTGCCACTGCCACCCTCCGTGACCGCCGTTCCAGGTCCGCTCGAAGGAGAGCAACCCCCCACCAGCCACGATTCCGAGTACCAGGTAATGCGGGATCGCGAGCAGCCACCACTTCACGAGCACGAGCCCGCGGGAGAGCTTCTCGGGATACACGATGTCGAGGGTCGCGGGGTAGTCGGGCTCGGGGCCGAGCGAGAAGGGCGGGTAGCGGTCCGTTGCGAGCGCGTCGTAGGTGTAGAAGCTCACCCGCCAGGCCCAGCGCAGGACACCCAGGTTGAAGTTGAAGATCCCGCGCGGGTAGCGCCCGGTGAAGAGGATGGCGAAGAACGCCGCGATCGTCAGCACCAAAAGGGCGACGACCAGGAAGAACAGGACGATGAAATGTGGGATGGCGAGCAGCCACTTGACCACCCAGAGCCAACGGCTCAGCTCGGGATCGAGCTTTCCTTCGATCCGAACCGGCTGAGGCGAGGCGGTCGACATGCGCCTGCCGGAATCATGTCACGGCTGGCCGAGATGGGCGATCGTGGACTCGAACCACGGACCTCCGCCTTATCAGAGCGGCGCTCTAACCAGCTGAGCTAATCGCCCGCGCCGACGATTGTAGCGAGCGTGCGAAACCGGCTGAGGCCGTCTCGGGGCGGCCTCAATGCAGGCGCCGGGTGGCTCGGAGGTAATCCTCGGCAGCAAGGAGAAAGCTCTCGTTCCGCGCCAGCTCGAGCACTTCCGCCTTCGTCTGATCGTCGAGCTCCGGGTCGCGATCGACCGCGGCGATCAATCCTGGGAGCCGGCCGCCGCGTGCGAGACCGGCCATGCGCAGCACGATCTGGCGAGTCGGCTCGTCCTGGTTGATCGCCTCGAGATACTCGAGGTCCTGAAGCCGCGGATCGACCATCTCAAGCACAACGGCTGGGGCGACAGATCGGTTACGCCCGTGCGCGCTCGAGGGATTCGATGATCTCCTCGAGCTCGGTCTCGTCGGAGAAGGGAATCTCGATGCGGGTGTCCGTCACGCGCACGCCGCCGCCGACGATCCCTTCCAGGGCGCTTCGGGCACGTGAAGCGAGCGCGGGGGAGACGCGCCTGGCACGCCGGGGCTTCGTGCGCGCGCCCGCCCAGCGAGCGGCGCGCTCGGTCGCCCTGACGGTGAGGCCCTTGCGCACGACCTGGCGAGCGAGGGCGCGGCGCTCGTCATGACCCGGCACCGCGAGAATCGCCCGCGCATGGCCCTCCGAGATGAGGCCGCGCTCGAGGAGGCCGATGACGTCCTCCGGGAGCTCGAGCAGCCGGATCCGGTTCGAGACCGAGGGCTTCGAGCGTCCGACCCTCTCGGCCACGTCGCCGAGCGACAAGGTGAATTCGTCCATCAGCACCGAGTAGGCGCGCGCTTCCTCGATCGGGGAAAGGTCCTCACGCGCGACGTTCTCGACGAGCGCCAAGAGGAGCGAGTCGCGGTCGTCTGTCTCCCGCACGAGCGCAGGAATGGTGGCGAGACCGGCCGCGCGGGCTGCCCGCCAGCGGCGCTCGCCCACGATCAGCTCCCAGGTTCCTCCGGCGAGCGGCCTGACGACGATGGGCTGGACCAGGCCCTGGGTCCGTACCGAATCTGCGAGCTCCGAGATGCTCTCCGCATCGAACCGTCGGCGGGGCTGGCGGCTGTTGGGCCTGATCGATCCGACGGGCAGCTGGACGAGCTCGGGCGAGGAGGCGGGGCCTCCGATCAGGACCTCGAGCCCGCGGCCGAGGCCTCTCCTGCTGTTAGGCGCGGTCGACAAGCTCGCTCGCGACGCGGAAGTACGCGTCGGCGCCGGCCGAAGCCGGGTCGTAGGCGGTGATGGGCAAGCCGTGACTCGGGGCCTCGGCGAGACGGACGCTGCGGGGGACGACGGCGTCGAAGACGAGCTCGCCGAAGTGGCGGCGAACCTCGGCGGCCACGTCGGCGGCGAGCCGCGTCCGCGCGTCCACCATCGTCAGGACCATGCCGGCCACG
>JBKPFG010000093.1:0-6679 GCA_046728735.1 Actinomycetota bacterium
CTTGAAGATCTCCGTGATCGGCCAATACGTGATTCCCTCGCCGTAGGAGAGGCAGCGGCCGCGGTGGACCCGGCCCGTGACAGCCGCACGGCGCACGAATTCGCCGAGGAGACGGCTCTTACCGACGCCCGGCGGGGCGACCACCGTGACGACGACCGGCCGTAGCTCCTCGAGCGCCGTTCTCCACACATCCTCCAGCGCCGCGATCTCGTCCTCGCGCCCGACGAACTCAGAGCTCGCCGCAGCGCTCACCGGCTCGAGCTCTTTGAGGGCGACGGCCTCCCAGACGCGGACGGGCTCGGACTTCCCCTTCGCCACGATCGGCTCGGCCTCGCGGTACTCGATCGAACCGCGCGTCGCCGAGTACGTCAGCTCGCCCACGAGGACGCCGTTGACCGGAGCCGCCGATTGCAGTCGCGCGGCGGTGTTCATCACATCACCCGAGGCCATTCCCTCGCCCTCGGTTGCGCGCGCACCCACGACGACGAGCGCCTCGCCGGTGTTCACGCCCACGCGGACCTGCAAGTCCAGCCATTCATCTTCGGCGTTCAGCTCGTCGATCGCCTTGCTCACTGCAAACGCGGCTCGGACCGCCCGTTCGGGATCGTCCTCGTGTGCCACGGGTGCGCCGAACAAGGCGACGACCGCATCGCCGATGAACTTCTCGACGGTGCCGCCGTAGCGCTCGAGCTCGCCACGCACCCGGGCGTAGTAGGGCGCCAGCCGCGCCCTCACGTCCTCCGGGTCCATCTGCTCGGCCTTCGCGGTCGAGCCGACGATGTCCGTGAAGAGGACGGTGATGAGCTTCCGTTCCTCCGAGGTCGGCGGCGGCGCGGCGAGCTCAGCCCCGCACGCAAGACAGAACTTTGCGACGTCGGGGTTGTCCTGGCCGCAGCTGGCACAAATCGGCACGACCCGAGTCTTGCGCGGGCGCCGCGACTGCGCAACCACGCATCCACTCTCCGACGGATTATGTAGTCGCCTGAGGCAGTCGGACCCTCAGCCGCGGAGCCTGACGAAGTCGCGGCTCGACGCCGTGCAGCCCTAGGTGAGCTTGTCCTTCGCCTTTCCGTAGCGGACGACGTGCATCGTGCCGCAGACGCCGCACTTGACGATGGCCTTCAGGGCGACCCGCTTCCCGAGTCCGAAGCGAATCAGGGAATCCAAGACACTACGCGCGCGGATCTGCCATCGTGCGGAGGCCCTTCGGTTCAGGGACGAAGGATCGACCGGGCGAAGGCTGTGATTCAACCTGGCCCAGATCGTCAAGCAGTCTGGTCCAGGCAGCTTCTTCGATGCCGGCATACGCCGCCGAGCTGCTGGCGCGGGTCGCGATTAGATAGCGCCGCCAAGCCATCCACTCAACCAGGCTCGGTTTCTGCATCGCCCACTCAGCCCGTTCCGCGCTCATGATTGCGTGGAGTACACGCCCGCCTTCGGCAGGAGCACGATCCAGTTCCTGTCTCCGCACATGGGACAGCGCGGGGGCTCTCGGTCGGCAACCGCGCCGTAGCCGCAGCCTTCGCAGCGGAAATCGGGGCTCGCGTGCCTCGCCCCTTCGGCCGCTTCCGTGTAGGCGTGGGATCGGAGGGTTCTCAACGAGACGCTCGCTCGCGCTTCATGTGGGAGCGCTCGAGCTCATGGCCCGGCAGAAGGAGCCGACGCGAGCCGGTGCGGTGCTCGTCGTAGGCCTGCGCCGTCAGCCAGAGAGGCTCATAGCAGTCATCCGATTGACACTCGCAGAAGAAGGGGATCAGCTCCGGCTCGGTCCGGCCCCGACGGCCTTCGCGCATGACCTCGTTGATCCGACGCAGAAGCAATGGGCTGCGCCGGACCGGCGCCATGCTTCGCGCTACGACGCTTCCGTTTCCGGCGTAGCTAAATGCTCGTTCGGCCACAACGCCTCCTTGCATGGGCACGACAACTCTGCTTCCGACCGGGTCTAGAGTCGGTTCAAGCTGTCCGCCAGGGGCGAAGGCCGGACGCGCGAGCCGGCGGGACTCTCGGCCGGCACACGTTCGGAGTGTAGCTCACCCGGCTCGCAAGCACCAGAGAATCCCAGCAGACATCGCCGCATGAAGGTGGAGGCCGCGCCCAAACGCGCACACCCGGAAGATCTAGGAAGGAACGTGCGGCTGCTTGGGCAGCAAGCGGTGCCCATCTACGACGGCAGAGGACACGTCCACGAGCTTTCGGTTCGTCGATCGCGAGTGCTCACGCAGCATCTCGAAGGCAGTGGGCTCGTCGACCGAGTGGCGCTCCATCAGGATTCCTTTCGCCCGCTCGGTGATCGCTCGGCGCCCGAATGCACCTTCGAGATCGTGGTATTCCGTGAAGCGACGCAGCACGATGTCGATCGAGCTCTGCCAATCTCGCGCATCGGCGTCCGTGATGTAGGCGAAGACGCCGCGTTTGGACGCCTCCTTGACGAACTCGGGATCAGGCGCATGGATGAGAACGATCACCGGGCACGCGGACTCCTGGACGATCCTCTCGACCAAGTGAAGCGCGTGCTCGGAGCTTTCCCCGAGCCCCACGAGCGCGACGTCCGGCCGCTCCCTGGCTGTCACCGCTCCGACGTCCTCGACGTCGATCTCGCGCGCGATCACCTCGTGCCCTAGGGAGGCAACGATCGGCGCGACGAGAGCCAAGCGATCCTTGCGCTCGTTCGCGATCAGTACACGCAAATGCTCGGTTTCGCGGTGGCTCAATTCGCGTCGCCTCGCCAACCGAGTCTAGCCAATCGAAAGAATGATCTCCAAGCCGCCGGGCGGCCTAGCTTGAGAGCGGGAGCCGGCAGGCGCGAAAAGTCTGACCCGGCCCGCTAACCCCGCGTGCCAGACTTCGTCGGAATCGAGAGGATCACGAGCAAGGAGGCAATCGAATGGCAGCGCGCGTGGTGCACGTCGAGTTCCCGGCCGGGGATGCCGACCGGGCGCAGAGCTTCTACGAGGGCCTCTTCGGCTGGCAGTTCTCACAGCCGATGCCGGAGATGGACTACCGGATGTCTGATCTCGGCGAGGGCCAGGGGGCCGCGGTGTTCCCGTCCGACTCGGAGGCGAGCGGCCTGAAGGTCTACTTCGGAGTCGACGACATCGACTCGGCCCTCGGCCAGGTCAAGGAGCTCGGAGGGAAGGTCGAGGACAAGGCGCCCGTTCCCGGGATGGGCTGGTTCGCCGCCTGCAAGGATCCGGAGGGAAACGACTTCTCCCTCTGGCAGTCCGACTCCTCGGCCGGCTAGCGCCGCTTGAGCCAGTCGTCGAGCGTCCGGATCGTTCGCATCCCGAGGCGCTCGTAGAGCCGCCAGGCCTGCGAGGTGTTGCGGGAATCGGTCTTCAGGGTGACCCGTTCCACGCCCCGGGCGGCGAAATGACGAAAGACGTGTTGTAAGAGCGCTGCGCCGAGGCCGCGGCGGCGATAACCCGGGTTGACGACGAGGTCCTTGACGAAGCCCTCCTTCCAGTTCAGCGCGGCCGCCGCCAGCGAGCCGTCGGGCGCCTCGACGAGGAACCAGCTTTCGGCATCGAAGCTCGGATCCCCGAGCATGAAGCTCTTCCACTCCTCGAAGGGCCTGTTCGTAAAGTCCGGCTCCTCGGCGTACGCGAGGTCGAGGAGCTTCTTCACCTCCTCGGCCTCCTCGATTCGAAAGGTGCGCGGAGACAGCCCGGCGGGCCACGTCGGCGGCGGAATCGCCTCGTCGAGCTCCCGCTGCATGACCCAGGTCTCGTAGCCGTGCTCGTAGCCGCGGCCGGTGAGGAAGGGCGCCGCCGCGGGCTCGTCCCTCCTCGTCGTCGCCTCGACCAGCGGGCCCTCGACGGCCCTTTCGGCCTCCGCCAGAAGACGCGAGCCGATTCCACGCCGGCGAAAGTCCGGGAGGACGTACGCCTCGACGCTCTCGGCTCGAGCGGCGGAGTAGCCGACGACTCCATCCTCTTCGGCCACCCAGATGCCCGCATAGGAGCGCCACCACCAGTCGCGGAACTGTTCGAAGCCGAGCTCGAACCAGGGCCCCAGCGTGCATGCCTCGAGCACGGAGTACGCCGGCTCGATGTCGGCCTCGGCAGCGGGACGGATACCGGCCTCAGCCACGTTCGACGGCGAGCCCTCGCGACGACCACTCGCTCCAGGAGCCGGGGTAGAGCTTCGCGCGGACGCCCGCACGCTCGAGGACGAGGATGTCAACGCACGCGGTGACCCCCGACCCGCAGTAGACGACGACCTCGTCCTCGGTCCCCACCAGGTCGTCGGGGACCGATTCGAGGACGGCATAGGGAAGGTTGCGGGCTCCCGGGATGTGCCCCGCCACCGGGTCGATCGGCTCCTGCTCGCCGCGGAAGCGCTCGGGCGCCCTGGCATCCAGCACCACCAGCCCCTTGCGGCCGAGGCTCGCCGCCAACTCCTCCGCCGAGATGGTGTCGTCCTCCTTCAGGCGTGCGAGGAACTCGGCCGGCTCGATCTCCTCCTCCCCGCTTCGAAGCGGCCCGAGCCACGAGTCGATTCCACCGGCGAGCACGGCCACCTCCTCGTGGCCGAAATGCCGCAGAAGCCACCAGAGCCGCGCGGCGCCCCCGGTCATCCCCTGGTCGTAGGCGGCGACGAACGTGTCCGGCCCGATCCCGGCGCAGCCGGCTGCGCGCGCGAAGTCGTCCTGGGACGGCAGCGGATGTCGTCCCCCCTGCGCGCCGCCCGGCGGCGCGGAGAGGTCGCGCTCGACGTCCAGGAACGACGCTCCGGGAACGTGACCGGCCAGGTAGAGCTCCCGCCCACGTTCCGGGCGGCCAAGCTCCCAGCGGCAGTCGACGAACTGGTAGCGCAAACGACGAAGCTTACGAGGGTGCGAGCCGATACACGGTGCCGCCCAGGTCGCACACGAAGACCTCGCCCCTCACGCCTTCGCCGAACGAGGAGATGTTGAGCGAGGAGTCGGTGATCATCGTGCGGTGCACGCGGCCGTCCGAGCCGCGCCGCTCGCGCCAGATGATGCCCGTGCAGTAGTCCCCGAAGATGTACCACCCGTGAATCCCCAACTGGTGGCCGCGATAGACGTAGCCGCCCGTGATCGAGCAATTCCCGCCCGTGTGCCCATAGACGCTGAAGGGATTGACGAGCGGCGAAGATGAGTTGAGCCCGGCGCCGTCGCAGCCGCTCGCGGTCGCGCTCACGTTCCCCTCGCGCACGTCCCAGCCCGCGTTCCAGCGGTCGTCGAGTTGGGCGCGGGTGCGGTGGTCGACCTCCTCTCGCGTCCCCTGACCGACGTCACCGAGCCAGAAGTCGCCCGTCTTGCGGTCGAACGAGAAGCGCCAGGGGTTGCGAACGCCGTACATGAAGATGCTCGCGTTGCCGGTCGCCGGGTTGATGCGAAGGATCTTGCCGAGCCTGCTGGAGAGGTTCTGGCCGGCTTCGAAGGGATCGCAGCCGCCCCCGCCGTCACCCGTGCCGGCATAGAGATTTCCGTCGGGCCCGAACTGGAGCTGGCCGCCGTTGTGGTTCGAGTAGGTCCGGTGATGGACGAGGAGCATGCGGTGCGACGTCGACTTCACGATCTGCGTCCCGCTCGAGTTCGCCCTGAAGCGGGTGATCACGATGTCGCCGTCGTTGTTCGTGTAGAAGAAGTAGACGCGCCGATTGGTGGCCCAGGCCGGATCGAACGCCATCGAGAGCAGCCCCCGTTCGCCGGCGCAGCACCCCACCCGGCCCCTGATGTCGGCGAACGCGCGCCGGTTGCCGCGGTAGTAGCGGATCACGCGCCCGTCGCGCTCGACGACGAAGAGAGTACCCGGCCTCGCGGTGCGGGGCGCAGTGACGTACGTGGGCGAGTTGAAGCCGGCCACGGGGACCAACTTCGCGGCCCCGGCTTCGGGCGGTGTGGCGAGACCGAGTACGCACGCAGCCGTCAAGCCCCCCGCGACCCCGATGAGCTTCCGCATCGCTTCACGGTAGATCAACCGGCAGCTGTCTGCGCCACCCTTTTGTCCCAGTAGCGGCGAAGACCCGCATAGGACTGCCAGAACGGGCCGGCCTCCGTGTATGGGGCGGCGGCTTCCGGCTCGACGACGGCGGACAGCTCGGCTTCCGCGGCGGCGACGAACTCCTCCTCGGTCGCCCCAGACCGGACCCGCTCGGCCCACTCCCGCAGGCGTTCTCGCATGTTCGCGAGGTGCTCCTGCGGTTCGGCGACGACCCCGAAATGGGGCAGGCAGAGCCGCTCCGGCCGCCGAGCGGCGATCTCGTCCAGCGAACGCTCCCAGGCTTCGAGATCGATGTCCGGAGGCGGAGCGACGGGGGCGATGAAGGACGACGGCGTAATGCGCACCCCGGCGGCGTCGCCGGCATAGCACGACCCGTCCCGCGCGAGAAAGGAGACGTGGTGCGAGGCGTGCCCGGGGGTGGGCCAGGCCTCGAGCCCGAGCACGCGGTCACCCACGAGCTCGATTCTGTCCTCCGCCACCGGCGCCAGCTCGCCCCAGAGCCGGTCGAAGTCCTCGCCGTAGAGACGGCGCGCGCTGCGCTCCAGGCGGCTGGGATCCACGAGGTGCGACGCGCCGAGCTCGCTGACGTGGATCTTCAGCCGCCCGTTCAGGCGAGAGAGAACGCCCGCTGCGCCGGCATGGTCGAGGTGGATGTGGGTCAGTAGGAGATGCCGAAGATCCCCAAGGGCGAGGCCATGTGTCGCCAGCCC